>NZ_JAJSRC010000005.1:0-283428 GCF_021283245.1 Pseudomonas sp. NMI760_13 | reverse complement strand
TCTTGCTCTTGCTCTTGCTCTTGCTCTTGCTCTTGCTCTTGCTCTTGCTCTTGCTCTTGCTCTTGCTCTTGCTCTTGCTTCTAAGCGCGCGGTAGTCCAGGCAACACCAATTGCGACTTCAGGAGGCCGAGCGGAGTTCTTGCGGAGGGAGGTGACGGCCATGGATGGCCGTCAAGCGCTGCGCCCCAGGATGGGGCGTTCAGCGCGGTCCTCCCGGGAGCAAGAACGGAGCGAGGGAACCCCGGAGCGCAGCGCAGGGGCCGTATGAATGGAGCGAGGATTTTTTGGTTCCTTTTTGATCCTTCAAAAAGGGACCCGCCGTAAGGGCGGAAAGGTGACTAGATGTCGACATATTCAAAGAATATGAATGCAAAATTCAAAACAATCACATCCAATCCTGACTCCAAACAAAAAAATTCCTTTAGCCCCCTAATCAAAGCTTTGACATTCACTGCCTAAGCAGTAATATTTTCACACAATTCAACGAGCAGCCCCAATGCCCCACTACACCCCGGAAACCTTCCAGACCTGCGCCATAGGCATGCTGCTCGGCCGCGCCGCACTCCTCAAGGACCGCATCCTCGACTGGCACCTGGAAGCCGACGGCGTCACCGCCGCC
This sequence comes from Pseudomonas sp. NMI760_13, assembly GCF_021283245.1. Lineage (NCBI taxonomy): Bacteria > Pseudomonadati > Pseudomonadota > Gammaproteobacteria > Pseudomonadales > Pseudomonadaceae > Pseudomonas > Pseudomonas sp. NMI760_13. The sequence goes on along the minus strand of NZ_JAJSRC010000005.1, from coordinate 282,809 downwards.
CAGTTCAAGGTGCTGATCATCGTCACCCAGTACCAGGTCGACACCCCGGCCGAACTGTGCCGCTACCTGGGCCTGGACAGCGGCTCGATGACCCGCATGCTCGATCGCCTCGAGCAGAAGGGCCTGATCCTGCGCAACCGCTGCCCCGACGACCGCCGCCAGGTGCGCCTGGCCCTCACCGCCGATGGCCAGCGCCTGGCCGACCGCCTCCCGCAGGTCGGCGCGGCGGCGATGAACGAACTGGTCGGCGTGCTGCAGCCCGAGGAACTCAAGACCCTCGAGCAACTGCTCGCCAAGGTCCTGATCAACGCCGGCGACCCCCTGACGATCCGCCGCTTCGGCGATCGTTGATCCCTGTCACGCATCTTCCAAGGTATTGTCATGGCCACTCCCGCTGACACCTCCACCCCGGCCCCCGCGCCTGACAACACACGCAAGCGCAAGGTCTGGCTGCTCGCCCTGTTGCTGATACTGGTCCTTGCCGGTGCAGGCACCTGGGCCTGGTACAGCCTGGTCGGGCGCTGGTACGAAAGCACCGACGACGCCTACGTCAACGGCAATGTCGTGGAGATCACCCCGCTGGTGACCGGCACCGTCACCAGCATCGGCGCCGATGACGGTGACCTGGTCCATGCCGGCCAGGTGCTGCTGCAATTCGACCCGGCCGACAGCGAGGTCGCCCTGCAGTCGGCCGAGGCCAAGCTGGCGCGCAGCGTGCGCCAGGTGCGCGGGCTGTACAGCAATGTCGACTCGCTCAAGGCGCAACTGCAGACCCGCCAGGCCGAGTTGCAGAAGGCCCAGCAGGACTACAACCGACGCAAGGTGCTGGCCGACAGCGGCGCCATTGCCGCCGAGGAAGTCGCCCACTCCCGCGATGACCTGACCGTGGCCCAGGCCGCCGTCAACAGCGCTCGCCAACAGCTCAACACCAGCACCGCGCTGGTCGACGACACCGTGGTTTCCTCGCATCCGGAAGTGATGGCCGCCGCAGCAGACCTGCGCCAGGCCTACCTCGACCATGCCCGCACCACGCTGGTGGCGCCGGTGACCGGCTATGTCGCCAAACGCACCGTGCAACTGGGCCAGCGCCTGCAACCGGGCACGACAACCATGGCGGTGATCCCGCTGGACGAGGTGTGGATCGACGCCAACTTCAAGGAAACCCAGCTGCGCGACATGCGCATTGGCCAGCCGGTCGAGATCACCGCCGACCTGTACGGCAGCGAAGTCAGGTACACCGGCACCGTCGACAGCCTCGGCGCGGGCACCGGCAGCGCCTTTGCCCTGTTGCCGGCACAGAACGCCACTGGCAACTGGATCAAGATTGTCCAGCGCGTACCGGTGCGCATCCACCTTGATCCCGAGCAACTGAAGAAGCACCCGCTGCGCATCGGCCTGTCCACCGTCACCGAGGTCGACCTGCACGACCAGAGCGGCCCGGCCCTGGCCCAGCAGCCACCGCAGCAGGCCAGCTACACCACCCAGGTGTATGACCGTCAGCTGGTCGAGGCCGACGACCTGATCGCCCGGCTGATCCACGAGAACAGCGCCACCGGCAAGACGGCTCAGCGATGAGCCAGCAGGCCCCCGCGCAGTTCACCCCGCCGAGCCTGTTGCTGACTACCATCGGCCTGTCGCTGGCGACCTTCATGCAGGTGCTCGACACCACCATCGCCAACGTGGCGTTGCCGACCATTTCCGGCAACCTCGGCGTGAGTTCGGAGCAGGGCACCTGGGTGATCACCTCGTTCGCGGTGAGCAACGCCATTGCCTTGCCGTTGACCGGCTGGCTCAGCCGACGCTTCGGCGAGGTGAAGCTGTTCATCTGGGCCACGCTGCTGTTCGTGCTGGCCTCGTTCCTGTGCGGCGTCGCCCAGTCGATGCCCGAGCTGGTGTTGTTCCGCGTGATCCAGGGCGTGGTGGCCGGCCCGCTGTACCCGATGACCCAGACCCTGCTGATCGCCGTGTACCCGCCGGCGAAAAGGGGGATGGCCCTGGCGCTGCTGGCGATGGTCACGGTGGTCGCGCCGATTGCCGGGCCGATCCTTGGTGGCTGGATCACTGACAGCTACAGCTGGCCGTGGATCTTCTTCATCAACGTGCCGATCGGCCTGTTCGCCGCCGCCGTGGTGCGCCAGCAGATGCGTGCGCGGCCGGTAGTCACCAGTCGCCAGCCGATGGACTATATCGGCCTGCTAACCCTGATCATCGGTGTCGGCGCGTTGCAGGTGGTGTTGGACAAAGGCAACGACCTGGACTGGTTCGAGTCGTCGTTCATCGTGATTGGCACGCTGATCTCGGTGGTGTTCCTGGCGGTGTTCGTCATCTGGGAGCTGACCGATCGCCATCCGGTGGTCAACCTGCGTTTGTTCGTGCACCGCAACTTCCGCATCGGCACCCTGGTGCTGGTGGGCGGCTACGCGGGGTTCTTCGGCATCAACCTGATCCTGCCGCAATGGCTGCAGACTCAGATGGGCTACACCGCCACCTGGGCGGGCCTTGCGGTGGCGCCGATCGGCCTGCTGCCGGTGCTCATGTCGCCCTTCATCGGCCAGTACGCCCATCGCTTCGACCTGCGCTTGCTGGCCGGTATCGCCTTCCTGGCGATCGGTACCAGTTGCTACATGCGTGCCGGCTTCACCAACGAGGTGGACTTCCTGCACATCGCCCTGGTGCAGTTATTCATGGGCATCGGCGTGGCGCTGTTCTTCATGCCGACCCTGGGCATCCTGCTGTCGGACCTGCCGCCGCACCAGATCGCCGACGGTTCCGGGCTGGCCACCTTCCTGCGCACCCTGGGCGGCAGCTTTGCCGCGTCGCTGACCACCTGGATCTGGATTCGCCGGGCCGACCAGCACCACGCCTACCTGAGCGAGCACATCAGCAGCTTCGATCCGGCCACCCGGCAGACCCTGGAGCAGCTGGGCGGGGCCACTCCGCAGAGTTACGCGAAGCTGGAACAGATCCTCAACAGCCAGGCCTACATGATGTCGACGGTGGACTATTTCACCTTGCTCACCTGGGTGTTCGCCGGGTTGATCCTGCTGGTATGGCTGGCCAAGCCGCCCTTTACCGCCAAGGCCGGGCCGGCTTCGGCGGGGCATTGAACCAATGATCCTGTCCATGCAGCACCTGCCCCGTTTTCAAATGATGGCATTTCCCCTAATCTTGTAGGCCTTTACCTGGCTACTTGGCAGACTCATGGACAAGGTCATCGTCATCACCGGCGCCAGCCGGGGCATCGGCGCCGCCACCGCATTGCTGGCGGCGCAACAGGGTTACCGCATCTGCATCAACTACCACGCTGACGACCAGGCCGCCGAGGCGATGCTGGCGCAGGTCCGTGCGCTGGGCGCCGAGGCCATTGCTGTGCGCGCCGACGCCAGCGTCGAGGACGAAGTGGTGCGGCTGTTCCGCTGCGTCGACCAGGAGCTCGGGCCGGTTACCGCGCTGGTCAACAATGCCGGCACCATCGGCCAGCAGAGTCGCGTCGAGGACATGTCCGAGTTCCGCCTGCTCAAGGTGATGAAGACCAATGTGGTCGGCCCGATCCTCTGCGCCAAGCACGCCTTGCTGCGCATGGCCCGCCGCCATGGCGGCCAGGGCGGGGCGATTGTCAACGTGTCGTCGATGGCCGCGCGGCTGGGCTCGCCCAATGAGTACGTCGACTATGCCGCCTCCAAGGGCGCCCTGGACACCTTCACGGTGGGCCTGGCCAGGGAAGTAGCCGGCGAGGGTGTGCGGGTCAACGGCGTGCGGCCGGGCTACATACACACCGGCTTCCATGCCCTGAGCGGCGACCCGGACCGCGTCAGCAAGCTCGAGCCGGGCTTGCCGATGGGGCGCGGTGGCCAGCCCGAGGAAGTGGCCGAGGCGATCCTGTGGTTGCTGTCGGAAAAGGCGTCCTACGCGACCGGCACCTTCATCGACCTGAGTGGCGGACGTTAGGCTCTGTACGAAATGTATCTGCACTCGCCCATACTGCGTTGAAACGGGGCTCGGAATGCTCATGTACTCCAGTACAGTCGGGCGCGACCCCGGCCGTTCCTCCCCCCGTTTCGCCTTGTCTGGCCTTCGCGCAGACACATTTCGTACAGACCCTAGGCTCGTCAGTCGCGCAGCAACAGATCGACCTGATCCACCAGCTTTTCGAGGTCGAAGGGCTTGGTCAGTACACGCATGCCTTGCGGCAGGGGCCCATCCTCAAGCACCGCGTTGGCATCGTAGCCGGTGATGAACAGCACCGGGATCGAAGGCAGTCGCCCGCGCATGGCCTGGGCGACCTGGCGGCCGTTCATGCCGCCGGGCAGGCCGATGTCGGTGATCAGCAGGTCGAACCCCAGGTCTGCCTCGAGTGCCGCAGGTCCGGTGGCGTAGCCATCGACCTGGTGGCCCAGCTCCTCGAGCACTTCAGCGATCACCAGGCGCAACGCGGCCTGGTCTTCGACCAGCAGTACCCGCTTTCCGGGCCCGCGAGCGGACAGCAGTGACGCAGCTTTTGCAGGCGCAGGCTGGGCAACGGTGTCATGCCTGGGCAGGTAGAGGTGGATGCAGGTCCCTTCGCCCGGCTGGGAGCAGATCTGCAGTTGCCCACCTGACTGACGGACGAAGCCATAGACCATGGAAAGGCCCAGTCCGGTGCTTTGCCCCATGGGCTTGGTGGTGAAGAAGGGTTCGATCGCGCGATCGATCACCTCCGCTGGCATGCCGCGTCCGGTGTCGCTGACGCTCAAGCGCAGGTAGGGCCCGGAAGGCAGGTCCAGTGACTGGGCTGTAACCTGCGTCACCTCCAGCGCGACGCAGCGGATGTCGATGTGACCGCCGGCAGGCATGGCGTCGCGAGCATTGATGCACAGGTTGAGCAGGGCGCTTTCCAGTTGCGGTGGATCGATGAACACCGTGCCGTTTTCCTGCTCGAAATCGCTGCTCACCTCGATGGCCGGGCCGACGCTGCGGCTGATCAGGTCTTCCATGCCCCCTACCAGCGTGCTCAGGCGGGTGGCCTGGGGCAGCAGGGTCTGGCGGCGGGAGAACGCCAGCAGGCGTTGCACCAGCGTGGCGGCCCGTTGCGCGGATTCACAGGCACTGTTCAACAAGGGCGCGATTTCAGCGTGACGGGCCTGCTGCAAGCGTTGGCGTATCAGTTCCTGGGCACCGAGTATGCCGCCAAGCAGGTTGTTGAAGTCATGGGCGATGCCGCCGGTGAGCTGGCCTACGGCCTCCATCTTCTGGACCTGGCGCAGGGCCTCCTCGGCCTCAAGCAGCCGCTTCTGCTCGCTGACCTGGCGGGTGATGTCGTAGACGAACAGATAGGCACCGACAATCCCGCCGGTGTGGTCACGCAAGGGGGTGAAGCGCAGTTCGAAATGCCGCCTGTCATTGCCGCGACCGTATTCGATCACTTCGGTATAGCTATCACCGGACAATGCCCTGCGCCATAGCGCCACCGATCGTTCGCATTCCTCGGGGAATCCCTCCAGGCGTTCGAGCAGGCTGTCGCCCGCCTTGATCCTGCGTCCGAACAGGTACTCGAAATCCTTGACTGCACGGGCATTGATCGCGAGCAAGCGCAACGCGGTGTCCACCACCTGCACCCGGGCGACACTGTGTTCGACCAGCTCGGCAAACAGGCTGCGTTCGGCCAGGGCTGCGGTGACCCGTTGCTCGAGCTGGTCGTTGAGTTGTTGCAAGGCGGTTTCTGCGCGGCGTCGTTCGGTGACATCCTTGAACAGCACCGCCACCTGGTGTTTCCCGGCGGGCTCGATCCGGAAGGTGGTGACCGACAGCACCCGGCCAGTGGCAATCAATTCCTGCTCGAACTGCAGAGGCTCACCGGTGCGTAGCACCTGACCATAGCGGGCCACCCAGTCGTCGGCCTCGTCGGGCACCATCTCGCGCAGCTTCTGCCCGACCACGTTGGGAATCCCCGCATGGCGGGCATAGGCGGCGTTGGCGAGGATATGGATGTAGTCGCTCAGCGGGCCGTGCGGGCCGTCGAAGAATTCGATGACGCAGAACCCTTCGTCCATCGTGTCGAAGAGAAAGCGGAACAGGTCGGGATCATGCCGTGGTGGATTGGCCAGTTCGGCCTCCAGCAAGGCATTGCGCTGGCGTAGGCGTTCAACTTCCAGGCGCAGGGACTGCAGTTCGCGCGAGGGCATGCGGGCATCCGTTGAGGTGGGGTCAGATACGCTAATCGCCTGTCGGTGTGCCTGTCCAGTCGCGCGGCTCAAGACCTTGCGCGGGGCTTGCTTCGCGCGGCGTTCAGCAGTTGCTCCACGCTGCTGGTCAGCAGTGTCAGTTCGAAGGGTTTGTGCAACAGGGTCATGGGCGGCGAGCCCTTGATCCGGCGGGTATCGATGGCACCATCGTAGCCGGTGATGAACAGGGTGGGCAGATGCTCGTCGATAGCCCAGCAGGCATTGGCGACCTGGTATCCGTCGATATCCCCCGGCAGCCCGATATCCACCACCAGCAAGTCTGGGCGAGCGCCTTCGTCCAAGGCGCACAGGGTCGTGCGGCCATTCTCGAAGTCCTGAACCTGCAAGCCCTGTTCCTCGAGGATTTCCCGTATCACCAGACGCAGTGTCGCTTGATCTTCTACCAGCAGGATGAGCGGTTGCCTGGGCCTTGCTTGCGTGATCACCTGCTGCATATCGTCTGCTTGCGCTGCACTGCCTGCATGAGCACGTGGTAAATACATGTGGATGCAGGTGCCGCGCTCTGGTGAGCTGTCGATGCTCAGTTGGCCGGCTGACTGGCGCACGAAGCCATAAGCCATGGAGAGGCCCAGCCCGGTGCCTTGCCCCAGGGGCTTGGTGGTGAAGAAAGGTTCGGCGGCACGCTCGCTGATCTGCTGGGTCATGCCACAGCCGGTATCTTCGACCTGAATGTGCAGATACTGTCCGGTTTCGAGCTGAAGGGCTGCAGCCTGCGCGGCATCCAGCTGGCAGTTGTCGGAGCTGATGCGCAGGGTGCCGCCCCGCGCCATCGCGTCCCGGGCGTTGATGCACAGGTTGAGCAGTGTGCTTTCCAGCTGCGATGGATCGACGCAGACCAGCCATTGGCCGGCGCGGGTGGCATCGACGAACGTTATATGGGTGTCAAGGGAACTGCGGATCAGTTCGCGCATACCGGCGGCCAGGTGGTGCACATCCAGCGGCTGTGGCGTCAGCGCCTGCTGGCGGGCGAAAGCCAGCAGGCGCTGGACCAGAGAAGCCGCGCGCGAGGTGTTCTGCCGGGCAATGTCGAGCAGATGCCTGCTGTCCTGCTGACGCCCCTGCGTCAGGCGCTTGTCGGCCAGCTCCAGCGCGCCGAGAATACTGCCGAGCAGGTTGTTGAAGTCATGGGCGATGCCGCCGGTCAATTGGCCGATGGCTTCCATCTTCTGCGACTGGCGCAAGGCTTCCTCGGCCTGCCTCAAGCGCTCCTGTTCCTGCACGCGGGCGGTGATGTCGTAGGCGAACAGATAGCCGCCACGGATTTGGCCTTTGCCGTCGCGCAGTGGGTTGTAGCGCATTTCGTAATGTCGGGGCTGCTCAGGCATGCCCAGGCTGACCATCTCGACGAAAGACTCCCCGGTGATAAGGCGGGGCCAGATCGGTTGGAGCTTCTCCATGATCTGTGGCAGACCTGCCAGGATGTCATGGACATGGTCGCCAACCTTGGGCGAAATGCCATGCAGGCGCTCGAAGGTTTCGCGCGCCGTGCGGTTGATCGCCACCAGGCGTAAGTTGCAGTCTGCGGCGAACACATTGGCCAGGCTGTGGTCCACCAGCTCGCCGAGCAACCTGTTGTTGGTTTCGGCCTTGTCCATGCGCTCTTCCGTTTGTTCGTGCAGCAGCTGGCGCGCCTGTTCGCTGGCCGGGACACCGGTAAACAGTACGGCCACTCGTCTGTCACTGGCTGGGCCCAAGCGATAGGCGGCGACGTTGAGCAAACGGTCGGTGACGTTCAGGCGCTGTTCGAAGCGTACCGGCTGGCCGCTGCGCAGCACTTCGGCAAAGCGCGGCACCCAGGCATCGGCTTCGTCCGGGATCAGCTCGCGTACGGTCTGCCCCATCCGCTTGTCATGGCCTGTATGGCGCAGGCAGGCGTCGTTGCTGAGGATGTAGCGGTAGTCGCTCAATGGCCCTTGGGGGCCATCAAGCAGTTCCAGGACACAGAAGCCTTCGGCCATGCAGGAGCGTAACAACTCGAAACAAACCAACTCCAGCTCATGCCTCGCCACCTGCGTCTCGAGGGTCTGGATACGGGCCTGCAACTGCTCTGAAGGTGGCAACGGGGCTGGCATAGGCTGGATCCATCCGATGGACCCTAACACTATAGTTGTGGTCCATGCTCCCAGCCATCAAGCCATCAAAACGAACGCACGATCCGCCCAAGGGTCTCCATGGCCTGCTCGGCGGCATCGCCCCAGGGGCTGCCGTAGTTCAGGCGGATGCAATTGCCGAAGCGCCGGGTCGGCGAGAAGATCGGCCCCGGCGCGATGCTGATGCCCTGGGCCAAAGCCATGTGGAACAGCTTCAGGGCGTCCATCTGCTCGGGCAGCTCCAGCCACAGGAAGTAGCCCCCGGAGGGTTGGCTGACCCGGGTCTGCGCCGGGAAGTGGCGGGCGATGGCGGCCAGCATGTTGGCCTGTTGGCCTTCCAGGGCGTAGCGCAGCTTGCGCAGGTGGCGATCATAGCCGCCGTGCTGCAGGTAATCGGCGATCGCCGCCTGGGCCGGCATCGAGGCGCACAGCGAGGTCATCAGCTTGAGTCGCTCGATCTTCTGCGCGAAGCGCCCGGCCGCCACCCAGCCGATCCGGTAGCCGGGGGCCAGGCTCTTGGCGAACGAGCCGCAGTGCATCACCAGGCCTTCGGTGTCGAAGGCCTTGGCCGGTTTCGGTGCCTGCTGCGAGTAGTACAGCTCGGCGTAGACGTCGTCCTCGATCAGCGGCACCTGGTGGCGGCGCAGCAGCTCGACCAGTTCCTGTTTCTTGGCCTCCGGCATGCTGGCGCCCACCGGGTTCTGGAAGTTGGTCATGCACCACACGGCCTTGACCGGGTGTTTCTCCAGGGTCTGGGCCAGCACGCCGAGGTCCATGCCCTCGCGCGGGTGCACCGGGATCTCCACCGCCTTGAGTTTGAGGCGCTCGAGCACCTGCAGGCAGGCATAGAAGGCCGGTGCCTCGATGGCCACCAGGTCGCCGGGCTGGGTGACGGCCTGCAGGCACAGGTTCAGCGCTTCCAGGGCGCCGTTGGTGATCAGCAGTTCCTCCATCGGCAACATCAGCCCGGCGACCATGTAGCGCAGGGCGATCTGCCGGCGCAGTTGCGGGTTGCCCGGCGACAGGTCGGTGACCACCATGCGCGGGTCCATGGCCCGGCTGGCACTGGCCAGCGAGCGTGACAGGCGCTGCAGGGGGAACAGGGTCGGGCTGGGGAAGGCCGAACCGAACGGCACGGTGTGCGGATCCTTGATCGAGTCGAGGATCGAGAACACCAGGCCGCTGACATCGACATCGGTGGACTCGCTGGCCGGCGCCTGGGGCTGCGGCTCGCTGAACGGGCGCGGCGCATGGGCGTTGACGAAGTAGCCCGAGCGCGGCCGGGCGCGGATCAGGCCGCGCCGCTCCAGCAGGTAGTAGGCCTGGAACACCGTGGACGGGCTAACCCCGTGGGTCTGGCTGGCGTAGCGTACCGAAGGCACCCGCTGGCCGGGGCCAAGCACCCCGGAGCGGATCAGTTCGGCAATGTCGTCGGCGAATCGTTCGTAGCGTTTCATTATGGTCTGGGCAGGCAAGGTGGTGATCAGTTTAAGGGATCAGCGATTCATCGGCGCGACGAAACGGCTGTGCGCGGTGCTGCGGATGCCCGGCTGGTCGCTGTCCTGGATCTCGAACGTCAGCTCCTGGGAGCTGCTGCTCGGGCGGTCGGCGAGCATCGCCACCGACACCGGCAGCTCGCTCATTTCGCCAGCGGCGATGGTGAACTCGGTGCGCCCGTGCAGTTCGAAACCATCGGCGTCCACCAGGCGCAGGCGATAGTGCTGCGGTTCCTGGGTCTTGTTGATGATCTTGAGCAGGTAGATGTTCTCGATCTGGCCCAGGGCGTTCTCGCGGAACAGGCCACGGTCCTTGATCACGTCCATCGACACCATCGGGCGCATCTGCAGGGCGACCACCAGGGCGCCGATCATCACCGTCAGCGCGGCGGCGTAGCCCAGCAGGCGAGGGCGCAGCCAGTGGGTCTTGCCGCCTTGCAGGTTGTGCTCGGACTTGTAGCCGATCAGGCCGCGGGCGTAGTTCATCTTGTCCATCACCCCGTCGCAGGCGTCGATGCAGGCGGCGCAGCCGATGCAGGCCATCTGCAGACCCTCGCGGATATCGATGCCGGTGGGGCAGACCTGCACGCACAGGGTGCAGTCGATGCAGTCGCCCAGGCCCTGGCTGCGCGGGTCGCTGCCTTTCTTGCGCGGGCCACGGGCTTCGCCGCGGCTGGGGTCGTAGGCCACCGCCAGGGTGTCCTTGTCGAACATCACGCTCTGGAACCGCGCATAGGGGCACATGTGCATGCACACCGCCTCGCGCAGCCAGCCGGCATTGAGGTAGGTGGCGCCGGTGAAGAACAGGATCCAGAACAGCGCAACGCCGCCCAGCTCGAAGCTGAACAGCTCGGCGGCCAGTGGGCGGATCGGGGTGAAGTAGCCGACGAAGGTCAGCCCGGTGAGCAGGCCGATGGCCAGCCACAGGCCGTGCTTGAGGCCGCGCCGGGCGATCTTTTCGACGCCCCAGGGCGCGGCGGCCAGCTTGATGCGCTGGTTGCGGTCGCCTTCGGTGATCTTCTCGCACCACATGAACAGCCAGGTCCAGGTGCTCTGCGGGCAGCTGTAGCCGCACCAGACACGCCCGGCGAACACCGTGATGGCGAACAGGCCGAACGCGCAGATGATCAGCAGCGCCGACAGCAGGATGAAGTCCTGCGGCCAGAAGGTCGCGCCGAAGATGTGGAACTTGCTTTCGGCCAGGTCCCAGAGCACGGCCTGGCGGTCGCCCCACTGCAACCAGGCGGTGCCGAAGAACAGTACGAACAGCAACCCGGCGAAGGCGATCCGCAGGTTGCGGTAGAAGCCGGTGAAGCTGCGGGTGTGGATGCCATCGGCCACCTGGCTTTTGCTCTTGTTGGCGGCGGGGGCAATCTCGATGACTCGGAAGGGGATTCTATCGCTCATGGTTCATCGCTCATCAGGCCTCGATCAGGCCAGGGCACTATGGCCCCCGATCTGTTTTCAGCACAGGCCCAGATATTGAGAGAAAAACCATATCAGATGATGGGTTGATTTGCTCAGGCCTTGGATTTAGCAGCCTTGAGCAATTGGTTGCAGATGCCTGCGGCTATCCACCGCACCTTCGTCGCAGCGTGCTTGGGGCCGTTGGGCGGGGTGCAAGGCACGAGGTGCTTGTGTCGCGGTCATCTGTAGGAGATCGCACAGGGAAGCACACCCTGTGGAAGCGGGTTTACCCGCGAAGAATCCAAAGAGGTGGATGGCACCGGCTGCGCCGGTGTTCGCGGCGGTCCGATAAACCCACTCCCACAGGGGCGCGAACTGCGCGACAGGCGATCTTCCACAAGGATCGGGGACACCGGAGGCAAGCGATGGACACATTCTGGCAATCGGTGCTCGAGGCCTTGCAGACCGAGTTCGCCGATGTCACCGACGAGCGCGAGGTCGCCCGCATCCTGATCCGCCTGCTGATGGCGGCCCTGCTGGGGGCGGTGCTGGGCTTCGAGCGCGAGAGCAAGGGCAAGGCGGCCGGAGTGCGCACGCACATGCTGGTGTCGATGGGGGCGGCGTTGTTCGTGCTGGCGCCGAGCATGGCCGGCGCCGACGAGCAGGCGTTGAGCCGGGTGATCCAGGGTATCGTCGCCGGCATCGGTTTTCTCGGGGCGGGCACGATTCTCAAGGGTAACGGCCAGGACGCCAGCCACGTCAAGGGCCTGACCACCGCCGCCGGGCTGTGGATGACTGCCGCCATCGGTACGGCCGCAGGTATGGGGCGCGAGGCCACGGCACTGGTGAGCACCGTGCTGGCGCTGCTGGTACTGGCCAGCATGCCGCTGCTGGTGGACAAGGTCGAGGGCGAGGCGAGGGAAAAGAAAGGTGAGGAAGACGAGGAGGGCAGGAAGCACTGAGGGGAGCCGAAGCTCCCCTCATAAGCGTTGTTGCCTGCTCTTTTCTTATTATTGGAGACGGGCCTGTTGTTGTTTTTGTCGGCGGTTGTCTCTGCATTGCGGGGCCCCCAACCGGGGCCAAGAGCAAACGTATTTTTTTGAGCGCTGACCTGCGTTCATGCAACGTGATCCAACCTTGACTGCCGCTACCTTGGAGGTAGTTTTATTGTTCTGTGTCAGGCTGCGGGGTCGAAACCCCTGGAAAGCACGTCGACTCCAAAAAAATCTGCTTGCTACGCCTCTGCCGTGTTGTTCTTGTTATGTCAGAGCCGTTTACTGTTGTTTTTATTGGGTATCGCGTTTTTTGTTCTTGTTATGCCAAAAGATATAGCAGGTGGCGTGCCAACTTTTTAAAGTCCTTTAAAATCAACGGTTTGATGATTTTTGAGGGAAAGCTGGCACGTGAAATTCTGTCGAATTGTTTCCCTGTTACCCGATTTTTTTCTGCAAAGCGTGTAGGCGGTAACACTCCGCCCACACCTGTGTGACAGGCGTATGACTCAGCGCACGCCACGTGCCCGCGCCACCCGTGAACCAGTGGCGCGCCCCAGCACTTCGCTGATGTGCAGGCCGGCGGCGATCAGCTTGTCCAGGTCGATCCCGGTCTCGATGCCCAGCCCCTGCATCAGGTACACCACGTCCTCGCTGGCGACGTTACCGGTGGCACCCTTGGCGTACGGGCAACCGCCCAGGCCCGCCACCGAGCTGTCGAATACGCTGATGCCTTCCAGCAGGCTGGCGTAGACATTGGCCAGGGCCTGGCCATAGGTATCGTGGAAGTGCCCGGCCAGTTGCTCGCGGGGTACCTGGGCCGCGACCACCTCGAACAGGCGGCGGGTATCACCGGCGGTGCCGGTGCCGATGGTGTCGCCCAGCGACACCTCATAGCAGCCCATGTCGTGCAGGGCGCGGGCCACCGGCGCGACCTGCTCGGCACTGATACGCCCCTCGTAGGGGCAGCCGAGCACGCAGGACACATAGCCGCGCACCCGCACACCCTGGCTGCGGGCGGCGTCCATGATCGGCTCGAAGCGCTTGAGGCTGTCACTGATCGAGCAGTTGATGTTGCGCTGCGAGAAGGCTTCCGAGGCCGCCGCGAACACCGCCACTTCCTTCACCCCGGCGGCCAGGGCATCCTCGAAACCGCGCAGGTTGGGTGCCAGGGCCGCATAGGTGACCCCTTTGCGCTGGTAGATACCGGCGAACACCTCGGCGGAGCCGGCCATCTGCGGCACCCACTTGGGCGAGACGAAACTGCCCACTTCGATATAGCCGAGACCGGCGTCGGTGAGGTCGTCCACCAGCCGCACCTTGTCGGCGACGCTGATGGGCTGGGCTTCGTTCTGCAGGCCGTCGCGCGGGCCGACTTCGACCAGGCGGACATTCTTGGGCAATGACATGGCGGGCTTCCTGTGGCGGATCAACGGTGGGGGTGCGACGGGTTCAGGGTGGCGGCCAGGGCCTGCTCGCAGCGCTCCTGGGCGGTGTCCAGCTCCAGGTGCATCTGCTGGATGTCGAGCATCTGCTGTTCGAGCTGGGCACGGCGTTCGGCGATCTTGGCCAGCATGCTGGTGAGCTGCTTCTGGTTGCCGCTGGTGGGGTCGTAGAGTTCGATCAGCTCCCGGCACTCGGCCAGCGAGAAGCCGATGCGCTTGCCCCGCAGGATCAGCTTGAGGGTGACCTTGTCGCGTGCCGAGTAGATGCGCTCCAGGCCACGGCGCTCGGGGCTGAGCAGGCCCTGTTCCTCGTAGAAGCGGATGGCGCGGGTGGTGATGTCCAGCTCGCGGGACAGGTCGGAGATGCTGTAGGTCTGGCTGCTCATGCTTGGGCTCGGGGGAGGGAATGCGAGTAACCTAATGCCAGGTTGACGTATACGTCAAGCAGGCTGCCAAGGGATTTGGCTCTCTGTAGGAGCGGCCTTGTGCCGCGAAAGGGCCGCTGAGCGGCCCCAGGATTCAGCTTTTAAGCAAAGATCGCCGGGGCCGCTCTGCGGCCCTTTTCGCGGCACAAGGCCGCTCCTACCGGGACTGCGCAAGTTCAGGTATTGACCGACCTGCGATATTCCTTGGGCGTCTGGCCATCGAGCCGCTTGAAGAACCGCGCAAAGTAGGTCGGATCGCTGAACCCCAGGTTGTCGGAAAGCTGGCCGATGCTCATGCGGGTATACGCCAGGTTTCGCCGCGCCTCGAGCAGCAGGCGCTGGTGGATCACCTGCAACGCCGATTGCCCGGCCAGCGTGCGGCACAGCTGGTTCAACTGCAGGCTGGTGATGCCCAGCCGACCGGCGAATACGTCCACGGCCAAGTGCTCGCGGTAATGCGCCTCGACCAGGCGCAGGTAACGCCCCAGCAGTTGCTGGTCCCGTTCGTCCTGATTGCGCGCCGGCAGGGCGCGCTGCTGGCGGTGAATCCAGACCATCAACGCGGTGACCAGCGCCTGCAGCATGGGCCCTCGCGCCGGTGCGCTGCCCTGGTACTCCTGCTGCAGCGTGTCGATCAGTCCGTGCAGGCGCATACGGTCCTGGCCCAGCGGGTAACAGCGGGGGGCCGCCAGTACGCTCAAGGGCGCGCCGAGGCGCTGCTCCAGGTCGACCACCAGGGCCGTGCCGAAGGTCAGCACATGCCCCTGGATATCGGCGCTGAAGCGAAAGCCATGCACGGTGAGCGGCGGCACCACCTGGATCGCCGCCTCGCGAATCACCCGGCGCTCGCCCTCGATCTCCACCTGGGCCTCGCCCCGTTGCACATAAAGAAGCTGGAACAGTTCGGCATGCCGGTGCGGCTTGATTTCCCAATGGTGCAGGCGGCTGCGCGCCGGGATCGACTCGCAGTGCAGCAGGTCGGTGTCCGGCCAGGCGTGGTGTTCGCCGTACAGTTGGAACAGCGGGATACCGGGGAGCGGGGTGTTCATGAAAGGCTGTCCGTTAATCGAACGAATTTTGTAAAAGTACAGTTTTTAGCGCAGATATCACACGTTTCGCGCCAGGTTAGCCAGTAAAAATACAGGTGCAAACCCTAACAGCAGGTGTACGGCCATTGCCAGTACCGGCCGGCATCGTCATCGCGAGACAACAACAATGAAGACTCAGGTTGCAATCATCGGCGCCGGCCCCTCTGGCCTGCTGCTGGGCCAGCTGCTGCACCGTGCGGGCATCGACACGCTGATCGTCGAACGCCAGGCCCCGGACTATGTGTTGGGGCGTATCCGTGCCGGGGTGCTCGAGCAAGGCACGGTCGACCTGCTGCGCGAAGCCGGGGTGGCCGAGCGCATGGACCGTGAGGGGCTGGTGCATGAAGGCGTCGAACTGCTGGTCAATGGCCGTCGCCAGCGCCTCGACCTGAAGGCACTGACCGGCGGTAAGACGGTGATGGTGTACGGCCAGACCGAGGTCACCCGCGACCTGATGCAGGCGCGCCAGGCCAGCGGGGCGCCGATCATCTATTCGGCGGACAATGTCCGGCCCCATGCCATCGACGGTGAGCGTCCCTACCTCACCTTCGACAAGGACGGTCGCCAGCACCGGGTCGACTGCGACTACATCGCCGGCTGCGACGGCTTCCACGGTGTGGCGCGCCAGAGCATTCCGGCCGATGTGCTGAAGGTCTACGAACGGGTCTACCCGTTCGGCTGGCTGGGGCTGCTGGCCGACACCCCGCCCGTCAACCACGAGCTGATCTACGCCCACCATGAACGTGGCTTCGTGCTGTGCAGCCAGCGCTCGCAGACCCGCAGCCGCTACTACCTGCAGGTGCCCTTGCAGGAGCGGGTGGAGGACTGGTCCGACGCGCGCTTCTGGGAAGAGCTCAAGGCACGCCTGCCGGCGGAGGTGGCCGCGCAGCTGGTCACGGGGCCAGCGCTGGAGAAGAGCATCGCGCCGCTGCGCAGCCATGTGCTCGAGCCCATGCAGCATGGCCGCCTGTTCCTGGTCGGTGACGCTGCCCATATCGTCCCGCCCACCGGTGCCAAGGGCCTGAACCTGGCGGCGTCGGACGTCAACTATCTGTACCGGATCCTGGTCAAGGTGTACCGCGAGGGTCGCACCGACCTGCTGGCCGAGTATTCGCCGATGGCCTTGCGACGGGTATGGAAGGGCGAGCGATTCAGTTGGTTCATGACCCGGCTGCTGCACGATTTTGGCGAGCACCAGGATGATTGGGACCGCAAGATGCAGGAGGCGGATCGTGAGTATTACCTGGGCTCGTCGGTCGGCCTTGCCAATATTGCCGAGAACTATGTGGGGCTGCCATTCGAGGCGGTGGAATAGGACCGGCGAGGATCGCGTCGAGGTTCAATCGTCGGCACGCAGGCCCCAGGGCATGCAGCTGGGCTGGCAGGGAGCGGCAAGATCGGCGGCAGGCTGTGGCAAGACCCGCCTGGGAGGAGGCCGCAAAGTGAAGGGGTAATGCCGGCAA
This sequence comes from Pseudomonas sp. NMI760_13, assembly GCF_021283245.1. Classification (NCBI taxonomy): domain Bacteria; kingdom Pseudomonadati; phylum Pseudomonadota; class Gammaproteobacteria; order Pseudomonadales; family Pseudomonadaceae; genus Pseudomonas; species Pseudomonas sp. NMI760_13. Next base: position 266,182 of record NZ_JAJSRC010000005.1, on the reverse strand, counting down.
TGGGTGTCAAGCTCATCGCGGGGCAGGCCCGGCGTTCGCCAGCACTTGCGGCGCGCCGGGCAAGCGATCATCTTTCCCTCGTCCACCCAGGGCCTACCCATGACAATAAACAATAAGCTCACCGAGCACCTCAACCGTGGCAGCGTCGGCTTTCCCACCGCGCTGGCCAGCACCGTCGGCCTGATCATGGCCAGCCCCGTGATCCTCACCGCGACCATGGGTTTCGGCATTGGCGGCAGCGCCTTCGCCGTGGCCATGGTGATCGCCGCGGTGATGATGCTGGCGCAGTCGACCACCTTCGCCGAGGCGGCGGCGATCCTGCCGACCACCGGCTCCGTCTACGACTACATCAACTGCGGCCTGGGTCGTTTCTTCGCCATCACCGGCACCCTCTCGGCCTACCTGATCGTGCATGTGTTCGCCGGCACCGCCGAGACCATCCTCTCCGGGGTCATGGCCCTGGTGAACTTCGAGCACCTCAACACCCTGGCCGAGTCGGCTGGCGGATCCTGGTTGCTGGGGGTGGGCTTCGTGCTGGTGTTCGGTGTGCTCAACGCTTTCGGCGTGAGCGCCTTTGGCCGCGCCGAAGTGGTGCTGACCTTCGGCATGTGGACCACGCTGATGGTGTTCGGCGTGCTTGGCCTGATTGCCGCGCCGGCCGTGGAGCTGGACGGGCCGTTCGGCGTGTCGCTGGTTGGCACCGACCTGATGACCATCCTGTCGCTGGTGGGCATGGCCATGTTCATGTTCGTCGGCTGCGAATTCGTCACCCCGCTGGCCCCGGAACTGCGCCGCTCGGCCTGGGTCATGCCCAAGGCCATGGCCCTGGGCCTGTTCGGCGTGGCCAGCTGCATGTTCATCTACGGCGCGGCGATGAAGCGCCAGGTGGAGAACGTCGTGCTCGACGCCGCCAGCGGCGTGCACCTGCTGGACACGCCCATGGCCATCCCGCGTTTCGCCGAGCAGGTGATGGGCGATATCGGCCCGGTGTGGCTGGGCATCGGCTTCCTCTTCGCCGGCGCCGCCACCATCAACACGCTGATGGCCGGGGTGCCGCGGATTCTCTACGGCATGGCGGTGGACGGGGCGCTGCCCAAGGTGTTCACCTACCTGCACCCGCGCTTCAAGACGCCGTTGCTGTGCATCCTGGTGGTGGCGCTGATCCCGTGCCTGCACGCCTGGTACCTGGGCGGCAACACCGACAACATCCTGCACCTGGTGCTGGCGGCGGTATGCGCCTGGAGCACCGCGTACCTGCTGGTGACCCTGTCGGTGGTGATCCTGCGCATCCGCCGCCCGGACCTGCCGCGCGCCTACCGTTCGCCGCTGTTCCCGCTGCCGCAGATTGTCTCCAGCATCGGCATCCTGCTGGGCATGTGGTTCATCACCCCGCCGGGGATGAACCCGGCCGATGTCTACCAGCCGTTCGCCGTGATGCTCGGCGCCACTGCGGCCTATGCGCTGTTCTGGACGCTGTGCGTGCAGAAGGTCAACCCGTTCCGCCCGGCGCGGGTCGAGGACGTGCTGGAGAAGGAGTTCGCCGCCGAGCCCGGTCATTCTCACAACGAGCAGGTGCAGCATGTCGGCAAGCTGGCTTGAACACCTGACCGGCCCGCGCGCCCCGGCTGGATATCGGCCTGGGGCGACCTTGCAGCGGGTGGGGCGAAACCTGGGATTGACGGATTTGCAATCCGCAACATCGTTTACCTACCGCGAGGATGGCCCTCGGATCGAAGTGCGTGAGCGCACCGAGAGTCATCTGCTGATGCACCTGGTGATGTGCGAGTTCATCCTGCGCGTGCCTGCCCGCGACCAGGGCAGGTTGCGGGCGGAACTGCACCACACCGGCGCGCTGCGCCGCAGTGGTGTTACCTGCCGACGGCGGGGCGGCGACCAGGCCTTGTTCGAGCGCCTCGACGCGCGTCTCGCAGCGGTTCACGCCATCCTGATGCCCCTGGATTTCAAGCGCCTGGCCATCGACTGCCAGGACGGCCTGTGGCAGGTAACCCTGGAGCACATGGGCGCCAGCGAGGTGGTCAACCGGATGCCCGCCTTGCGCCGCTACATTCCCCTCGACGCAGAACAGCGCAAGCACCTCTGGCAGGTATTTGATGCGTTGGAGCGCATGCTTCGCGATCTTTGAACCTGGGGCCGCTTCGCGCCCCTTTCGCGGCACAAGGCCGCTCCTACAGACGATCGCATCCTTGTGTAGGAGCGGCCTTGCGCCGCGAAGCGCTCCCACCGTCCTAAAGCCTCCCGCGAACAATGATAGTTGTACGCTCATTGATAACATGTTAACAATTAGCGCATAACAACAACGCCCGCGTGTGGAGGTTGCCATGCCCCAACCCGTCACTCAGTGCAACGCCAGACCCGCCCTGGACGGCCTGGAGCGCTGGACCACGGCCATGCAGAAGGTCTGCGGCCGGTTCCAGACCGAACTGGCCTTCAACCGCTCGCTGTTCATCGGCGAGATCTCGACCTACAACCGCGCCGGCCTGGCCCTGGCCAACCTGCGCACCAACGCCGGCACCATCCGCCGCTTTGGCGACAACCCCGACCGCGACGACGACCAGCATTGCTTTTTGGTCAGCCAACGCATGGGCTACTCGCAGATCACCCAGGACGGCGTGAGTATCCAGCTGTCACCGGGCGAGCTGCTGTTGATGGATTCGGTGGGCCCGTGCGAGATCACCCCGTTCGGCCTGATCGAACATGTCTCGCTGTCGTTGTCTCGCGAACAGGTGCGCAAGCATGTGACCGGGCAGGGCGCGACCTTCGGCAAGATTTCCTCGACCAACGCCTGCGGGCGCATGCTGCACCTGCTGATGGACCAGTTGTGCCGCGAGGGCGATGAGGCCGGGGCAACCCAGGGCGAGGCGCTGCAGGCGGCGTTCATCGCCTTGCTGGAGCCGGGTTTCGAGCGCGGCGACGACAATCCCGGGTCGCTCGCCGGGCTCAGCGGCGCCAGCCTGCGCGGCTACGTGCAGAAGGTCATCGACGAATCGCTGGGCCAGCCGGGCCTGACCCCGGCCAACCTGGCCGAACGCCTGAGCATCTCGGTACGCCACCTGTACCGCCTGTTCGAGGAGGAGGGCGACAGCGTCTGCCGCTACATCCAGCGCTCACGCCTGAAGCGCAGCGCGGACGACCTGTCCAACCCGTTCCTCAAGCGCGAGTCGATCACCTCGATCGCCTACAAGTGGGGGTTCACCGACTCGGCGCATTTCAGCCGGGCATTCAAGAAGCACTTCGAGCAGTCGCCGAAGGATTTCCGGGCCATGGCCCTGATGCCGGGGCGGTAATGGTCATCGCGGGGCAAGTCGCATCGGCGCACCGCCGCTCCCACAAGGTACTCATCGAACCCGTGGGAGCGGCGGTGCGCCGATGCGACTTGCCCCGCGATAGTATTAATCTGCCTGACGAGGATGTATCGGCGGCCGCTATCGCGGGGGCGTTTCGTCAGGCAATCGCCAGGTAATGCTTGACGAAGGTCTCGCTCAGCACTTCCCACAGCACCGGCGTGCCCTTGGTCACGAACCAGGCATCGCCTGCCTTGTACCGAGTCACCTGACCGGTGGATTCATCGGTCAGCTGGATCTCGCCGGTCACGATCACCGCCTGCTCGCTGAACGGGTAGACCATGCGGAACTTGCCCTGGGTGGTACCGAAGTAGGCGCTGCTGACCGGGTCGGTGGGGGCGCCGTGGGTCATCTTGCCGTAGCACTTGACCTCGCCTTCGAGGATGGTCGAGCCCAGGTCGGCAACGGTGCCCCAGGCGTCGAGTTCGGACAGTTGCACACCCTGGCGGACGGCGGTAAGGGTCATGGTGGTTCTCCTGGTCTTGTTCAAAAGGAATCAACGGCGGCCGTTGAAGAAGCCCGACAGCTGATGCACGGTCTTGCCTGCGGTCAGCAGCAGCGGACGGATGTGGTCCTTGCCGAGGATGCGTGCATGCTTGACCGAGCTGATCAGCTCGTAGCGGCTGGAGCCTTCGCTCATGCCTTCGGCGAGGATCTTGCAGATGATGTGGCTGGGGGTGACGCCGAAGCCCGAATAGCCCTGCACGTAGAAGGCGTTGGGACGGTTACTCAAGGTGCCGATCTGCGGGAACAGGTTGGCGCTGGTGGCCATCGGTCCGCCCCAGGCCAGGTCGATGCGCACGTCCTTGAGGTAGGGGAAGATCTTCAGCATCAGGTTGCGGTTCCAGGCCTTCAGGTCCTTCGGGATGTGCTCCACGAACGGGGTGGCGGCGCCGAACAGCAGACGGTTCTCGCGGGTGACGCGGTAGTAGTCGATCACCGGGCGGATGTCGCTGTAGGCACCGCGGATCGGGCTGATGCGCAGGATCTGCTCGTCCGACAGCGGTTCGGTCATCAGCTGGAAGGCGTAGGTGTTGACGGTACGCGCATGCAGCTCGGGTTCGAGCTTGTTGAGGAAACTGTCACAGGCCCACAGCAGTTTGTTGGCCTTGACCGAGCCGCGTCCGGTGCGCACGGTGATCCGCTCGCCGTAGTGCACCTCCAGGGCCGGGCTGTGCTCGAAGATCCGCGCGCCATGGCCGACCAGGGCCTGGGCTTCGCCGAGCAGCAGGTTCAGCGAATGCACGTGGCCGCCGCCCATGTGCAGCAGCGCGCTGCTGTAGGCGTCGGAGCCGATGATCTGCTTGACCTCCGAGCCGCCGAGGAAGCGGATCTCATCCTTGCCGTTGATCGCCTTGAAGTCTTTTTCCCAGGCTCGCAGGGTCTTTTCCTGGCGGGCGTTGAAGCCCATGTAGCCGTAGCCGTGGCAGAAGTCGGCGTCGATCTGGTAGCGGGCGATACGCTCCTTGATGATGCCGGCGCCCAGTTCGCTGATCTCGAAGATCTCGCGCAGGCCTTTCTCGCCGACGCTGCCCTTGATCTTCTCCAGGTCGTGGCCGATGCCGGCCATGATCTGCCCGCCATTGCGGCCGGTGCCGCCGAAGCCCAGGTAGCGTGCTTCGAGCACGACGACGTTGGTGATGCCTTTCTCGGCCAGTTCCAGGGCGGTGTTGATGCCCGAGAAGCCGCCGCCGATCACCACGACATCGGCGTCGATGTCGCTTTCCAGGGTGGGGAAGCTCAGGTTGTACTTCTTGGTGGCGGTGTAGTACGTGGGCGTTTCGATGTTGATCATGGCGCAGCCTGGACAGTTGGAATTGTTGGACAGCAGGGCTTGCACAAGCGCTGGCGGTTGCAGGCATTGAGCACCTAACGACAGGTAGGTGTCTTGCCTGGGGCTGCCAGGGTTTTGCTTCAGGCTGCCAAGTGTGTCCATCTCTGAGGGCGTACGGCGACAGCATGACCTCCACAGGAGGTGTGGTGATCATGCGCCTCATGAACATGTTAAGTAAATCACCGCCAGCGGCTGCATTCCCTGTAGGAGCGGCCTTGTGCCGCGAAAGGGCTGCGCAGCGGCCCCAGGATCTCAGCGTAGAGGCAGAATTCGCTGGGGCCGCTGCGCGGCCCTTTCGCGGCACGAGGCCGCTCCTACAGGGATGGCGAATGGCTTTTACTTGAAATCCCACTGCATCTGCGTGGCGATGCTCACACCGCTGGACGACCTGACGCACACGTCCAGGTAGTCGGTGAAGCGTGGCGGCACGGCGATGCCTTCTTCCAGCAGCCGGCTGTTGTCGAACAGGTAGTTGAGGTCGGCGAAGCCGCTGTACAGGCGCAGTGCGCGCAGCACCAGGCGCGGGTTGGCCGGGCCGATGCGGGCTTCGAAGCGGCTGGCCAGCGACTTCAGGTCGTCGACATCGACCTTGCGGTAGCGCTCGCCCACTGGTTGCGCGCCATTGGCCAGGGCGAAGGCTTCGTCGATCTCGGCGAAGGTGCAGGCCGAGTGATGGCCGGCGGAGATGTGGTACAGGTCGTGACTCAGGCGTGGCTTGAGGGTCAGGCCGATCAGCGCCTCGGCGCAATAGTCCACCGGGATCACATCGATCTGTTCGTCCAGGCCGCAGGTGAAGCTTTCCAGGGCGAAGCCCATGCGGAACACCCAGAAGATGCTGCCCGACGCCTGGCAACCCAGGCTGCGGTGGCCGACCACGATGGACGGCCGCGCCACCACCAGGGGCAGGGCGGGCAGCTCCTCACGCAGACGTCGTTCAATCTCAGCCTTCGAGGCGGTGTAGTCCACCAGCTGTTGGGCGGCCTCGGGGAATTCCCAGGACTCGCTGATTGGCGACTCGCGCTGCGGGCCGCAGCACATGGCGGTGCCCACGTGCAGGAAGCGCTTCAGGCGCGCGGAGCGGCTCAGCACCTGGGCAAAGGCGAAGGTGCCCTCGACGTTCACCGGCCAGATATTGGGGTTCTTCGAGAACGACGCCACGGCGGCGCAGTTGATTACCCTGTCGACCTGCATCAGCCGCGGGGTCTCGCGGGCCAGCCAGGCGGTGTCGAGGAAGTCGCCGCAGATGATCTGCGCCTCGCTCAGCGCCAGGCCCTGGCGCTCATCGACGCCATGCTGGCTCAGGTTGTCGCGCAGGCGTTGCAGGCCCTGGGCCGGGTTGTCGGCGCGGACCAGGAAGCACAGGGCGCCGGCATGGCCTTCGGCGATCATCCGGGCGGCGACGGCGCCTCCGAGAAAACCTGTGGCGCCGGTCAGCAGGATACGTTCCTGGGTTGAAGGGACAGCGTCGAGCGCGACGGTGGCAGGGGTGTTCATAGGTTTCCTCGGTTAATGACGGGCCCGGCTTACACCCCGTGACGGGGTGTAGAAGTCGTGTGAAAGTTGGGCCGAACAGCAGTTTCAGGCGCACAGCCATACGCACTCTTGAGTCAAGAGAAGGCAGCCGTACCTGGTTGGTTTGAAACCACCATGCCCAGGTAACGCGGGACGTTACCAGGGGCAGGGGTATTTAATTGTCTGGCCCGTGGCCTGTTAATTCAATTAACAGTTGTGGCCGATATGGAGGTTTTTGGTGAAAGTATTTTAATGGGTGTTGAACAGCTGTAAGTGCGCGTAGCCAATATGTAAAAAGTTTTAAAGTTGTTACTCGATCAAGTACTCGTCGGGGGCGCGGCGGCCCCCGACGGGTATCTCAACTGCGCAAGAATGCCAGCAGGTCCTTGTTGATCACGTCGGCGTGGGTGGTCGGCATGCCGTGGGGGTAGCCCTTGTAGGTCTTCAGGATGCCCTTGGGCAGCAGCTTGGCCGACAGCGGCCCCGAGTTCTCGTAGGGCACGATCTGGTCGTCGTCGCCATGCATCACCAGCACCGGGACGGTCACTTTCTTCAGCGACTCGGTGAAGTCGGTCTGGGAGAACGCGACGATGCCGTCGTAGTGTGCCTGGGCGCCGCCCATCATGCCCTGGCGCCACCAGTTGAGGATCACCCCCTGGTCCGCCTTGGCCCCGGGGCGGTTGTAACCGTAGAACGGCCCCGCCGGGATATTGTGGTAGAACTGCGCCCGGCTGGCTTTCAGCTGGGCCTGCAGATCATCGAACACCGACTTGGGCAGCCCGCCGGGGTTGCCGTCGGTCTTGACCATCAGCGGCGGAACCGCGGCGATGATCGCGGCCTTGGGCACCTTGTCTTCGGGATGGCGGGCCATGTAGTGGATCACCTCGCCACCGCCGGTGGAGTGGCCGACATGGACCGCACCCTCGACGCCCAGGTGCTTGACCACGGCGGCCACATCGTCGGCGTAGTGGTCCATGTCGTGGCCATCCCAGACCTGGCTCGAACGGCCGTGGCCACGGCGGTCATGGGCGACCACGCGATAGCCTTCGGCGACGAAGAACAGCAGCTGGGCATCCCAGTCGTCGGCGCTCAGTGGCCAGCCGTGGTGGAAGAAGATCACCTGGGCGTTACGGGGTCCCCAGTCCTTGTAGAAGATTTCGACACCGTCTTTGCTTGTGACGTATCCCATTTCGCTTCTCCTGTCTCTAGGGTGTGGAGCGGGCAGGCCGGTGATGGTTCACTGGCCACCGGACAACACTAGGATTAAAGTGCGCTTGAAGGTCAATGCAATTTCAAAGGTGCCGGATGAGAATAGGAGAGTTGGCCAAACTTACCGGGCTGGCCGCGTCGCGTATCCGCTTCTACGAAGCCAGCGGGCTGATCAGCTCGGTCGAACGCAAGGCCAATGGCTATCGCGACTACGACGCCGACGCGGTGTGGGTGCTGGAAATGATCACCAACGCCCAGGCTGCCGGGTTCTCGCTGGAGGAGATCCGCCAGTTGCTGCCTGCCAAGAGCAAGGGCTGGCAGCATGACGAACTGCTCGGCGGGCTCAGGCGCAAGGTCGAGGAGATCGAGCGGCTGCAGGAGCGCCTGGCGCGCAACAAGGCGCAGTTGCTGCTGGTGATCGAGGGGATCGAGAGCAAGCCTGAAGGCATGCCCTGCGTGGACAACTCGCAGCGGGTGCTGGAGCGGTTGCGCGAGGAGCTTGCCCAGGACAAGGCCCGGCGAGCTACTGACTTGTAGGAGCGGGCTTGCCCCGCGAACACCGGCCTCGGCCGGTGCCATGCCACTGCATAGTCATGGCCGGCCTCATCGCGGGGCAAGCCCGCTCCTACAGGAATCGAGCACCGTCAGTTCCGTCTCAGTCGCTCGAGCCCAGCGCCGCCAGCGGCCTGGGCGCATACAGCGCGCTCTGGAACTCAGGCACATACTCGTACTTGACCATCCGTCCCAGCTGCAGATCGCGGATATAGCGCGACAGCTCGCCATCCCCAAGCACCAGCTGCGCCGAATCCCCGCTCATGCTCGAGGCATGCAGGGTCTGGCGCGAGGTGGCGTAGCCGTAGGCCAGCCGGCCCTGGTGGTCGAGGTTGGTGAAACTGTTGGTCACCAGGCCTGGTTCAGCGGACAGCCCCTCGAGCTTCTTCGCCCTGAAGATCACGTCCACCTTGCCGCTCTGCGCGTCGCCGATGTCGTAGGTCACGGCGCGCGCATCCTCGCGGCGGTCGATCGCGGTCAGCCACTTGGGCAGGTTGTAGCCCACCACGCCGCGCACCCGCGCCAGCTCGGTATTGACCGGCAGCTTGAGCACATAACCCCAGAAATCCTTGGCCATCGACTGGCCGACCAGGGAGAAAGGCCCGAGATTCGCCTTGCCGGGCTTGCTGGTAATGATCGACAGGGCGATCTCGTTGTAGCTGTCGTTGTCGCAGTAGTCGTAGGTGTAGGCGGTAAACGCCACCAGCCCGCGCTCCGGCCACACCTGTAACGGTTGCACTTGTTCCAGCACTTCGGCGGGCATCAGGGCGCGCAGGCGGTCGAGGTCGGCGGTATAGACGGCGGTGACGCGGCTGTTCCTGTAGTAGAAGTTCGGCGAGTAGGAGGTAAAGCCCATGTCGACCCGGGTCTTCTCCAGGCCCTTGAACCAGCTCAGGTCGATGCCCGGCGCCTCGGCCTGGATCACGGCCAGCGGCGGGTTGGAACGGTAACGGTCGTACAGCCCGCCCTTGAGCACTGGCACCGAGAGCCCTGCGATGTCGATCTGCGTGGTTTCGGCGTGTTCAGGGAGGCCATTGGCGGCGTGGGTGACGGGCATCAGCAGGGCGCCGGCCAAGGCGGTTGCGCTTGCGAGTTTCACGGTGCGGTATCTCCAGGGGGGGTAAGGGCTGTCGCTGCGCAATCACCCTAACGTTCAACCCAACTTGAGAGTCAATGATCAAATTTTCGCCAACCCAGGGCTTGACCTTAAAGTTGACTTCAAGGCTAACGTCTGCGGCACGCCACTTTTTCGAGGTATTGCCGATGGACGTGTTCTCCCCCCTGACCCTGCCCAATGGCGCGGTCGTCCCCAACCGCATCGCCAAGGCCGCCATGGAGGAAAACATGGCCGATGCCGACCATGCCCCTTCGGACCGGCTGATGCGCCTGTACCAGGCCTGGGCGCAGGGCGGCGCCGGTCTGCTCATCAGCGGCAACGTCATGGTCGACCAGCGCGCCATGACCGGCCCCGGCGGCGTGGTGCTGGAAGATGACCGGCACCTGGAGCGTTTTCGCCAGTGGGCCGCCATTGGCCGCTCGAAGGGGGCGCAGTTCTGGTTGCAGATCAACCACCCCGGCCGGCAGATGCCGGCGAGCCTCGGGCAGCAGACCTGGGCACCCTCGGCCGTGGCGCTGGACCTGGGCAACATGTCCAGGCATTTCGCCACCCCGCGGGCGATGCCTGCCGAGGTGATCGACGAGGTGATCCGGCGCTTCGCCAGCTCCGCGCGGCTTGCCGAACAGGCCGGCTTCAGCGGCGTGCAGATCCATGCGGCCCATGGCTACCTGCTCAGCCAGTTCCTTTCGCCGCTGAGCAACCAGCGCACCGACCAGTGGGGCGGTTCCCTGGACAACCGCGCGCGGCTGCTGCTGGAGATCGTCAAGGCGGTGCGCGCGGTGGTGTCGCCCGGCTTCGCCGTGGCGGTCAAGCTCAACTCGGCGGACTTCCAGCGTGGCGGCTTCAGCGCCGACGATGCCCGGCAGGTGGTATGCCTGCTCAATGAGCTGGCGGTCGACCTGGTGGAACTGTCCGGTGGCAGCTACGAGGCGCCGGCGATGCAGGGCCAGGCCCGGGATGGCCGCACGCTTGCGCGTGAAGCGTACTTCCTGGAGTTCGCCCGGGACATCCGCACGGTGGCGAAGATGCCGGTGATGGTCACCGGCGGCATCCGCCGTCGACCGGTCGCCGAGCAGGTGGTGCAGAGCGGCGTCGAGATGGTCGGCATCGGCACCGCCCTGGCCATCGCGCCGGCCTTGCCCCGCGCCTGGCAGGCGGGGGAGACGGTGGTGCCGGAACTGCGCCCGATCACCTGGAAGAACAAGGCGCTGGCTTCGCTGGGCAACATGGCCATGGTCAAGTTCCAGCTGCGCAGGCTGAGCGAGGCCAAGGCGCCCGAGCCCGGGGTATCGCCATTGTGGGCTTTGCTGCGCCAGCAATGGACCGACGCCGTGCGCGCCAGGCAGTACCGGCGGCGCATGGCGCAGGCCTGACACCCCGGGACGCCAAGGAGATGCGATAATGGCCGCGCTATCACAAGAGGCGCACCATGCTGACCATCTCCAACAACGTGCATCTGCCGGATGCCGAGATCGAACTGACCTACATCCGCGCCCAGGGCGCCGGCGGGCAGAACGTCAACAAGGTCTCCAGCGCCGTGCACCTGCGCTTCGACATCCCGGCCTCGTCGCTGCCCGCGTTCTACAAGGAGCGGTTGCTGGCGCTGCGCGACAGCCGCATTACCGCTGACGGCGTGCTGATCATCAAGGCTCAGCAGTACCGCACCCAGGAGCAGAACCGCCTGGACGCGCTGGAGCGTCTGGCCGAGCTGATCATCGGCGCCGGCAAGGTCGAGAAGAAGCGCAGGCCGACCAAGCCGACCCTCGGTTCAAAGACCCGCCGCCTCGACTCGAAGTCCAGGCGTGGGACGATCAAGGCGGGGCGCGGCAAGGTGGATTTCTAGAGACCTGGCATTTATGTCAGTTGTGCCTCTTTCGCTAGCCCTAGTAAATAAAGCATCGAATGAACTTTGGTGCTTCTGTTCGCTGTCTGGCACCGGTCTTTCTCGCCTGAACATTCAAGGAGAACCGTAATGGCCAGTGCAAACACCGCCTCTGCTCCCTCGCCACAAAACGTTTCGTCTTCTGCGGTACCGTTTAAAGTCACCACCCAGCCCGATGGCTACCTGCCGGACATGACAGGCTTCGAGCTTGAGCGCCTGGGCACGCTGGAAAAGGGCTGGCACACCCTGTGCCCGATCCGTGCCGGACGCGACCTGGTCGAGGGCGAGGTGATCAGCGCCTGCCTGGTGCGCGAACGCGACGGCGAGTTGCAGCGGTTCGACTACACCGCGGTTGCCGGGGCGCTGAAGGCCGACCAGTGGCCGCAGGCGTTCGCCAGCTTTATCGTCGCCCAGGGCAAGGGCATCAGCGCTGGCGGCTGGAACGCGAATGGCGGGTTGACCTGCGAGGGTACGGTGGACTTGCGGCTGTGGTGCCGCAACCTCTACCGCGCGTTCAGCACCGCGCCGTTTGCCAACAACCTGGTGCAGGCGCTGGCCTGCGATGACGATTACGTGCTGGCCAGCGGGCAGAGCCTGTGTCTGCAGGTACGTGACCTCAACACCCAGCACCTGTACGAGCACCATGTTTTCACCCCGACCAGCAATCAGGCCGGCAAGGCCTGGTTCAAGGCATTGTGCGAGCAGCTGAACCGGGACAGCCGGTTGGTGCGGGCGGGCGTGCTGGATACTGCTACCTGCGCCATCACTCCGGCCGCCGAGGGTAATGCTTTCTGGGTGGCGCAGTGCGCCGGCTTGAGCGTGACCCTGAACGAAGTGAACTGGTGGGCGAGCCAGGAGGTGCAGGGTGGTGAAGCGCTGAGTGCCGGGCAGGCGGTCCAGGCGTGGGTCTACGATGCCTATTCCCATAAGCTGATGGACAGTTTCAGCTGGGAACCGACAGAGGCCCAGTGTGCGGCGGGTAAATGGCTGGAGGACTGGGCGAAGGCGCTCAACACCTCGACCGTGGGCCAATGGCTGTGCGCCAGCGTGGCAGCGCCGAGACCCGCCGCCAGCGGGGTGGCCAAGGCCAAGCAACTGACCCTGTGGCAGCGTGGTGAAGGCCTGCGGGTGTTCACCTCGTTGCCGGCCAGTGACAACTGGGTGGCCGGGCCGCGGCTGGATTCGGCGTGGGGCACGGCCAACGATGCGGTGCTGGTGACGGTGCGGCATCCGTTTAGCAAGCAGCTGCTGGGGCATACGGTGTTTCTGGCCAAGGATCTGGCTGACCAGGCCGCGTGGGAAGCTGCGCTGGGGCAAGCCATTGGCAAACAGCCGTGGCCCGAGCTGCGGGTGGGGCGTGAAGGGGACGATGGCAAGCTGGAGAGTGGTGAGTCGAGGCAGGGGGCTTGGCGGTTGTGGCAGCCACGGTTTGGTGGGTTGTTGGTTGAGCTGGAGAACCTGGGGGACAGTGGCAAGTGGTCAGATGGTCAGTTGGGTAAGTACCTGTTGGAAACTGATGCCTTGTCAGGTAGCGCTCCAACCGTGCCCCCGAGATATCAGGTCACTGTCAGGGATGATTACCCGAAGGATGGCGCGCTGCTGTACATCACCGGCTGTTCGCATGAACTGGTGTTTCGCCTCAGCGAGCAGGCCCGCAAAAAGGGCTACCGAGTAGCGGAATGCTATCCGGAAACAGACGACAGGTATTTCAATGTAAGAGGAGCTAGAAACCCCAGCGGCTACGCTGTGCAGTCGCTCACGAGCGATTCGGTGACTTGGGGCGAGGGTCGTAATCGCATCGCTATCAAGTTGGTGCTGGATTACCCAGAGAGCTGTCGCGACGCAACCCGACTGACCGTCGGCCATGTGGGGTACATCGGCGAGGATTACCTCTGGCAGAACGTGGCAGTCGTTCCTTTCAATCCTCCCGCAGCCCGACCTGCCTACGTACCTAGTAGCCCGCTGTGCGAGGATTACGGTAATACCCTCGGTTCTGAGGTGTTCGACGCCGGTGGCGCCAGCGATACGGGAGTCGACCCGCGCACCGGGCTGTTCCATGCCCACTACCCGGTGGCGACGCTACAAGGCCTTGGCGGGCGTGGCCCGGTCTGCGAGTTGACCCTGCATTACTCGGCCCTGCGCGGCAACGAGGCCGGGTTGGGTGATGGCTGGGCCTGGCGCTTCGCCAGCCTGGAAACCCGTGAGCGGCGGCTGACCCTGGCGGACGGCATGACCATCACCTTTACCGATAAGGAGTGGGAGGCCCTGGCCAAGGGTACCCGCCTGGCCAAGAAGGCCTGTTTCATAAGCAGCAACAAGCAACGCAACGTCTTCACGCTCGACCTGCCCAGTGGGCGCCAGGAGATCCTCAGCGAACCCGCCGCTCCAGGCAGCGATACGGCCGAACATAATGATGAGTTCCGCAAGGAGATCCTCCGCTTGCTCCAAGCGATCAAGGCCAAATCCAAGCCTGAGTTCCCCGCCAAACCATCCCATTGGACCCAGTGGGCGTTGGCGATCCTCTGTTCGACGGGTTACTCCGGCGCTGCCGCTGGCGACTACGCCGAGGCCTTGGAAAAGTGGCGTGATAAAACCAAGGAACTGGACGAGCGGATTGCGTACTACCAACGGACCTCTGTGCAGTTACTGCCTTCAACTGTCGTTTCGCCTTATGGTGAAACGTTGGACTTGAGCTGGCAGCGCAAGGCGGGGCAGTTTCTGTTACGCCAGGTCAAGAGTGGTGATGTCGAACTGTTCAACGCCAGTTACACGGCCGCCCAGGTGGAGATGAATGTCTGGCCCTCCAGCGACCTGGAAAAATCCCGGGTCACGCTGATCCTGAATGATCATTTGCTCAGGACTTTCACACGTACCCATGGTGATAAAACTGCGCTCAACCCGTTGCAGCAGGTCGACTGTGACTATGAAGATGATCCGACGCTTGATCGGGTGCTTTACCGCTTGCGGGAACTCGATGGCTCGGTGGAGCGGGTGAACTATGAAGCGAAGGCAGTGACGTTCAAGGATGGGCGGCCGGCGTTGCCCAGGGTGACCTGCCACCTATTGATACCAGGGGGCGGGGCGGAGAATGTGGTGACTGACTTTAGCTATGCGGGGAGTTATGTTGAGGGCGGTGCATCCTATGACGTGGTTTCGCACAGTCAGAAAATACGTGAGTTTAAACAGTACGGAAAAAATGGCGAGATGCTGGTCGGCATCCGATCGGTTGGGGGTTGTGTTGAGATCAATGGTCAGTGCGGAAATGAATCAAACGGTGAGTTAGTGAGTTGTACCATGAGCTTGGGGGCGGCTCATGAAATTTTAAGCAGTGAGTCTAAGTATTACCAATCTAATACTGATCGGGAGCAGGCGCAGGAGTGGAAGCGGGCGCGGGCGCAGGATTGGGCGCGTGTGGTTAGGGCTAAGGTTTGGGATGACGCTTGGGATGATGCTTGGGCTGAGGCTAGGGCTAGGGCTGAGGATGAGGCTATGACTTGTGCTAAGGCTTGGGCTTGGGCTTGGGCTAGGACTAGGACTGAGACTGATGCTGAGGCTGAGGCTGAGTTTAAGGCTTGGGCTAAGGCTGGGGCTGAGGCTGGGGCTGAGGCTGAGTTTAAGGCTTGGGCTAAGGCTGGGGCTGAGGCTAAACCTTTCTATGAGGCGTTTCTTACAGAGGCGGCCCTCGTTACCTTGATGAAGGAAAGGTTTGATCAAAATCATATCGCAAGGGATATCAAGCTTCTTGTTGCAGTGTTGGCCGTTGAGTGCTGCCTGCAGCGGCTGGACGCGTGTGAAGAAAGCAAGTTACTCACCGTTTTAAATGGATGGGATGTGGCTAAGCGGGTGAGCGTTGAAAAAATGCAATTCGCAGTGGCCACTTATCAATTGTTGAGGGCCGTAGGGCGCATTCTTTGCGTGGCTGATAATCCATCATGGGGTAAAGGAGGGGATCACGCGTATGTTGAGTTTCTCCGTGGTGGTCAATTCATGGATGCCAACCTGGCCAAAAGCTTGCTTCCATTAGCCCACAATGATGCTGCTCCAGGTTGCTTCAATGTACTCAAACAACAGATCGAATACAGTGCAGATCACACCGTTCAGAAACTGACAACTGCCGACAATATCGCCATTTACCGCTGCTATTATCCTGCCACCGCAAGCGGTACCAACCCTCTTACGCCCAGCGCATTGGTCAGTGGTTTCACAGACTTCCCTGCCTTGTCCTGCCCCGCTGTGCCTGAAGGGGCGACGCCCCCCCTCATGGCCGAGTACCAGTGCGATGCCCAAGGCAACCCGCTGGGCTTGACGCTCTACGGCTACCGGTCAGTCACCCGTAATGCCCGCCAGCTGCTGGAAGCGACCAGCATAGTGACCCTGGAAGGCATCAAGGCCACGCTGACCGGTGATCGTCTGGACGCGACGGTGGTTTGGGCGCTGGCCAATCCAGACGAGCAGATTCTCTGGCGGGTACGCAGCACTTCGAGCAGTGAACCGGGCCCCAAGACCCCTAATGAGGGCAAGGTGCTGGTCTGGTCCATCACCGATGAGCAGTCCACCGTACTGGGCGACCAGCGTGTGAAGATGACCACCGTACAGGCGTTCGAGGACAACCCTACCGCTGCTGGCCTGCAGGTCACCACGCGTGTCAGCACCGTGGCAGGTACCCAGGAAGTCAGCCGCGAGACCCGCTCACGCTTCAGCCGCCGTTGCCTGAGCAAAACTGTCGACGGCGTGCAAACCGAGTTTGAACACGACGGCCTCGGCCGGGTGATCAAACAACAACGCTACCGCTTCAAGGCCAATGGTGAAACCGTCCCGGAAAGCGTCGTGACCACAAGCTACGCCATCGAGCAGGGCAGCTTGTGTGCATTGACAACTTCCCACAACGGTAGTGAGCAACGCGATTGGCTCGACGGCCTGCAGCGGGTGGTGCGCAGCGAGTGGCGGCGCTCAGGCAACTCCCCATTCATTCCCTTCAGCCGCAAGGACCTGCGCGGTACCGGCGATGACGACGAGGTGGTGGATCAGCAGTGGGATTACCTGCCCGGCGGCCTGGCGCTCTGTGAGCCCTTGCAGCAGGTGCAAATACCCGGGCGGCAAGTTTGGAGCCGCGACCGGTTGGACACCGCCGGTACGGTCGAGCAGGGCCTTGGGGGGCAGACGTTGCTACGCAGCACCAGCACCCTCGAAACCCTCGCCAATGGTCATCTGAAGCGCAGCGAAACCCTGTGCAGCACCACCGGTGTCGCCAGGGCTGATGTCGTCCGTGAGTTCGATGCCAACGGTCGGTTGATCGAGCTCACGCAAACCGTCGATGGCATGGCGCGCAAGCACCTGTTAAAGCGGGATGGCCTTGGCCGTGTGACCCACCAGACCCGCCCGGATGGAAGCGTCGTGCAGCGCACCTACCACGCGATGAGCACCCACGTAACCGAGTTGAGGGTGTTCGATAATGGCGAGGCCGCTACTGCTGGCCAGATCGTCGCCACCCAGACAGTCAAAGATATTTCAACCCTGAGCACACGCAAGGTCGGCACCCGCGAATACAAGTTCCAGGGCGACAACGTAATCCTTCCGGACAGTACCCCATTGACACTGGCCGAAACGGGCAACGGAGGCGACTACCAGGCGGGTACCCTGAACCTGTCCAGCATCAGCCGCAGTGGCTCGGTCACGACCTTGGCCAGCGGCAGCGGCGCTGTACAGGGTAGCGATCTCAAGGTCGGCCGCTGGCAGCACAGCCTGACCGTCAGCCCGCTGCCTGGCAAGCAACAGCTCGATGAAACCACGCCGCGCAGTTCCACCCGTGGCTACATCTGGCAATCGCTGCGCGGCCAGACGGTCGCCACGCTTCGGGCTGACGGGCACTGGCAGCGGGTATTCTCAGACCATCAAGGACGCCTGCTGCGCAGTTGGCATGACCATGAGGACGTGCTGTACCGCCATGACGAACATGGCCGCCTGGTGGAGCGCCGGGTACACGGCAATCGCTCGGGCGCACAGTGGCAGGTGGCTAGCGAACACGACGTGTTCGGCCAGGAAAGCCTGCGCACCTTCAGCCACAACGGCCAGGCCGTGTTCGCCCAACAGCTGGAATGGCGCGGGGACGGCCAATTGCTCGCCAAGCACAGCGAGGAGGCCGGGAAGCGGGTGCGCAGTGAACGCTTTGCATACGACGCGCTGAACCGTTTGGTCGACTACACCTGCGATGTCGAAGACAGCAAGCACTGCCCGTGCGATGAGCAGGGCAAGCCGGTCAAGGCGCAGCGTTTCACCTGGGATGCACTGAGCAATCTGCAAGTGTGTGTCACCACCTACAGTGACGGCAAAACGCGAAGCCAGGCGTTTGCCTACGATGGCAGCAACCCTACACGACTGAAGACCGTCACTACCGATAAACAGGCCGTGGAAGTGAAGCACAACGGCAACGGCTACCTGACCGAGGATGGCAAAGCCCGCAAGCTCACCTACAACGCCGGCGGGCAACTGACTCAGGTAAGCGACGCCACTGTACAAACGAGCTACGCCTACGATGGTTACCAGCGTCTGGCCGCGCAATACGTGGACAAGGACAAGAGTACCTGTGAGTTACGCTACGCCGGTGACACATTGATCGGCGAAGACTGGTTCGCTGCCGATGGCGCACTAAGCCGCCAACGCAGCATCAACCCAGGGTTGGCGGAGTATGAAGGCAACGACGTCAACTGGCTGATCGACGACCCACAGTGCGGTGTCGCCGGTTACTACAAGAACGCGACGCTGCAGTTGACGCCGTTGTTGCCGTTCGGTGAGGGAAAGGTCACGACCGCCATCAGCTCAGGCTACAACGGCATGCGCCGCGATCCGGTGACCGGCAGTTATCACGCCGGCAACGGCTACCGCTGCTATGACCCGAACGTGTACCGTCACACCCAGCCAGACTGGTTGAGCCCGTTCGGCGAGGGCGGTATCAACGACTACGGGCATTGCCCGGACCCGGTGAACCTGCACGACCCGAGTGGCGCGATCATGATCAGTCGCTGGGGCCAGTCGCAGATGCTGGCCAGCCTGCAGCAAAGCCTGCGCGATACCCAGCCCTTCCCGGTAGGCAGTCGCTGGCGTGGCATTGCCTTCTCTGCCGCAATGACAGTGATTGGCATCGGGGCTTCGATCTTGACGGGTGGCACTGCATCGATGCTGGTGTTTGCCGCGCTCACGGCATTGAGTGTCGCGTCGCTGGGGCTGGAGGTTGCCTCCGTGGTGGTCGAGGACAGCAACCCTGAGCTGGCCAAGAAGTTGTCGATCGCCTCGGCTGTGACTGGGTTGTTGTCCATCGGTAATTTCACCGGTGTCTTCAAACAAAGCGCGCGTTTTCTGAAGTCGGCCGCCAGCTTTGCAGTGCGTGTGGTAAAGAGTGCACCGCAAGCGTTGCGGGCGGGTTTGAATATAGCTTGGAATATAAAGCGCTATGGCTTCGCGGTAGCGCGGCAGATGTTTATTAGCAGTCGTAAAGCTGTCAAGTTGGCGCAGGAGGCAGCGGAAGCAACTGCTCAGGCTGTTAAAACAGAGGTGTTCGATGGATTGGGGGAACTGGCAACCCGTCAATACACGGTGGTCAAAAAAGATCTATTGCTGAAGGTGGCCAGCGGTAACAAGTTCCATGTGATTACTGGCTGGAGTGCGAATTTTTATAGTCGTGCAACTCAGCAGCAGCCCAGAATGGTTAGGCTTGTCGCAGAGGTCGCTGAGTGGGCAGATAATGTAATGGACTATAGTGAGGTGGTCTCAGTATTTGTGGGTGCGGAAGATGAGCAGGGCGGTGGCCGTAATCGGATTAGTTCAGTCGTGAGGGTCCTTTAGCAAACAGGGTGCTGAGTGGACGACTGGGCCTGTCGTTGCGCCAGGGCACTATTGTCGACGCCACTATCGTCCACGCACCCAGTTCGACCAAGAGCAAGCAAGGCAAGCGCGATCCTGAAATGCATAAAACGAAGAAGGGTAACCAGTACTTCTTCGGCATGAACACCTAGTGAGCTTGGGCTCAATGCTAGTGTCCTGTCTCGGAAATAGGCTGTTCACTTTTGGCGGCGTCTTGGGCGCCCGGCCGGCGTTGCCACTCCTCGCCATAGCCCTGCTATGACTTGTCGCGGCGTCTTGCCCGAACACCCAAGCCACTCGCCAAAAGAGAACGTATTTCCGAGACAGGACACTAGGCTCTGTACGAAATGTATCTGCACTCGCCCATACTGCGTTGAAACGGGGCTCGGAATGCTCATGTACTCCAGTACACTCCGCTTCCTCCCCCCGTTTCGCCTTGTCTGGCCTTCGAGCAGACACATTTCGTACAGACCCTAGGACAGCTTTGCTTGCCTATAGCATTCATGAATAAAAAACAGGATTGAAATTACCAATTGCACTGATGAGCAGGATCAATTTAGCGATCGGTCACGGGCTCCTTACCCTTTTCGAGGCGCATCAAGACGCCTGAAAGAACCCTTAGGAGTACCCCATGATCCCTTTGCTCAAGCTGTTCCAACCCGGTCGCCTGCTGGTGGCGGGCAGCCTTGCCGCCAGTCTGCTGTCGCTATCCGTGCAGGCCGCCACCCTGACCCGTGACAACGGCGCGCCGGTCGGCGACAACCAGAACTCGCAGACAGCCGGCCCCAACGGCTCGGTGCTGTTGCAGGACGTGCAACTGCTGCAGAAGCTGCAGCGCTTCGACCGTGAACGCATCCCCGAGCGCGTGGTGCACGCCCGCGGCACCGGCGCCCATGGCCAGTTCACCGCCAGTGCCGACATCAGCGACCTGAGCATGGCCAAGGTGTTCCGCCCCGGCGAGAAGACCCCGGTATTCGTGCGCTTTTCCTCGGTGGTGCACGGCAACCACTCGCCGGAAACCCTGCGTGATCCGCGCGGTTTCGCCACCAAGTTCTACACCGCTGATGGCAACTGGGACCTGGTCGGCAACAACTTCCCGACCTTCTTCATCCGCGACGCGATCAAGTTCCCGGACATGGTCCACGCCTTCAAGCCGGACCCGCGCAGCAACCCCGATGACGATTCGCGCCGCTTCGATTTCTTCTCCCATGTACCGGAAGCCACCCGCACCCTGACCCTGCTGTACTCCAACGAAGGCACGCCGGCCAGCTACCGCGAGATGGACGGCAACAGCGTGCACGCCTACAAGCTGGTCAACGCCAAGGGCCAGGTGCACTACGTGAAGTTCCACTGGAAGAGTCTGCAAGGGCAGAAGAACCTCGACCCGAAACAGGTCGCCCAGGTCCAGGGCCGCGACTATAGCCACATGACCCACGACCTGGTCAGCGCGATCAACCAGGGCAAGCTGCCGAAATGGGACCTGTACATCCAGGTGCTCAAGCCCGAGGAGCTGGCCAAGTTCGACTTCGACCCGCTGGACGCAACCAAGATCTGGCCCGACGTGCCGGAGCGCAAGATCGGCCAGATGGTGCTCGAGCGCAACGTCGACAACTTCTTCCAGGAGACCGAGCAGGTGGCCATGGCGCCGTCGAACCTGGTACCAGGTATCGAACCGTCCGAGGATCGCCTGCTCCAGGGGCGCCTGTTCGCCTACGCCGATACCCAGATGTACCGGGTCGGCGCCAATGGCCTGAGCCTGCCGGTGAACCGCCCGCGGGCTGAGGTCAACACCGTCAACCAGGATGGCGCGATGAACGCCGGGCACACCGACAGCGGCGTGAACTACCAGCCGAGCCGCCGCCAGCCGCGTGACGAGCAGGCCGACGCGCGGTACGTGCAGACCCCGCTGAGCGGCAGCACCCAGCAGGCGAAGATCCAGCGCGAGCAGAACTTCAAGCAGGCGGGCGAGCTGTTCCGTTCCTACGGCAAGAAGGACCAGACCGACCTGATCAACAGCCTCGGCCAGGCCCTGGCGACGGCGGACGAGCAGAGCCGCTACATCATGCTGTCGTTCTTCTACAAGGCGGATGCGGACTACGGCACCGGCCTGGCCAAGGTGGCCAAGGCCGACCTCGAGCGGGTCCGGGAGTTGGCGGCGAAGCTCAAGGACTGAGCGGCGCGGATCTGCAGGAGCGGGTTTATCCGCGAGCACCCGCGAAGCCGGGCGCGTCATGGATAAATCCGTTTCTCCCCCAATATCGCGCCCGAGGTTGTGATGATGGCTAAAGAGTGTCACCTTTCTGCAGTTGTTGACAATAGTCTGTCTGGCTCAGCGAGCGCAGACTTCATTCTTGTAAGGAAACGTGAACCAAATGACAATTGCCGCCCATGATCTCAAGGAAATGAATCAACTTTTGGAGAGTGGAGTAAATATTTCTGAAATTGCCGAAAAATTTCCGAGCTATGACTACTTGGAGATTTACGGTAGCGTGAATGACTACAGCCTGCTGGGCAGAAAGCGCATTATCACCAATCGCCTGAATTCCATCAAAAAAAGTACTTCAAAGAGCGAACGGATCGAACTGATTGAAGAGGTTAATAGGCTGGTGACCGAAATGTACGAACTCGCCAAAAGCAATGGGAAGAAGCTGGTGGATATCAGTAAGGTCTTGAAGCGTTAGTTGCCAATGTCTCAGTGATACAAGGTGCAGCCGAGTAGAGGGAAAGCGTAACGCCATGGAAAAAATCGAAAGAGCTCTACGGGCTGATAATATTGATTTCGAGGGGCGAAAAATTAGTGTAATCAGGCGCATCTTATTGGTGATCTCCTGTATTGCCGCTCTGAGTCTTTTCGCTGCATTCATGTCGGTTAACGAAGGGCATCCGGATCTTGGTTTTGGTCTGATGGCAGTGTTCGTGTTCTTGGGAGTCTATGTTTTCATCGCGACATTGGAAACGACCGTCCTGAGAAACCTGGTAGAACTGCGTGCGTCACTCGTGGCCTGGCTGGCGATTTTTTCGTATGTGGCGTTCTTGGCGAAATCCAATGCGGCCATCGCCATCAATGACATATTTCATGTGGATGCTTCGGTTTTCCCGATGACGTTGTTGGCGGTGACCGCGCTTCAGACGCTTGGGATGTTTTTTTGGTTTGTTGTGGCAATTTCTGTGCTCCTGATTATAGTCGCTTGGCTGGGGCGCGATAGTTTTTCAGGCTCCAGGGATGGTGTTGCGATTATTGTAACTATCATAATCAGTGCGGCGGCACAGCTTTTTTTTGCACTGATGATCCACGCTTGGATTAATGATGAAGAGCAGAGTCGTAACTCCATATATCGGATTGCGCATTTTGCTGACTTCAATGCAAGGAACAGTTGCAAGGGAGTTGCAAGTGACGAGCTTGTTGTCTATACGGATGCGCAACGAAGTAAGGTGCTTATAGCGCCCAAGCTCGAGGAACGTGTGGGCTGGAACGCTGACAAGAAGGCCTCGTGGTTGCAGCCTGTGACAATTCCAGATGAGTTTCCGCAACAGGACTGTATCCCGTTGGAAATCAGTCGTTCCGTCGAGGAATCTTTGCCGCCCAATCTGTCCAGCGAGTGGCAGTAGAGGGGGCAAGCCGGGTGGTTGCGCGAGCAACTGCCCCGGGGACCATCGACCACGTGACGATAGGCGCAAAGCGCGGCTAGCATCGCCACCAGCGAGGCCAGCACGCCGATCAGGAATACCGCGGGTACCCCCTGCTGGCGGGCGAGCAGGCCGGCCAGCGGTGCCGTCAGGCCGATGGAAATATCGAAGCAGGCGTCATAGAAACCGATGGCCAGCCCCAGGCTGTGCAATGGCACCGCACGCAGCGCCACCAGCGCCAGCAAGGGATAGATCATCGACACACCGAAGCCGCTCAGTGCCGCCCCCAGCATCGCCTGGGCGGGGCTCGCCGCCAGCCACAGCAGCAACTGGCCGATGGCCTCAATGGCCAGCATCGACAAGGCCATGTCCGGCCCCGCAGTGCTGTCCACCCGAGCGCCGAACAACAGGCGGGCGCAGACGTAACCGGCGCCGAACGCCGCGAGGGCATAGCCGGCGCCGTTCCACTGATGGTGTGTGTAGGTAAGGGTGATGAACGACGACACCGACACATAGCCCACGGTTGCCAGCGCGAACACCAGGCCGGGGCGCCAGATCCGGGCCAGCAGCGCCGCCAGGGGCATCGACGCGCCCGACGCGTGGACGAGGCGGGCCGCCGGCGTGCGCAGTGCAACGAGCAGGCCGAACAGCGGAATGATCGCCGTCACCGCCGACACCCAGGCAAAGCTTGCGACTTCACCCAGCTGCGCTGCCACCGCCGCGCCGCAGGCGATGCCGGCGAACATGGCGATGCCGATCCAGGACAGCGCCTTGCCGGCCTGCTCTGCGCCGAACAGGGCGATCGGCCAGGTACTGCCACCGGTAAACAGCAGGCTCTGGGCAAAGCCCATGGCGATTCGCCCGGCGATGACGGCCGCCAGGCTGGCCGCAGGGGTGTCCTGCAGTTGCGCGGCCAGCAGGTAGCAGAGGCCGGAGACCGCGCTGCCCAGCAGACCCAGAACCACCGCCCGTTTCGGGCCGCGACGATCCGCGGCGGTCCCGGCGAAATGACGGGTGAGCAGGGTGGCCAGCGACTCGACGCCCATGACGCACCCCACCATGAGCATGCCGTAGCCCGACTGCCCATGGACCCACAGCGGCACGCTGGCCAGCGGCATGCCCATGGTCATCAGGCCGAGGAACACCGCGGTGGCCACCGGTAGCAAGCGGCCGGTTTCCGTGTGCTGTGCAGGTTGCGTTTCAATGGTCATGGTCCAGGTCCCTGGGCAGGTGAAGGGGGCAGGTAGACGCTTGGGCCCACCTTGCTTTTTGCCGTAGCCTATTGGAGAACCCAGGATTGATCTGGGCGATAAATTCCGCCGGTAGCGGAATTTTCGTCATCAATGGAGTGGCTGATGTACGCATCCGAACGGTTGAAGGGAATCGACGTCTTCGTCGCGGTGGCCGAGATGGGCAGCTTCAGCGCTGCCGCCGGGCGCCTGAGCCTCAGTGGCTCGGCGGTAAGCAAGGGGGTGGCGCGGCTGGAGGCGCGCCTGGGGGCACGATTGTTCAACCGCACTACCCGCAGGCTGTCGCTGACCGAGGCGGGCGCGCTGTTCTACAAGACCTGCACCAGCGTGCTGGCCGATCTGGAAGAGGCCGAGCAGGCCATCTTCGCCGAAAGCGACACCCCCCACGGCAAGGTACGCATCGATCTGCCGGCCGCCTTTGGCCGACTGCATGTGTTGCCGCTGATCGTGGCGTTCACCCGGGCGCATCCGCGGTTGCAACCGCATGTGTCGTTTTCCGACCGCTACATCGACCCGGTGCAGGAGGGCGTGGACATCCTGGTGCGCATCGGCGGCGCGCAAGCCTGGCCTGCGGCCCTGGGGCACCGGTATTTCGGTGCCCAGCGCCTGGCGTTCTGCGCTTCGCCCGACTACCTGGCGCAACATGGCACGCCACAGGACGAGCAAGCCCTGGAGCGCCACCTGTGCATCGGCTATGGCGAGGCCGCAGGTCTGGTCACGCCGTGGTACCTGGGCGGTGGGTTGCCGGGCGAGATCAGGCAGCGGATCGTCCAGCCACACCTGGCCATCGGCGATGGCGAAGGCATGCTCGACACGGTCCTGGCGGGCCTGGGCATTGGCCAGCTGCCGACCTGGCTGACCCGAACGCATATCGAGTGCGGCACGCTGGTCGAGGTGTTGCCGCAGCTCACCTCGCAGGGATTGCCGATGAATCTGGTCTGGCTGAAAAGGCGGGAGGGGTTGCCCAAGGTACGGGCGTTGCTCGATTACCTGTTGCCCCGATTGAGTGCCGAAGGCTGCTCAGGGAGAGCGGAGTAAATTCACGGGGATCTACCCAGCTGTCTGGCGCACCTACTTTCTGCTGAACTTGTCACCTGGCACATGCAGATACGACATCACGCTTTCGGTGAGTTCGGTGGCCAGTTTCACCGCCTCCTTGTTGCGCGCCATGACCCCGGCCACCAGGCCCTCGATCAACGCCAGCACGGCGATGTTGGAGCTGGTCAGCACCGGATGATCGGCGGTGGCATACAGCACATGACGGGCCAGCGGCGCCAGCGGCGAGGCCGGGGAGTCGGTGATGGCCAGCACGGTGGCCTTGCGCTCATGGGCGAAGCGCGACAGCTGCAGGGTGTCCTGGGAGTAACGTGGCAGGGCGATGGCCAGCAGCACGTCCTGTTCGGTGATCGCGGCCAGGCGGTAGGCGGCGTTCTCGTTGCCGCCTTCCATGCTGATGGCGCAGGTGTCCTTGCAGAACGGCACCAGGGTCGAGGCGGCGAGGCCCGCCAGGTAGACACTATTGCCGAACCCCAGCACATAGACCTTGCGCGCCTCGAGCAGGCAGCCGACGAACGCCTCGAAGGCGTCGGCCTGGTTGTTGCTGGCGGTGGTCGCCAGGTTGCTGCTGGCGCTCTGGATCTGCTCATGCAGGCCGAACTCGCCACCCGGGCGCTGGGCCAGTTCGTTGCGCAGCTTGTCCACCGGCGAGACCATCTGTTGCAGGGTCGCCACCAGCTCGGCTTTCATGCCGCTGTAGCCGCCCAGGTCCAGGGCCTTGGCCAGGCGGTTGACCGCGGCCGGTGAGGTGGCGGTGGCCTGGGCCATCTCCTCGATGGTCAGAGTCGCGGCCTTCAGCGGGTGGCGCAGGATGTAATCGGCGACCTTGCGCAGGGACGGCGGCAGTTCGCCCAGGCTCTGCGACAGCTTGCGCATGACCGCAGAGGCGTAGACGGTGGTGTTCCTGGTATGGCTCGACATCCGGCGCGACGCTCCCTGAAAGTTGCCGGTAGTGTATCCCAAGGCGCCCGGCGGCGGAGCCGTTGAGCGCCCTGGCGCTTACTTCAGGCTGCCGGCGAGGAACTGGCGCAGGCGTTCGGACTGCGGCCGGGCCAGCACTTCGCGTGGGTCGCCGCGCTCCTCGGCCTGGCCCTGGTGGAGGAACAGCAGCTGGTTGGACACCTCGCGGGCGAAGCCCATCTCGTGGGTGACCACGACCATGGTGCGGCCTTCCTGGGCCAGGTCCTGCATGACCTTGAGCACCTCGCCGACCAGCTCCGGGTCGAGCGCCGAGGTCGGCTCGTCGAACAGCATCACCTCGGGCTCCATGGCCAGGGCCCGGGCAATCGCCACCCGTTGCTGCTCGCCACCGGACATGTGCGCCGGGTAGGCGTCGCGGCGATGGCCGACACCGACCTTGGCCAGGTAGTGCTCGGCCTTGTCCCGGGCCTCCTTGCGGTTGATGCCGAGCACGTGCACCGGGGCTTCCATGACGTTGTCCAGGGCGCTCATGTGCGACCACAGGTTGAAGTGCTGGAAGACCATGCTCAACCGAGAGCGCAGGCGCTGCAGTTGGTGCGGGTCTGCCGCGCGCAGCCCGCCGCGGGCGCACTCGCGCAGCTTGAGCTGTTCACCGTTGACCAGGATCTGCCCGGCATTGGGTTGCTCGAGCAGGTTGATGCAGCGCAGGAAAGTGCTCTTGCCCGAGCCGCTGGAGCCGATGATGCTGATCACATCACCGGCGTCGGCCTGCAGTGAAACACCCTTGAGCACCTGGTGGTTGCCGTAGCTTTTGTGCAGGTCGTGGATTTGCAGTTTGTTCATCAGTCGGTACTCGCAGGGGTCAGTCGCTGAGCAAGCGACCTTGGCGGATGGAGGTGCTGCCGGCGACCTTGGCCAGCCACAGGCCGGGCTGGGCGAAGCGCAGGCGTTCGCGGGCATAGAGGATGCCGTCGGTGGTGGCCCTGACCACGCTGTGGCGGTCGCTGAGCGGATCGAGCACTTCGAACAGCGGATCGCCGACCCGCACCTGCGCGCCCAGCGGCTGCAGGTAGCTGACCACCCCCGGGTGCTCGGCGTAGGCATACTGCGCACCGGCGAAGGGCGTGGGTTGGCAGCAATGCTCCGGCGCGGCCGGCCACGGCCCGCTGATCAGGCCCTGGTCGGCGAGGTAGCCGAGGATCTGCTCGGCGCTGGCCTGGCACTGCTCGCGTTCGGTGTCGGCCATGCCGCGCAACTCGATGGTGGTCGCCACGCAGGCCAGGGGAATCTCGGCCTCGGGGAAGTATTCGCGCAGGTGCAGCCACGGCGCCGCGCAGGCTTCATCGAAGGCATCTCCACCGGCGCCTTCGGCCAGCAGCGCCACTTGCGCGCCGAGGCGGGCGGCGAGCGGGCGCAGCTGGCTCCAGTGCTGCGGCATGGCGTACAGCAGCATCACCGATTCGAAATCGCAGTGCAGGTCCAGCACCAGGTCGGCGTCGCAGGCGTGGCGCAGCAGCAGGCGGCGCAGGCCGTCGAGCTCCGAGTCGGGCGCGGGCAGTTCGTCAAGAAGCTCGAGCATGGCCCGGCGGATGGTTGCCACGTTGGCCTGGCCATCGCTGCCCAGGTGGCCTTCCAGGTGGGCGGCCAGCGCTTCGGTCAGCGCTGGGAAATCGCGATTGAAATTCTTGCCGCTGTTGAACTCGAAACGGCCCTGGTGGGTGGCCTGGAACATCTGGCCGATGCCGATCGGGTTGGCCAGTGGCACCAGTTCGATCACCGCAGTCAGCCGGCCTTGCGCCTCGAGTTCGAGCAGGCGGCGCTTGAGCTCGATGGCCACGCGCATCCCCGGCAGCTCGTCGGCGTGCAACGAGGCCTGGATATAGGCCTTGCGCGGGCCGCTGCCAAAGCGCAGCACGCGCAGCGAGCGTTGGGTGCCGCAGGCGCTCCAGGGCAGGATATGGTCGATGTGCTGCATGGAAGCTCCTTAGTGCTTGCGGGGGGCGAGGTAGGCCAGCCAGTGGCGCTCGGCCAGCTTGAACAGGCGCACCAGCAGGAAGGTCAGGACCAGGTAGATCAGCCCGGCGGTGATGAAGGCCTCGAACGGCAGGTAGTAGCGCGCATTGAAGGTCTTTGCCGCGCCGGTGATGTCGACCAGGGTGACGATCGAGGCCAGGCTGGTGGTCTGCAGCATCATCAGCACCTCGTTGCCGTACTGCGGCAAGGTGCGGCGCAAGGCCGAGGGCAGCAGGATGCGCCTGTACAGCGTCAGCCTCGACATGCCCATGGCGCGGGCCGCCTCCACCTCGCCACGCGGCGTGGCGCGCAGGCTCCCGGCCAGCAACTCGGCGCTGTAGGCGCTGGTGTTGATGGCGAACGCCAGGCAGGTGCAGAACGTGGCGCTGGACAGGTAGGGCCACAACGGGCTCTGGCGCACCGCCTCGAACTGGGCCAGCCCGTAGTAGATCAGGAACAGCTGCACCAGCATCGGCGTGCCGCGGATCACATAGGTGTAGAGCCAGGCGGGGTAGCGCAGCAGGCACGCGCGCGAGACCCGCATCAACCCCAGCGGGATCGCCAGGGCCAGGCCGCAAGCCAGCGAGATCAACAGCACCTTGAGGGTCAGGGCGATGCCGTTCAGGTACAACGGCAGGTTCTGCCAGATCAGCGGATAGTCGAGTGTCATCGGGCAGATCCCCTAGAGCTCGGCGGCTTTGAAGCCGACCGAGTAACGTTTCTCCACGCCGCGCAACAGCAGCAGCGAGGCACTGGTCAGCAGCAGGTACAGCGCCGCCACGGCGAGGAAGAAGGTGAACGGCTGGTGGGTGGCGTCGGCGGCGTTCTTGGCCTTGAACATCATGTCCTGCAGGCCTATCACCGAGATCAGCGCGGTGGACTTGGTCAGCACCAGCCAGTTGTTGGTGAAGCCCGGCAGCGCCAGGCGCACCATCTGTGGCAGGCTGATCCGCACAAACACCTGCAGGGCGCTCATTCCGTAGGCCATACCGGCCTCGGCCTGGCCTTTGGGGATGGCCAGGAAGGCGCCGCGAAAGGTCTCCGAGAGGTAGGCACCGAAGATGAAGCCCAAGGTGCAGACCCCGGCGACGAAGGGATTGATGTCGATGTACTGCTCGTAACCCAGTGCCAGCGCCAGGCGGTTGACCAGGTCCTGGCCGCCATAGAACACCAGCAGGATCAGGACCAGGTCGGGAATGCCGCGCACCACCGTGGTGTAGACCTCGCCCGGTACCGCCAGCCATTTCAGGGGGGACAGGCGACAGGCCGCACCGAACAGGCCCAGGCCGATGGCCAGTGCCATCGCCAGCAGGGCCAGGTGGATGCTCAGCCAGGCGCCATCGAGAATGCTCGATCCGTAGCCGTGAAGCATGATGAAAACCCTCGTCAGCCTGCGCTATTGGCCGTAGATGTCGAACGGGAAGTACTTGCGCTGCACCTGCTGGTAGGTGCCATTGGCGCGGATCGCGGCGATGGCGGCGTTGAGCCGCGCCAGGTTGGCGCTGTCGCCCTTGCGCACGGCGATGCCGGCGCCGCGGCCGAAGTAGTGCGGGTCGGCGATGTCCGGGCCGACCAGGGCGAAGCCCTGGCCGGCCGGGGTCTTGATGAAGCTCTCCTCGGTGTTGACGATATCGGCGAGGGTGGCATCCAGGCGCCCGGACACCAGGTCGAGGAAGGCTTCGTTCTGCGAGGCGTAGCGCACGATCTCGACCCCCGCCGGCTCCAGTTGCTCGGTGGCGAAGCGGTCATAGGTGGACGACCTTTGAACCCCGACCTTGCGGCCCTTGAGGTCCACCGCCGGGGTGTCGAGCCGGCTGCCGGCCTTCATCGCGAACTTGCCGGGGGTCTGGTAGTACTTGTCGGTGAAGTCGACCGACTTCAAGCGATCCTCGGTGATCGACATCGACGACAGCACCGCGTCGATCTTGCGCACCTTCAGCGACGGGATCATGCCGTCGAACTCCTGGATCACCCACTGGCACTTGACCTGCATCTGTGCACAGAGGGCATTGCCGATGTCGTAGTCGAAGCCGGCGAGCTCGCCTTCGGGAGTGCGGTAGGAGAAGGGCGGGTAGGCGGCCTCGATGCCGAGGCGCAGGCTGCCTTCGTCGGCCTGGGCCAATGCGCTGCAGGCACAGAGTGCCAGCGCGCCGAGAAGTCCTGTCTTGTTCATGTTCTTGACTCCGGTGGGTGGGGCGTACCGTCCAGGGCCTTGCTTGGGAGGGGCCTGGGTACGGAGAAGAACATGACATGAAATATTTCATTTATCAATACGGTGAAAATAATTGTGTCAGTGCAGTGGTCGATGGTGTTCGCCGACAGGGTTGTGGCGCCTATGAGATCGAGCGCCGCCCGCGCGGCGCATCGCGGCACAAGGCCGCTCCTACATTTGTTGCAACGTGCCGAACCTGTCAGGCCATGGTTGCCCGCCTTGGCGCATGTCTTGAGACAGGTGAGGCGACAGTAATGCCCACGCTGAAATTGCGTCGGACCAACAAGGCGGACCAGGTAAGAGCACAGGATTGACTGGCCCGAAACAGATGTGGGAGCGGCCTTGTGCCGCGATGCGCCGCGCGGGCGGCGCTCGATCTGACAGGCGCTGCAAGGGTTGTGACGGACACCTGGTATCCGCCTAGTCGGCAACATGCACGCCCAATCCATCCCGGCCAGGCGCAAGCTCTGGCCGCAGGGGCAACGCCGGAATCACATAATCCCCACCGTTCTGCCGCCGGAACGGGATGGGCGCATCACGCCAGCGACCTGGTGGCCATGCTGCCGCCGCGCCTGGTGGCCGGGAACCCGGCCCTCAGGGTGGTGGAGGCGCCCTTGGTGGTGCCGGGCTTCGAGATGCTGATGCTGTGGCCGGAGCGGGTGCACCGCGATCCTGCGCATCAGTGGTTGCGTGAACAGTTGGCCCGGGCGGTACCGTTGCAGGCGCCTTGAGCTGTTATGCCGGCACCATGGCAAAGCCCACGCCGAAGCGGTTCCAGGCATTGATGGTGGCGATGGCCAGGGTCAGGTTGGCAATCTCCTTGGCGCTGAAGTGCTCCAGCAGCGCCTGGTACTCGTCCTGCGGCGCGCCGCGCTCGGCCAGGCGGGTCAGGCTTTCGACCCAGGCCAGGGCCGCCCGCTCGCGCTCGCTGAAGTAGCGGGTCTCGCGCCAGACGCTCAGGGTCTGCAGGCGTGCTTCGGTTTCACCAGCCTTGCGCGCATCGTTGGCGTGCATGTTGACGCAGTAGGCGCAGCCATTGATCTGCGAGGCGCGCAGGCGGATCAGCTCGAGCAGTGAATGCTCAAGGCCCGAGGCGACCAGCGCCTGCTCGAGGCCGATCATGGCCTTGTAGGCTTCCGGCGAGTGTTTGGCCCATTCGATACGGTCATGCATGGTGAGGCTCCAGTTCGACAAGAGGAAAGTGGCACTACCTTAGGGCCAGTTCGCGCCGCGCCGAATAGCCAATCCCGCGCTTTGCCAGGAGGCCAATCCGTCATTCGGATGGGCACTGACAGGCATCCAATCTCTTCATTTCTGCCAGGGCGGCCGAGGCGGGATAATGGGCAGGTCTTCACCTGAGAACCGTTTCATGTCCGCAGATCGATTCATGCGCGAGGCCCTTGAGCTTGCCCGCGCCAATATCCAGGCCGGTGGCCGCCCCTTCGGCGCCGTGCTGGTCCACCAGGGGCAGGTGATCGCCCGTGCCGTCAACCAGATCCACAGCACCCAGGACCCCACCAGCCACGCTGAGATGCAGGCCATCCGCCAGGCCGCCCAGGTGCTTGGCCGGGCGCGCCTGGACGGTGCCGAGATCTACGCCAGCGGCCATCCGTGCCCGATGTGCCTGGCCGCCATGCACCTGTGCGGCATCGAGCGCGCCTGGTTCGCCTACGACAACGACGAGGGCGAGCCCTATGGGTTGTCCACCGCCGCAGTGTATGCGCAGATGGCCCGCCCGCCACAGCAGCAGAGCCTGCCCCTGCGCCCGCTGAAACCGGCGGGTGAAAGCGGCCTGTACCGTGAATGGCAGCAGGCCGGCGAAGCATGAGGGGCGCGTTGAACCTGTTGCTGGTGGTGCTGCTGGCGTTGAACCTGCGGCCGATTCTTACCAGCATTGGCCCACTGCTCGAACCGATGCGCCAGAGCACCGGCCTGGGCTACCAGCAGGCGGCGCTGCTGACCGCGTTGCCGGTGCTGTGCATGGGCCTGGTACCGCTTCTGCAACCCTGGCTGCGGCGCTGGCTGAGCGAGCATGGCGGCATGCTGGCGGGACTGGCGGCCATCGCCCTGGCGTGTCTGTGGCGCCTGCAACTGGACAGCGCCTGGGCGCTGATCGTAAGTGCGGTGGTCGCAGGCCTGGGTGTCGCCGTGGTGCAGGGCATGATGCCGGGGCTGGTCAACCGCTGGTTCCCCGGCCGCCTGGCGGCGACCATGGGGCTGTATTCGGCGGCGTTGATGAGCGGCGGTGGCCTGGCGGCGGTGCTTGGCCCATCGATCACCGCGCACTTCGGCCATTGGCAGTTCGGCCTTGGCCTGTGGGCGTTGCCGGCGCTGCTGGCGATCGTGGCGTGGACCGTCCTGCGCCCGCGCCAGGATGCACCCAGCCTGGCCGGTGGCGGGGGCGGCCATTGGTTCGGCAACCGCCGGGCCTGGCTGCTTGCGCTCTATTTCGGGCTGATCAACGGTGGCTATACGAGCATGGTGGCCTGGTTGCCGGCCTATCACCTCGAGCACGGCGGCACGGCCCAGGGCGGCGGCGAGCTGGTTGGCCTGATGACCATCTTCCAGGTCTGCGGTGCCCTGGGCCTGCCGTTGCTGCTGCGGCGTCTGGTTGATCGGCGGCCGGGCCTGTGGCTGGCCTTGCTGATCCAATTGGCGGGCTTCCTTGGCCTGCTGCTGGCGCCAGCCAGCGCCATGGGCCTGTGGGTGGCGCTGATCGGCCTGGGCCTGGGCGCGTGCTTCAGCCTCAGCCTGACGCTGACCCTGGAGCACCTGCGCACGCCCGGCGAAGCCGGCAGCCTGGCGGCTTTCGTCCAGGGCGTAGGTTTCATCGTCACCGGTATCGTGCCGTACGTCACCGGCTGGTTGCGTGATGTCAGCGGCGACTTCCAGGCCTCCTGGACCCTGCTGGCCTGCACCGTGCTGGCGATGCTGCTGGTGACCGTGCGTTTCGCTCCGAAAGGCTATGCCCGGGCCATCGCCCGTGAGGGACGAGTCGCTGAGGCAGCGCTCAACTGAGGCGCTGCAGGGTGTCACCGACCCGGTCCAGCGCCGGGTCGATGTCCAGCAGTTCGATGGCACCGAAACCGAACAGCAGTCCCGGCCTGACCGGCGCTTCGCTGAAGAACGGGGCCAGCGAGTAGAGGCCGACTTCCACCTTGCGCGCCAGGTTGATCAACAGCTCGATATCCACCCCGGGCTTGGCCAGCGCGCTCAGGTGAAAGCCGGCGCTGGCCGGCACCGTGTCGAACCAGGGCGCCAGGTCGCCGCCCAGGCGTGCCAGGATCCGCTCGCGGCGGGCGCTGTACACCTCATGGCAACGACGGATGTGCTTGTTCAGGTGACCTTCGCTGATGAAGCGGGCCAGGGCCCATTGCTGCAAGGTCGGGCTGTGCCAGTCGCTCAGGTGCTTGGCCACGCAGGCGGCCTGCAGCACGGCCGGTGGCAGCACCGCGTAGCCCAGGCGCAACTCCGGCAGCAGGGTCTTGGAGAAGGTTCCGACATAGGCCACCAGGCCATGTCGATCCAGGCGCTGCAAGGCTTCGGCGGCTGGCCCCTGGTAGCGGAACTCGCAGTCGTAGTCGTCCTCGATGATCAGCGCGCCGAGCTCGACAGCCCGCGCCAGCAGCGCCTGGCGCCGCGGCTCGGCCATGGGCATGCCAAGCGGAAACTGGTGCGAGGGTGTCACGTAGATCAGCCGGGTGCCGTCCTCGATCTGCTCGACGCACAGCCCCTGGTCGTCCACCGCCACCGACTGCAGGCGCGCGCCCAGGGCCAGGAACAGTTGGCGCGCCGGTGGGTAGCCCGGGTCCTCCATGGCCACCTTGCAGCCGGGTTCGACCAGTACCCGGGCGATCAGGTCTAGGGCCTGCTGGGCGCCGTTGCATACCAGCACGTCACTTGCGGTGCACTGGATGCCGCGGGTGAAGGCAATCTGGTGGGCGATGGCCTCGCGCAGCTCGGGCAGGCCCTGGGCGGAAAACTGTCGGTCGGGGTGGCGCTGGCTGCGGCGCAGGGCGTAGTTCATGCAACTGCGCCAGTGGTCGTAGGGGAACTGCGCCTTGCTCGAGGCGCCGCCGATGAAGTCGTAGCGCGACGGCGCGTCCAGCGCCCGTTGGCCCAATACCGTGGCGCGCTGGCGCCAGCGTTCGAGGGTTTCGGCGGCGGCCAGGGGGATGTTGTCGCTGTCGCTCTGGCGCGGCGTGTGGCGCGGGGTGATGAAGGTGCCGCGACCGACCACGCCACTGAGCAGGTTGTCGTAGGTCAGGCGCGAGTAGGCTTCGGCCACGGTCTTGCGCGAAACCCCCAGCTGCTCGGCCAAAAGGCGCGTGGGTGGCAGTTGGGTGCCGGCCGCCAGGTGGCCGCTGTCGATGCCGGCGCGCAGTTGCTGGTAGAGCTGGTCGGCCAGGCCTTTGCGGCCTTCGAGGCGGATGTGCAGTTCCATCGGGGCAGGGGGTCCGAAGCGCAGGGGGTGTAAAAGCTTCGGGTTTTATCGACAAAGCTGCAAGGGGCCCTACTGACGATCGCGCAGGGAATAATACCCGAGAGCGAGTGGCATACCCTGTGGGAGCGGGTTTACCCGCGAAGCAAGCAACGCGGTGGATGGCACCGGCTTTGCCGGTGTTCGCGGCTAAAGCCGCTCCCACAGGTTCCTGCTAAATCAACAAGTCATGTGCAGTTCCATGAGAGGGACGGCGTGTTCACAGGCGAGCGGTACTGATGGTGATGTAGCCTTTTTCCGGCAATGCGATGCGGATCACCGTCTCGTCCTCGCAGGCCTTGCGTTTCTGTTGGATGCACACGCCATCCACCGCTGCTTCGCGCATGCGCGCGGGGATGGCGCGGCCCTTGGCATCGAAGAAGGCTTCGCTGGCGAGCAGCTCGACACGCTCGATCAGCTGGCGGGTGTGTTCATCGGTGGCGCAGAAGAACCGCACCCCGGACAGGTGCGGGTTGTCGTCGGGGTTGCTGACCTCGTGGGCCAACAGTTGACGCAGGGTGTGGCGCAGTTCGCGGGTAGGGCGATGAGCATTTGCGGGCATGGCATGGCCTCGTCTGGATGGGGTTGGCCGCGCCGGGGCGGCGGTCACGTCTCCAGTCCTGATGATGTTTTGCCGAGGGTGGGGCAACAATCTAGAAGCTTCCGTACTTTCGGTAGGAGGGTTCCGAAATTACAGGCACCAGGTTGAACATCGCCTTGATCCGCGTCAGGTGCGGGGCACAATTTCCGCGGCCTCGACAGCGCCGGGCTCAAGTGCCGCCTCGACGATTTCGATCCAGTGCCGCACCGGCGTGCGACCGGCGCCGCCGAGGTGCAGCTGGCAGCCGATGTTGGCAGTGGCGATGACCAGTGGGTTGTCGCTTTCCAGGGCATTGAGGCGGTTGTCGCGCAGCTGGCGCGCCAGCTGCGGCTGGGTCAGTGAATAGGTGCCGGCCGAGCCGCAGCACAAGTGGCTATCCGGCACCTGGGTGAGATGAAAGCCCAGCCGGGCCAGCAGACCTTCCACCGCGCCGCCAAGCTTGAGGGCGTGCTGCAGGGTGCAGGGGCAGTGGAATGCCAGGCGCTGCTCGGCGCATAGACCCAGATGCTCCAGTGGCTCGGCCTGCAGCACCTGTACCAGGTCACGAGACAGGGCGCTGACCCGAGCGGCCTTGGCGGCGTAGCGTGGGTCTTGTTGAAGCAGGTGGCCATAGTCGCGGACAAAGGCGCCGCAGCCGCTGGCGGTTTGCACGATGGCCTCGGCGCCGGCCTCGATGGCCGGCCACCAGGCGTCGATATTGCGTCGGGCGCGGTCGAGGCCTCGTGCCTGGGCATCCAGGTGATAGTCCACGGCGCCGCAGCAACCGGCCTGGTGGATCGGCTCGACGCTGATGCCTAGCCGGTCGAGCAGGCGAGTGGCGGCGGCATTGGTGTTGGGTGAAAGGGCCTGCTGCACGCAGCCTTCGAGCAGCAGCACGCGACGGGTGTGGCGCGGCATCGGACGTTGGCCCGGGGTGACGACCTGCGCCGGCAGCTTGTCCTTGAGGCTGGCCGGGAGCAGGGGATACAGGGCCTGCCCGGCGCGCACAAGCGCCTTGAATGCGCCCGGCCTCGGCACCACGGCGCGAAGGCCCGCGCGCAGCAGGCGTTGCCCCGGCGGCCGGGGGACCTGCCGATCGACCACGGCGCGGCCGATGTCGAGCAGGTTGTGGTATTCCACCCCCGACGGGCAGGTGGTCTCACAGTTGCGGCAGCTCAGGCAGCGGTCCAGGTGCGCCTGGGTGCTGGTGCCCGCCGGTTCGCCTTCGAGCACCTGCTTGATCAGGTAGATGCGCCCGCGAGGCCCGTCCAGCTCATCGCCGAGCAACTGGTAGGTGGGGCAGGTGGCAGTGCAGAACCCGCAGTGCACGCAGGAACGCAGGATACGTTCGGCCTCGTCGGCGCGGGGCAGCTGGCGGGTGGACTCACTCAGGTGGGTTTGCATGCCATGGCCTCACAAGTGCGCGTATAGGCGGCCAGGGTTGAACACACCCTGGGGATCGAGTTGGCGTTTCAGCGCCTGGTGATAGCGCAGCGTCAGCGGATCGAGTGGGGCACTGCTGTCGTCGCCGGGCGCGTAGGCGGTGGCATGACCGCCGGCCTCGGCCGCCAATGCCCGGATGACGGACGTCGGGGCGTCGGACTTGAGCCAGCGCTGGGCGCCACCCCAGTCGATCAACTGCTGTCCCGGCAGTTCGAGTGCACCGCAGGCCATGGGCAGGGACAGCCGCCACAGCGTTGCGGGTGCGGTGAAGAACGCCAGGCGCTGCTCGCGCAGGTCTTGCCAGAAGCCTGTGTCGAACGCTTCACCACCCAGGCGCTCACGGGCCGAGCGCACCGAACCTTCGCCGCCCTCCAGGCGCAGATGCAGCGCCTCGCCGTCATGGCAGGCGGCGCTGACTGGCAGCGCTTGTCGGCCCCATTCGGCGAGTGCGGCGAGTGCCTGCTGCGTGCTCATCTCCAGGCGCAGGCCCAGGCATTGGCGCGGTTGCGGCAGCACCTTGAGTGACACTTCGGTGAGCAGCCCCAGGCAGCCGAAGCTGCCCGCCATCAGCCGCGACACGTCGTAGCCGGCGACATTCTTCATCACCTCACCACCAAAGCGCAGGAGCTTGCCGTGGCCGGTGATCAGCCGGGTGCCGAGGACATAGTCACGCACCGACCCGGCCCAGGGCCGGCGTGGCCCCGACAGCCCGGCCGCGACCATGCCGCCCAGCGTCGCCTCGGGGCCCAGGTGCGGTGGCTCGCAGGCCAGCATCTGCCCGGCCTCGTGCAGCGTCGCCTCGACCTCCCGCAGGGGCGTGCCGGCGCGGGCGGTGAGCACCAGCTCGGTGGGGTCGTAGCCGACGATGCCGCGGTGGCCACGGGTGTCGATGACCTGCCCGGTCACCGGGCGACCGAGCATGGCCTTGCTGTTGCCGCCCTGGATGCGCAGCGGGGTGCGCCGGTTCAGCGCCTGGTTGACCTGCTCCAGCAGGTCCTGGCCGAGGTCCCTGTCCATCAGAAACGCTCCAGGTCGGGGAAGGGCAGTTGCCCGTGGTGTACATGCAGCGCGCCGAACTCGGCGCAGCGCTGCAGGGTGGGGATGTTCTTGCCCGGGTTGAGCAGGCCCCGTGGGTCGAAGGCGGCCTTGACCGCGTGGAACAGGGTGATCTCGTCGCTGTTGAACTGCGCGCACATCTGGTTGATCTTCTCCCGTCCTACGCCGTGTTCGCCAGTGATGCTGCCGCCGACGGCCACGCACAGTTCGAGGATCTGGCCGCCGATGGCCTCGGCACGTTCCAGTTCGCCGGGCAGGTTGGCATCGAACAGGATCAGCGGGTGCAGGTTGCCGTCGCCGGCATGGAACACATTGGCCACCCGCAGGCCGTACTGCCGGGAAAGCGCGCTGATGCCCTTGAGCACCCGCGGCAGCTCGCGGCGCGGGATGGTGCCATCCATGCAGTAGTAGTCCGGGGAAATGCGCCCCACCGCCGGGAAGGCATTCTTGCGCCCGGCCCAGAAGCGCACGCGCTCGGCTTCGTCGCAGGCCAGGCGCACCTCGCGGGCGCCGGCCTTGCGCAGCACGGCATCGACCCGGGCGCAGTCGTCCTGCACGTCGGCCTCGACGCCGTCGAGCTCGCACAGCAGGATCGCCGCCGCGTCCAGCGGGTAGCCGGCATGGATGAAGTCCTCGGCGGCGCGAATCGCCAGGTTGTCCATCATCTCGAGCCCAGCCGGGATGATCCCGGCGCCGATGATCTCGGCCACCGCGCCCCCGGCGCCCTCGACGCTGTCGAAACTGGCCAGCAGCACTCGCGCCACCTGCGGCCTGGGCAGCAGCTTGACGGTGACCTCGGTGACGATGCCGAGCATGCCCTCGGAGCCGGTAAACAACGCCAGCAGGTCGAAACCGGGGCTGTCCAGGGCGTCGCTGCCCAGTACCAGGCGTTCGCCTTCGACGGTGAGGATCTCCACCTTGAGCAGGTTGTGCACGGTCAGGCCGTATTTCAGGCAATGCACGCCACCGGCATTTTCGGCGACATTGCCGCCGATCGAGCAGGCGATCTGCGAGGAAGGATCGGGCGCGTAGTACAGCCCATGGGGCGCCGCCGCCTGGGAGATCGCCAGGTTGCGCACGCCAGGCTGGACCCGCGCGAAGCGGCCCTGCGGGTTGACTTCGAGGATGCGGTTGAAGCGCGCCATCACCAGCAGGATGCCCTGGCTCAACGGCAGGGCGCCGCCGGACAGGCCGGTGCCGGCGCCGCGCGCCACCACCGGCACGCCGCGCTGGTGGCAGAGCCGCATTAACGCCTGCACCTGCTCCAGGCGCTCGGGCAGCGCCACCAGCAGCGGCAACGAACGGTAGGCCGAGAGGCCGTCGCACTCGTAGGGCTTGAGGTCTTCGCTGCGGTGCAGGATCTGCAGATCGGGGAGGGCCTCGCGCAGGGCGGCCAGCAGTGCCGGCTTGTCCACGGCCGGTAACGGTCCATCGACACGTTCGTCGTAAAGGATGCTCATGCAGGCTTACTGCGCCAGGTGCCGGATCATCGCCACCGTCAGGTACAAGCGTGGCGCCACGCTGGCGATCTCCATGTACTCGTCGTCGCCATGCAGGCCGGCGCCGACCACACCCAGCGTTTCCAGCACCGCCGGCTTGTCGCTGTCGGGCACGTAGGCGTAGCCGGCGTCGGTGCCGAAGCGCATGGCGATCGGCTGCAACTGCCGGTCGATCTTGCTGTAGAGCTGCCGCGCCGTTTGCGCAAGCTCCGTGGAGGCGTCGTTCCTGGCCAGCGGCGGGCGGCCTTTTTCCACGACCAGCTCGGCCTGGGTATCGGCTACAAGCTGTTTCTTGATGATCCGCAGGGCGTCTTCCTGCACCCGCTCGGTCTCGCTCAGGTCGGAGTAGCGCATGTCGGCCTCGGCGCTGGCCTGGGCGGGAATGATATTGGCCTTTTCCCCGGCCTTGGCCAGGGTCCAGTTGACGGTGGTGCCCTTGCCCTTGTCGCCGAGGTCGTTCAACTGCAGCAACTGGTGCGCCAGCTCCACCAGCGCGTTGCGCCCGGCTTCCGGGGCGGAGCCGGCGTGGGAGGCGCGGCCCTTGACCTCGAGCTTGAGGCGGTTGATGCCGTTGGTGGCGACGGTGACCGCGTCCTTGTCCGGCGGCTCGTAGGAGAAGACGAAATCGTGCTTGCGTGCCAGCTCGGCGATCAGTTGCCGCGAGCCGGCCGAGCCCATCTCCTCGTCCGGGTTGAACAGCACGGTGAGGGTGCGGTAGCCCTTGTACTGCTGGTCCTGTAGCAGTTTCAGCGCATGCAGGATCATCGCCACGCCGCCCTTGGCGTCGGCCACGCCGGGGCCGTAGGCGCGTTCCCCATCGATCCGGAACGGGCGCTTGGCCACGGTGCCGGGGCCGAACACCGTGTCGTAGTGGACCATCAGCAGGAAGTCCTTGTCGCCGCTGCCCTTGAGGGTGCCGACGATATTGTCGCCCACCGAGGGCGTGGCCGGCTGGGTGCTGACCTTGGCACCGAGGGCCTCGAGGCGTTTCACCAGTTCGCTGCCGACCTGTTTCAGACCGGGTTCGGTGCCGGTGCCGGTGTCCACTGCCACCAGGGTCTTGAGGGTCTCCAGGTAATGAGGCTGTTCGGCCTGGGCCTGGCTGAACAGTTCCTGGGGCGTCGGGTCGGCGGCCTGGGCGGTGGCACAGGCCAGGGCAAGGGCCAATGAGCAGAATCGCAAGGGCATGGGCAGGGATCTCGTTGTCGTGAACCCTTCAGCGTAGACCCTGCCATCCGATTACCGAGTCATTTGCCCCCGGCGACAAAGCTGCCGTGCAGCCTGAGAGGGGTGAAAATCATGACAACTCATAGTGATGCATGACATTACATATAGTTAATAAGCTATTGAATATAAATAATTTATCTTTTCGCTATCGCGTGTTGTACGCACTGCTCGTAATACGTCTGCTTGATCGCCGCCGGCTTCAGCCGAGACCGGCTGTTGTAGGTCTGCTCGGTGATGCCGAAGGCCGTCATGCGCATCCACGGCTTGGCGAACTTGCGCGCCTGGAGCTTCTTGCGCGTGGCGTACAGGGTGACGCCGGAAAGCTTGGCCTGCTGCGCCTCGGCGGCGATCTGCGCGCCCCAGCCGCACACCTGGCGATCGTTCTGGCTCAGTGCCCGGGCCTGGGCGCCGAAGG
The DNA here is from genome assembly GCF_021283245.1 of Pseudomonas sp. NMI760_13. NCBI lineage: Bacteria > Pseudomonadati > Pseudomonadota > Gammaproteobacteria > Pseudomonadales > Pseudomonadaceae > Pseudomonas > Pseudomonas sp. NMI760_13. The sequence continues at coordinate 225,078 of NZ_JAJSRC010000005.1, read as the reverse complement.
CGGCGGTGGCCAGCAGGCAGCCGGCCACGGTTGCTAGAATCACTCGCATGTTGCTGTCCTAAGCATCTGAAGGAAAACAAAGTTTGCCTTTGCTTCCGACGCCTGGGGGCCAGCAGTTTGCCGTCAGGCGATGGCCATTTGCAGGCCACCGTGCTGGCGCCTGCGCAGCGACTGCAGGGCCAGGGCCGCGATCCACAGCACGCCGACGCCGTAGTTCAGGCGCTGGTAGAGACCGAACAGTTCACCGCTGTGCACGGCCTGGGTCATCAACACTACGGTAACCACCGCCAGTACAGCGCTCAGCAGCGACCCCCAGGCCAGCCCCGGGGATCGGGCAAGGTGCATGCCCAGGCCGATCCACAACACGCTGGCGAGCGTCAGCGAAAGGAACATCAGCAGGCCGCCGAGGTTGTGCATCTGTTGCGAGAACGATGGCTCCAGCGGCGCGCAGCCCTGGTCACAGGCAAACCCGCCGGTCACCAGGCTGCCCAGGCCATGCAACAGCACCAGCAGGGCGCTCAGCCGTGCCAGCTTCGAGCGCCGCCAGCGCCGCGCCAGGCCCCAGGCGAACAGTGCGAACAACAGGGCCAGCGGGAAATTGTTGGCCCAGGGCGACAGCCCGTGGGTGGGGGCGCCGACCGCGCCGAGCTGGCTCATGGCTTGTTGCAGGTGGTCGTAGCCGGGGTAGGCCAGCGCCGTCAGGGTGACGCCCAGCAGCAGCCAGAGGGGGATGAGCAGGCCGCTGGCGAGCAGCAGGCGATCGAACGTCTTCATGCAGTGCCTTCCTTGGTGAGTGCAGGACGCAGCCTACCGCGTCGCCGTGGCCATTCGCCAGCCTTAGCGGCCGTTGACCAGCATCACCAGCAGCACGCAGGCCAGCAGCGCCAGGTAGGCCCGGGCATGCACGCTGTCGGGGATGCGCCCGAGCAGTGGCGCGGCCAGGTGCATGCCGAGCCAGGCGCCGACGGTCATCACCAGGGCCGCGCGCAGGTCGATGAAGCCCAGCAGGCCCGGGCCAAGGTCGAGCTGGCCAGCCGGCAGCAGCGCATAGACCAGCGTGGCCGCCAGGGCCATGGGCAGCGACAGCGGGTTGGCCATGGCCGTGGCGGTGCGCATGCTGGCGCCGCGGCGGCGCATCAGTGGCACGGTCATCACGCTGCCTCCCACCCCGAGCAACGCTGCCAGGGCGCCGATGGGCACGCCGACCAGGCTGGCGCCGGTACTGCCCAGGGGCGCCAGGCGATGTTCGCCAGCGCGGACGAAGCCCGGGCGCAGCCAGGCGTCCATCAGGCTCAGCGCCAGGTAGGCGATGAACAGCCAGCGCAGCCAGGCGCTGGCCAGGTACAGCGCCGCCCAGGCCCCGAGCAGCGCGCCGAGGGCGATGGCCGGCGCCAGTGGTCGCACCAGGTCCCAGCGCAGGCTGCCCGCGCGGTGATGGCGCCAGGTGGCCAGCGCGCTGCTGAAGATCATCACCGTGGCCGAGGTGGCCACGGCGATCTGCATGGCGTGCTGGGCCATGGCGGTCCCCGCGCCATGGCTGGCCAGCAGCAGGGCATAGAACAGCGGCACGGCGAAGAACCCGCCGCCGAAGCCAAACAGCAAGGTGGTGACGCCGGCGCACAGGCCGAACAGGCCAAGCAGGGGATAGAGCATGGTGTGGGCCTCGGGCCAGGGTTGAGGCGGTCAGGGTAGGGGTATGCCTCTTGGCTGGCTTGCGCAACCTGGCCAATAATCGTCGTGTTTCGGCCAGAGCCTCCTTTCATGCGCAATGTTCCCCTGTCCGAGGTCGATGCCACCCCCCGTGCGGTGCTGGCCATCGCCACCGACTATTCGCCCGATACCTTGCTGCCCAGGCATGTCCATCGCCGGGCGCAGTTCCTGTATGGCATGAGCGGGCTGATGGAGGTGCTGACCGACGACGGCGCCTGGGTCATCCCGCCCGGCAGCGGAGTATGGATTCCGCCCGGCAAGCCGCACCAGGTGCGCATGCGTGGCGTGAGTACCCGCAGCCTGTACATCGAACCGACCGCGCTGCCCAGGCCGGGTGGCGTGTGCGAGGCACTACGGGTCGGGCCGCTGCTGCACCAGCTGTTGCTGGCCAGCGCCGAGGTGCCGGCCCTGCATGACGAGGCGGGGCGCGATGGCCTGCTGCTGCGGCTCGTGCTGCATGAGCTGGGCCAGGCCGAGCGTCTGCCGCTGTTCGCGCCGCTGCCGGCCGAGCCGCGTCTGGCGGCCCTGTGCCAGGCGTTCCTGGCGCAGCCGTCGGTCCACACCCGTGGCGACACCTGGGCAGGGCAGCTCAACTGGAGCCCGCGTACCTTCAGCCGGCGCTTTCGCGAGCAGACCGGGCTGTCGTTCGGCCAGTGGCGCCAGCAGGCATGCCTGATGGCCGCGGTGACACGGCTGGCGACCGGCGAGGCGGTGACCACCATCGCCCTGGACCTGGGCTATGAAAGCCCCAGCGCGTTTTCCAGCCTGTACCGGCGAGTCATGGGCCAGCCGCCGTCGGCGGCACGCCAGGGCAGATGAAAACCCCGCTGGACGTATGTGATCGTACAACTGCTTGCGCTATCATCACGCCTGTCTTTCACAACCAGACATACAGGGCATGACAGAGCAGCAGGTACAGGCACGGACCCGGCGCAAGCCGCGCAGTCTGGCCCAGGAACTGGTCACGGTGCTGACCGAACGCATCCGCAGCGGCCAGCTCAAGCGCGGCGACAAGCTGCCCACCGAGTCGCAGATCATGGTCGAGGAGGGGGTCAGCCGCACCGTGGTGCGCGAGGCCATCTCGCGGCTGCAGGCCGCCGGCCAGGTCGAGACCCGCCACGGCATCGGCACTTTCGTGCTGGACGCGCCGAGCACTGGTGGCTTTCGGATCGACCCGGCGACCATCGTCACCTTGCGCGAAGTGCTGGCGGTGCTGGAGTTGCGCATCGCCCTGGAGATCGAAGCCGCGGGCCTTGCCGCCCAGCGTCGCGGCGATGAGGAACTGGCCGGCATGCGCGCGGCGCTGGACGAGCTCAACGAGGGCGCGGCCCACGCCTCGGATGCGGTGTCGGCGGATTTCCAGTTCCACCTGCGCATTGCCCAGGCCAGCGGCAATCACTATTTCGCCGACATCATCAACCACCTGGGTACCAGCATCATCCCGCGCACCCGGCTCAATTCGGCGCGCCTGGCCCATGACGACCAGGCGCACTACATGAGCCGGCTGATGCATGAGCACGAGGCGATCTACGAGGCCATCGCCCGACGCGACAGCGAAGGCGCGAAGATGGCCATGCGCATGCACCTGAGCAACAGCCGCGAGCGCCTGCGCCAGGCCCATGAAGAGGCCGAGGCGCAAGGCATTTGATCTGTACTGGTCCCTTCGCGGGTAAACTCGCTCCCACAGGTTCTTCACAGCGCGCTGGCAAACGCTGATCCCTGTGGGAGCGGGTTTACCCGCGAAGAGGCCGACGCAGGCACCCTAAAAGAGCCCAGGGCTCTCAGACCGCCCCGTCACTCCACTGCCCATTCACCAATCGCCGCAGCCCCAGCGGGTTACCATCGCGCAATGCCTCCGGCAGCAGCGCCTGCGGGTAGTTCTGGTAGCACACCGGGCGCAGGAACCGATCGATGGCCAGGGTGCCGACCGAAGTGCCGCGGGCATCCGAGGTCGCCGGGTAAGGTCCGCCATGGACCATGGCGTCGCACACCTCGACCCCGGTCGGGTAGCCATTGACCAGGATCCGCCCGACCTTCTCCTCCAGCAGCGGCACCAGCCAGGCAAACGCCTCGAAGTCTTCCGGCTCGCCGATCAGCGTGGCGGTCAGCTGGCCGCGCAGACCGAGCAGGGCGGCGCGCAGTTGCTCGCGGTCGCTGACTTCGACGGCCACCGTGGCCGGGCCGAACACTTCTTCCTGCAGCAGCGGGTCGGACTCCAGCAGCAGACGGGCGTCGGCCTTGAACAGCTGGGCACGGGCCTGGTCGCCCTGTTGCGCCTGACCGGCCAGGTGCTGGATGCCGGCATGGGCGTGCAAGTGTTCCAGGCCGGCGACATAGCTGCGCAGGCCGCCGGCGTTGAGCAGGGTCTGGCCAGCCTGTTGCTCCAGATGCCGGCCCAGGTCATTCAGCAACTGGCTGAAGCCAGGCGACTGCAGGCCGATCAGCATCCCCGGGTTGGTGCAGAACTGCCCGGCGCCCAGGCACACGGAGCCGGCCAGCTCACGGGCGATGGCTTCGCCGCGCTTGGCCAGCGCGCCCGGCAGGATGATCACCGGGTTGATGCTGGACATCTCGGCGAACACCGGGATCGGTTGCGCCCGCTCGGCAGCCATGCGGCACAAAGCGTCGCCGCCCTTGAGCGAGCCGGTGAAGCCGACCGCCTGGATGGCCGGGTGCTTGACCAGCCACTCACCGACACCGCCACCGAACACCATGTTGAACACGCCCTTGGGCATGCCGGTGCGTTCGGCGGCGCGCAGGATGGCGCAGGCCACCAGGTCGGCGGTGGCCATGTGGCCACTGTGGGCCTTGAACACCACCGGGCAACCGGCGGCCAGGGCTGCGGCGGTGTCGCCGCCGGCGGTGGAGAAGGCCAGCGGGAAATTGCTGGCGCCAAATACCGCTACCGGGCCGACGCCGATACGCATCTGGCGGATGTCCACCCGTGGCAGCGGCTGGCGCTCGGGCAGCGCCAGGTCGATGCGCGCACCGAGGAAGTCGCCACGGCGCAGTACCTGGGCGAACAGGCGCATCTGCCCGCTGGTGCGGCCGCGTTCGCCCTGGATACGCGCGGCGGGCAGGGCTGTTTCACGGCAGACGATGGCCACGAAGCTGTCATCGAGTTCGTCCAGTTCGGCGGCGATGGCGTCGAGGAATTCGGCGCGGCGTGCCGGGGGCAGCTGGCGGAATTCGCCGAAGGCGACGGCGGCGGCTTGGGTGGCGCGGTCGACTTCGCCCTCGGTGGCCTGGGCAAAGCTGTAGGGCAGTGCCTCGCCGGTGGTGGCGTCCAGGCTTTGCAGGCGTTGCGGGCCGACGGCACTGCGTTGGCCGGCGATGAAGTTGTGGCCGAGGATATTGGGCATGGGGTGCTCCTGTCGGGGGACGTTGGGGGGCGCTTTGCGCCCCTTTCGCGGCACAAGGCCGCTCCTACAAGGGGGATGCGATCTACTGTAGGAGCGGCCTTGTGCCGCGAAAGGGCTGCGCAGCAGCCCCAATATTCATCAGGTAATAGGTGCCGGATTGAACAGGGTGATGTCGTTGTGCAAGCCATGCTGCTCGGCCCAGGTGCGCTTGCGACCGCTGGCCACGTCGAGGTAGTAGTGGAACAGCTCCCAACCAAGCTCCTCGATGCTCGCCCGGCCACTGGCGATGCGCCCGGCGTCGATGTCGATCAGGTCCGGCCAGCGCTGGGCCAGTTCGCTGCGGGTGCATACCTTGACCACCGGTGCCATGGCCAGGCCGTAAGGCGTGCCGCGACCGGTGGTGAACACATGCAGGTTCATCCCGGCGGCCAGCTGCAGGGTGCCGCAGACGAAGTCGCTGGCCGGGGTGGCGCAGAAGATCAGGCCCTTGTGCGTGACCCGTTCGCCCGGGCCGAGCACGCCCTGGATGGCGCCGCTGCCGGACTTGACGATCGAGCCCAGGGATTTCTCGACGATGTTGGACAAGCCACCTTTCTTGTTGCCTGGCGTGGTGTTGGCGCTGCGATCCGCCGCGCCCTGTTGCAGGTAGCGGTCGTACCAGTCCATCTCGCGCACCAGCGCCTCGGCGACTTCCGGCGTTTCGGCGCGGGAGGTGAGCATGTAGATGGCGTCGCGCACCTCGGTGACTTCCGAGAACAGCACGGTGGCTCCGGCGCGCACCAGCAGGTCGGCGGCATGGCCCAGGGCGGGGTTGGCGGTGATGCCGGAAAAGGCGTCGCTGCCGCCGCATTGCATGCCCAGGATCAGCTCGCTGGCCGGCACGGTTTCGCGGCGGCGCTGGTCAAGCTTGCGCAGGCGGGTTTCGGCCAGGGCCATGATCTGCTCGATCATCTCGACGAAGCCCAGCGAGGCGTCCTGCAGGCGGTATAGCCAGGGCTCGCTGAGATCCACGGAAGGGTCGTCCTCGTGCATCACCTGGCCGGCCTGGAGTTTTTCGCAGCCCAGGCTGATGACCAGCGCCTCGCCGCCCAGGTTGGGGTTGCGCGCCAGGTTGCGCACGGTGCGGATCGGGATGTAGGCATCGCGGGCGTTGATCGCCACGCCGCAGCCGTAGCTGTGGGTGAGGGCGACCACATCATCCACGTTGGGGTATTTGGGCAGCAGTTCGCCGCGGATGCGCTTGACCGCGTGGTCGAGCACGCCGGTCACGCACTGCACGGTGGTGGTGATGCCGAGGATGTTGCGGGTGCCGACGGTGCCGTCGGCATTGCGATAGCCCTCGAAGGTGAAGCCTTCGAGGGGCGCCTGGGCGGCGGGCACGGCGTCGCAGCGCGGCAGGCTGTCGAGCTCGGGGGCGGCCGGCATCGCCAGTTGATCTTCCTTGACCCAACTGCCCTGGCGCAGGTCTTCCAGGGCATGGCCGATGACCTGGCCGTAGCGGCGCACCGCCTCGCCCCGGCGGATATCCACAGTGGCGACCTTGTGGCTCTGCGGCACGCCCTCGACCAGGGTCAGGCCGTCGGCGAAGCGCGCGCCTTCGCCCAGGCCGCCGTCGTTGACCACCACCACGACATTGTCGTCAGGATGCAGGCGCACGTAGCGGGGCGACTCGGAATGTTCGATCAACTGCATGGTCAGGCCCTTCTTGTCGTTTCTTTCAGGCTTCTTGTACGCCAGCCTGCGCCCGGGCAGGGCGCAGGCGTGTTTCACTCAATGGCGCGAAGTGGCGAGTTCAGCGGTGGGTGCTGCTTCCTGCTTCGGGTCGTCCTTGAGCTCGATGCGCTTGATCGGACCGACGATCACCAGGTAGCTGAACACTGCCACCAGGGCGTTGGCGCCCACGTACACCAGGGCCCACTTGAACGAGCCGGTGGCGCTGATGATGTAGCCGATGACGATCGGCGTGGTGATCGAGGCGATGTTGCCGAAGGTGTTGAACAGCCCGCCCGACAGCCCGGCGATCTGCTTGGGCGAGGTGTCGGCGACCACCGCCCAGCCCAGCGCGCCGATGCCCTTGCCGAAGAACGCCAGGGTCATGAAACCGACCACCATCCATTCGGCCTCGACGTAGTTGCAGAAGACCATGGTGGTCGACAGCAGCAGGCCGCAGACGATCGGCAGCTTGCGCGAGAAGGTCAGCGAGTTGCCGCGGCGCAGCAACCAGTCCGACAGCACGCCGCCAAGCACGCCGCCGATGAAGCCGCACACTGCCGGCAACGAGGCGATGAAGCCGGCCTTGAGGATGGTCATGCCGCGTTCCTGCACCAGGTACACCGGGAACCAGGTGAGGAAGAAGTAGGTGATGGCGTTGATGCAGTACTGGCCCAGGTAGACGCCCAGCAGCATGCGGCTGGTCAGCAGTTGCTTGATATAGCCCCATTTCGGGCCGTCGTTGCCGCGTTTCTGGTCCATGTCCACCAGGCCGCCGTTGTGTTCGATGTGCTCGAGCTCGGCGGCGCTGATGCGCGGGTGCTGGCGCGGGTTGTAGATGGTCTTGAGCCACACCGCCGAGAACACGATGCCCAGCGCGCCCATCACCACGAACACATGTTCCCAGCCGAAGGTGAAGACGATCCAGCCCATGATCGGCGCGAACAGCGCGGTGGCGAAGTACTGCGCCGAGTTGAAGATCGCCGAGGCGGTGCCGCGCTCTTGCGTCGGGAACCAGGCCGCGACGATCCGGGCGTTGCCGGGGAACGACGGCGCTTCGGCGAAGCCGACCAGAAAACGCAGGGTGAACAGGGTGACGACCGCCCAGGCCACCGGCAGGCCGCCGACGAAGCCCTGCAGCAGGGTAAACAACGACCAGGTGAAGATGCTGAAGGCGTAGACGTTCTTCGAGCCGAAGCGGTCAAGCAGCCAGCCGCCGGGGATCTGCCCGGCCACGTAGGCCCAGCCGAAGGCGGAGAAGATGTAGCCGAGGGTGACCGCGTCGATGCCCAGGTCCTTCTGCAGGCTGGAGCCGGCGATGGCGATGGTGGCGCGGTCGGCGTAGTTGATGGTGGTCACCAGGAACAGCATCAACAGGATCAGGTAGCGCACATGCGTCTTTTTCGTCGCTTGCATGCTGGTTACTCCCACTCGTTATTTTTATACGGGGATCGGTTGTGGGCCGGAGCAGGGTGGCCCTGCTCCGGCGGCGGCATCGGCAGGCCGCAGGGCGTTCGCTTATTGCGGGCCCATCTTGTCCATCAGCGCGGCGAGCATCTCGTACTCCTGCGCGGTCAGGTCGGTCAGCGGCGTGCGCACGGGCCCGGCGTCGTAGCCGGCGATCTTCGCCCCGGCCTTGACGATGCTCACGGCGTAACCGGCCTTGCGGTTGCGGATGTCCAGGTACGGCAGGAAGAAGTCGTCGATCAGCCTGGCCACGGTGGCGTGATCGTCGCGGGCGATGGCGTGGTAGAAGTCCATCGCCGTCTTCGGCACGAAGTTGAACACCGCCGAGGAGTACACCGGCACGCCCAGGGCCTTGTACGCCGCAGCATACACCTCGGCGGTAGGCAGGCCACCCAGGTAGCTGAAGCGATCACCCAGGCGGCGACGAATCGACACCATCAGCTCGATGTCGCCCAGGCCGTCCTTGTAGCCGATCAGGTTCGGGCAGCGCTCGGCCAGGCGTTCCAGCAGGTCGGCGTTCAGCCGGCAGACGTTGCGGTTGTATACCACCACGCCGATATTCACCGCCTTGCACACCGCCTCGACATGGGCGGCGACGCCGTCCTGGCTGGCTTCGGTGAGGTAGTGGGGCAGCAGCAGCAGGCCTTTGGCGCCGAGGCGCTCGGCCTCTTTGGCGTATTCGATGGCCTGGCGGGTCGAGCCGCCGACGCCGGCGAGGATCGGCACCGACGTGGCGCAGGTGTCGACGGCGGTCTTGATCACCTGGCTGTACTCGCTGGCGGCCAGGGAGAAGAACTCGCCGGTGCCGCCGGCGGCGAACAGGGCGCTGGCGCCGTAGGGGGCGAGCCATTCCAGGCGCTTTACGTAGCCGGCCGGGTTGAAGTCGCCGTGGGCGTCGAAGTCGGTGACGGGGAACGACAGCAGGCCGTGGGAGAGGATGGATTGCAGTTCTTGTGGGGTCATTGTTGTAGGCATCCTGTGGCGCTTGGAGGAGGGGGAACCAAGGTGAGAGGTAAGTTATCGTACAACTACAATCATGACTAGTCCCTCGCGGTAGAAATTTTGAATCCATCCCGCCATGACAGCGCCAACCCCTGTAGGAGCGGCCTTGTGCCGCGAAAGGGCCGCACAGCGGCCCCGGAATTTCGGCGTTGAGCCACGATCGCCGGGGCCGCGTTGCGACCCTTTCGCGGCATAAGGCCGCTCCTACAGGGGAACGCGTAAACCCGAGAATTTGGCAGAGGAGTGTTGTCGTATGACTTGTGGAGGAGGAGAAAAAAAGATCGCGGAGACAGGCACAAGCCCGCCGCCCGCTTCCACGGGAAGTGTTCTGGGACCAGCAGAGGGTGACCGGGGAAACGGGGGCGGTATTGCACCGCCCCGCGATCAAAGCTAACGAAGCTTCAGTGGATCAGGCAGCCTGGTGGTGCTTGACCTGGGACTTGCGGACCTGGGCGCGGCAGGCGTCGCCGAAGGCCTGGAACATCTTGATCGAGTCGGGGTTCTTCGCCGCCTGCCACTCCGGGTGCCACTGCACCGCGAACAGGAAGGGCGACAGGCTCGGGGCGTGGATCGCCTCGACCAGGCCGTCTTCGGCATGGGCGATCGGCTCGATGCCGGCACCCAGGTTGCGCAGGCCCTGGCCGTGCAGCGAATTGACGCGGATCTCGTCGGTGCCCAGGGTATCGCGCAGCCAGCTGCCTGGCTTGATCTTCACGCTGTGCACCGCGGCGTACTGGACTTCGACCGGATCTTCCGGGTTTTCCCGGTGGTCGTTGAAGCCGGGCTCGGCGTAGACCTTCTGGTAGATGTCACCGCCCAGGGCCACGTTGATTTCCTGCATGCCGCGGCAGATGCCGAAGATCGGCAGGCCGCGCTTGATCGCGGCCTTGACCAGTGGCATGTCGAACAGGTCGCGGTCTTTGTCCTGGCCCTTGCCGGGGGTCTGGTTTTCCTGGCCGTAGAGGCTCGGGTCGATGTTGCTGCCGGCACCGGTCAGGTAGACGCCGTCGGCCATGTCCAGGTAGGTCTCGAGGTCTTCGACGCCACAGCAGGTGGGCACCAGGACCGGGACGCAACCGGCGAAATCGACCAGCGGGGTGATGTATTTGTGGGTCATGACCTGATAGTCATGGCCTTTGCGCTCTTGGCTGCCCATGGTCATCAGGACGACGGGTTTGCGCAGGGAGGGTTGCTTGTTGCCAATGTTGCTGTTGGACATATGTCACCTTGAGACAGGTCATGCCTGTCGTTGTTGTGCAGGCGCACGGCCGGGGCCTTCAGTGCTGCCTGGAGCCCCGAGCACTGCCGGCTCGCCTTGCAGGCGATGTCGGTCGGGGCCTGACTCCTAGCTTGCCAGAGCCGTTCGATATGTCAAACGAGTGGCGGGGCGCCCAGGCGCCGGTTTCCGGGGGATTGAGATGTTCAAGGCCTTGGCTGGCAAGGGTTTGGCGGGGGTTTAGGTCAATAATATTTAACGATGCAGTTGGCTCATTGCGCCGGTGCAATGATCGCTCGTGCACGTTGGTTTTTCGCCGACAAGCAGGCGTACGGCACAGTCCGGGCCGTGTCTGTCTGCAGGCATGCCTGCAAGGGAAGTTGGACTTGTCGGCGAAAGGGCCGCAGAGCGGCCCCATTACAGCAGGAGGCGTTTCAACCGATCTGCTTGCGCAGTAGCGCCATGGCCCGATCGATCTGTTGCTCGTCGTTGAGCAGGCTGGGCGCAAAGCGGATCACCGGCCCGACGTCGCGGTCCACGGCATCGACCATGACCTTGTTGGCGTTCAGGTAGGCCGCCACGGCATCGGGATCGCGGTCCTTGATGCGCAGGAAGGTGAAGCCGGCGGAGAACTCACGGCTGACCGGGGTCACCAGCTCGATGGCGCGGTGCTCGGCCAGGCGTGCCTTGAGGTAGTCGTTGAGCTGATGGATACGCGCCTGGACGTCGGCCTTGCCCAGGGCAAGGTGCAGCTTGAAGGCCTCGCCCAGCGCCCAGCGGTGCTCGAAGGCGTGGTAACCGCCCGGGGTCATGATGGTGCCGAAGTCCTCGTTGCGCGAGAAGGTGGCGAAGGTCGGCGTCAGGTGCTGCATCTGCTCCGACGCCGAGCAGATGATCCCCGTGCCCCGGGGGCCGAACATCCATTTGTGGGTGCCGGCGATGAACCAGTCGCAGTTGAAGTCGGCGAAGCGCACGTTTTCCACGCCGAAACCATGCACGCCATCGACCACGTAGAGGATACGATCAGCCTCGTCGCGGTTGCGATTGTGCTGGCGCACCAGTTCGCCGATGGCGCCCACCGGCAGTTTGACGCCGCTGCCCGAGTGCACCCAGGTCATGCCCAGCACCCGGGTCTCGGGGCGGATGCTGCGGTCGATCAGGCTCAGGACCCGATCAGTGGAGACCTCGCCGGGTTTGTCGAACAGGCGCAGCTTGCGCACCTGGGTGCCGTGCTGGCGCTGGCGGAATGCCAGGCAATTGTGGGTCGAGTAGTGCTCGTGCTCGGTGGTGAGGATTTCCTGGTGCGGCGCCACATGCAGGCCGCCGTAGATCATGCCGAGGCCCTCGGTGGTGCTGCCGGTCAGGGCAACCTGGCGCGGACGCACATCCAGGTAGCGGCCCGCCCATTCGCGGACCTCGTCCTCGCGTTGCCATTCGTACTGGCTTTCCCAGTCCATGCACAGGGCCGGGTTGCGGTCGAGGGTGGCGCGGTGGCGGTCGATCGCTTCCTGCACCGGGCGCGGGTGGGCGGTAATCAGAAAGTTGGCGAAGTGCGCGACATCGGGGTCCAGGGGGAACAGTTGGCGCAGTTGGCGCCATTTGCCCGGACCTTGCAGTGTCGGGGCTGCCGGTTCGGCGGCCAGGGCACCGGGCAGCAAGGGCAGGCTGGCGGCCAGGGCGGCGGCCTGCTTGAGGAAGGCGCGCCGGTCAGTCATGGCGAGTTTCCCGGTTGTTGTCGAGCAGGGCCACCGGGTTGGCGGCTTTCTGCACTTGCCCCCACACTCGCAGGAAGTTGCCCGCCCAGAGTTTGGCGATATCGGTTTCGGAATAGCCGCGGGTCAGCAGCTCGGCGGTGACGTTACGGATCTCGCCGACGTTCATGAAGCCGGTGACGCCGCCGCCATCGTTGAAGTCGGAGCTGATGCCGACATGGTCGATACCCATCTTCTTCACGGCGTAGTCGATGGCATCGACGTATTCCTTGAGGCCGGCACGGGGCTCTTCGTCGACGATGGCGTAAAGGCTGCTGGCGTATTCGCCGAAGCGCGCCTCGGGCCAGATGGCGATGATCGGGTCGCCTGGCATCAGCGCGTTGGTCAGGCCTTGCAGCGGTTGCAGGTCGAAGCGCGCGCGCAGGGCCTCGAGTTTTTCCAGGGTCGGCTTGCTCAGCGGCTTGAGGTAGGTGGTGAAGGCCACGACCTGGAGCACGCCGCCGCTGTCCTTGATCAGTTGCATCTCCTTGTCGGAAAGGTTGCGCGGGATGTCCACCAGCGCCCGCGGCGCCGAGTGCGAGGCGACGAACGGGGCGCGACTCAGGCGGGCCACGTCTTCCAGGGCCAGGGTGGACATCTGTGAGACGTCGATGATCACGCCCAGGTCGTTGAGCCGCTTGACCGCCTGCTCGCCCAGTGGCGACAGGCCGCCGAAGGCGTCGGGGGTGTCGTTGAAGAACGGCAGCGGGCGCGAGGAGTCGGCCCAGGCGTTGTTGCCGGTGTAGCTGAAGCCGAACATGCGCATGCCGCGCTTGCTCCACAGGTCAAGCTGCGACAGGTCGTTGCCCAGCGGGTAGGCGTTGAGCATGCTGATGAAGATGGCGAACTTGCCTTCGCCGTTCAGGCGGCGAAAGTCCTCGGGGGTGTAGGCGATGCCGACCTGGTTGGGGAAGTCGCGCACGATCCCGCTGATGATCTTGTAGCGCACTTCCTGCTGGTTGCGGGCCTCGTCGACGAAGCCCGGGGTCGGACGGTGCGGTGCGTTCGGGCCGTTCCACAGCTCGGGCCAGCCGAAGACGGTCAGCGCCGCGCCCGACAACCGGCCCTTGGCCGCCTTGGCCAGGTCGAACTGACCACGGCCGTCCTTGTCAGCCTCGTAGCCGTCGCTGCCGTAGCCCAGCGGCACGGTGACATGGCTGTCGAAGGAGAGCATGTGTTCGTGCAGTTCATTGGCCTGCTGCACGATGGCGCGGGGATAGCCGCTGTCCTGCTTCCAGAAGTAATAGCCGGCGGCGCCACCCAGGGCGGCCACCAGGGCCAGGGGCAGGCCGATGTACAAGGCTTTGCGGGAACGGGTCTTGGTCATTGCCATCTCGTTGCGGGGCTGATCGGGTCGGCCTGTCGGGTCGCCAGGGGCGCCAGGGCATGGCTCGGGTATGTGGTGGACGAATGACGAGGGGGTAAATTTATCGGCGTAAAGCCATCAAGTCTGCCGTGGCGCGGCCGATAGCGCTGGTATTGAAAGGACCCACCACGGAGGATTAGGGAATGGTAGGTATCAACAGTGCGACGATGGGCGTGATCACCAGTGTGGCCAACGCCCAGCCCGCAGAAAAGAAAGAAAAGCCGTTGACGAGCGTCGCGGTGGACCTGTCGGGTGAAACCACCCCGGGCAAGGCCGAGGAGGCCAAGCAGGCCGAGGGCGGTGAGGGCAGCGGCGAGCCGGGGCACATTACCCAGCTGCGCGACATGATCAAGCAATTGCAGAAGCAGCTTGCCGAAGAGCAGAAGCAACTGGCGATGATTGCCGAGCAAGAGATGGACGAAACCTCCAAGCTGGCCATGATCACCGCCAAACAGGCGAGCATCGCCACCCTGAGCGGGCAGATCCTGGCCGCCACGCAACAGTTGCTCGAAGCGTTGACCAAGACTGGCGGCAGCAGCGCCGGTGGCATGATCGCCACCCAGGCCTGAGACCCATACCGGTAAAGCAAGACGCCCCGCATCATGCGGGGCGTCGTCGTTTCAGCGGTGTGTCAGTCCTGCGCCAGGCGCGCGCGGCTCTGGCGCTCGCTCTTGTACTGCATGGCCACCGCCGGCGCCGGCTTGGCGCTGCCGGTCTCCAGCCACTGGCGCATGCGGCTGGCATCGGCGAAGTGGGTGTACTTGCCGTAGGCGTCGAGAATCACCATGGCCACCGGACGGTTGTCCATCTTCGTCAGCAGCACCAGGCAATGCCCCGCTTCGTTGGTGAAGCCGGTCTTGGTCAGGGCGATGTCCCAGTTGCTCTTGTTCACCAGGTGGTCGGTGTTGCGAAAGCCCAGGGTGTAGTTGGGCTTGCGGAACGCCACGGTCTTCTCGCGGGTGGTCGACAGCTCGCTGAGCAGCGGATACTTGCGCGAGGCCATCAACAACTTGGCGAGGTCGTGGGCGGTGGACACGTTCAGGGTCGACAGGCCGGTCGGCTCGACGTAGCGGGTGCGGCTCATGCCAAGGCTGCGGGCCTTGGCGTTCATCGCCTTGATGAAGGCGCCATAGCCACCGGGGTAGTGGTTGGCCAGGGTGTTGGCCGCGCGGTTTTCCGACGACATCAGGGTGATCAGCAACGTCTCGCGACGGTTCAGCTCACTGCCCAGGCGTACCCGCGAGTACACGCCCTTCATCTCCGGGTTGTTGGCGATGGTCATGCCGAGCATTTCGTCCATGGGCAGCTTGGCGTCGAGCACGACCATCGCGGTCATCAGCTTGGTGACCGAGGCGATGGGGCGCACGCGATCGGCGTGGCTGGCATACAGCTCCTTGTTGGTGTTGAGGTCGATCAACAGGGCGCTGCCAGAGGCCAGGTGCAGCTTGCTTGGGTCACGCTGGACCTGGGCCGGGGGTTGTGCAGCAGCGGTCGACGGTAGGGTCGCGGTACCTGTGAGCAACAGCAGCAGGCTGAGGATGGACAGGGAAGTTTTCACGTTGAGGCTCACTAAATGTTGGTATGTCGTTGGCTGTGCAAGGGTTTCCCCCCAAAAAACCGTTGCATTCTGGAGTATGGTCGAACCGCTGTCGAATGCCTTATATCTAAAGGGCGCAACGTGAAGTAAATTTAATCCGGCGTGCTTTGCGCCGCCTCCCTACGTGGTCAACCGGACGACCTGCCATGACGCTCACGATCGATTTCACCGACCAGGCCACCGGCCTGCATCACGATGCGATTCTCAAGCCCCTGCGCGCCTTCAACGACAGCGTGATCGGTTCGCCCGGCGCGGCCACCGTCGCCTGGACGCTGCGCGATCCCGACGATGATGAGGTCGTTGGCGGGCTCTACGCCAGGCTCGGAGGGGGTTGGTTGTTCGTCGAGCTGCTGGTGGTGCCCGAGCGCATGCGCGGGCAGGGCAGCGGACGCGAGCTGATGGCCCAGGCCGAGGCGCTGGCGAGGGAGAAGGGGTGTTGCGGAATCTGGCTGGATACCTTCAGTTTTCAGGCGCCGGACTTCTACCGCAAGCTGGGGTTCGAGGTGTTCGGCGAGCTTGCCGACTTTCCGCCTGGGCATACCCGTTATTTCCTGCATAAACGGTTGGCGTAGCATCTCGCTCCTCACAGTCGGGGCTGCTTTGCAGCCCTTTCGCGGCACAAGGCCGCTCCTACAAGGGTCAACCCACCCGCAACCAGATCGCCGAGGCGTCGTCGCTCATCTTGAACCGCGGGTAGCGCAGGCATGCGGCATCGTCGTGCTCGATGCCGCGCAGTGTCCGTGCCAGGTCATCCAGGCCGTGGCTTTGCAGGCGCTCGATGAAACCTGCCGGGTCATAGGCCCGGTAGGTATCGAACAGCGCCGCGAAGCCATCGCTCATCAGCAGCACATCGTCACCCACGGCGACTGGCGCTCGGCTGTAGAAGGTGCCCTCACGGGACAGCTCGGCATCGACGCCGAGCACGGCCCGGGGCCGTTCGCGGGCGCTGCGGCGGTCGGCCAGCACCGCCGGGGTGCGCACGCCGTGGGCGCCGGTGCCGGGGCCGAGTGCGGCGGCTTCGGCTTGCTCGACCTCGCGATCGGGCTCGGGGGTGAGGAAGCGGATGCCTTGCGCGCTGCGATGCAGCACCACGCAGTCGGCCAGGTGCGCGCAGACCAGTTCTTCACCCTCGATGGCCACTGCGGCAAAGGCGGCGCGCGGCAGTTCCCAGGTGGCCAGGGGCTCGCGCCGGCGATCCTGCCGGTAGGCCTGGGCAATAGTATCGAAAACTGTCTCGCAGACCTGTCGCAGTGGCCCCGAGGCCGTGGCGAAGGCGCGCTGGGCCGTGGCCGAGAGCCACGCCGCGCCGCCGCGCTCGCCGAGCAGGCCGGGGGCGCCGAGGTCGGTGGCGCCGTCGATGACCCAGGCGTGGCAGTCGGCGTTGCCGATACGGTCGTCATTGGGCACATCGGGCTTGCCAGCCAGGCACAAGCTCTGGATCAGGTCGAAATGCATGTCGGGCTCCAGGTCGGTGGGATCACCGACCTTGAGCCCTGCGCCGTCGCGAGTCAAATTTCACGGTCTGGGCGTGCGGTCCCAGCAATGACTGTCCAGGTCGCAGACGCCGAATTGCCGGTCCATCAGCGCCATGCGTCGCAGGTGGGCGTCGAGGATGTCGCGGCCTACTTCGCTGTCGATGATATAGCGGCTGTAGCGCTCGATCAGGCGTTGCTTCCAGGCATCGCGGGTAGCCGCGTCCAGGGTGTCGGGCGCAATGGCCAGGCGTTGCAGGGTGGTGTCGTCGACGCGCTTGAGCTGGTCGCTGAAGGTGGCGATGTAACGGGCGCGCTGTGCTTCCTTGTGACGGGAGGCTTCGGCATCGAAAGTATCGAGATTGCGTTGCCATTGCGCCCAGTAGGCATCCGGCAACTTCAGGTCGCGTTTCTGGCGCAATGCGTCGACGATCTGCGCGTTGCTCTGGCGCGGTGGTGGCTGTCGGTCCTGGCTGGCCAGTGGGTCCTGGGCCAGGATCTGTGTGATCCAGGCCGTGCGGGCTTCGCTATCCGGTTGAATCGGACCGAGCGGCGCTGAGTCGGTGGCGTTCGAGCGTGGCAGGCCATTGCAGCCGGTGAGTGACAGCAACAGCAACAGCGACAGAGCCAGCAGGGCTGGCAGGTTGTGGCGCAACATGAATCTTCCTTGAGTAACTGCACAATCGTGCATCCGATCGGATGCACGAGGGGTATCGGCTCTTGCCTGGCCGACTTGAGCGTTCAGCCGCGATGCTTGGCCAGGCGCATCAGTTTCGAGACCAGGCACTGTTCGCCGCAAATCTTTCAGCGTCTGTAAGATCGAGCGCCGCCCGCGCGGCGCATCGCGGGACAAGCCCGCTCCCACAGTTTGTTTCGGGCCAATTATGCCTGTGAAAGTACCGGCGCCTGCCTTGGTGCATGCCTTGAGTCATGTGGAGCAGCGTTAGCGACCACGCCAAAACCGCGTCGTACCAACAAGGCGGACCAGGTGATGGCACAGGAAAGACAGGCCCGAAACAAATGTGGGAGCGGGCTTGTCCCGCGATGCGCCGCGCGGGCGGCGCTCGATCTCACAGCCGCTGCAAGATTTGCGTAGGACACCTGGTAGCCCCGACGCAGTCAATGACCCACGAGCCAAAGACCTTGAAGGGGCTGAGGTTTGCGGCGATGATCCGCCGCAACCCGTTCACCGACGAGGAGGGTCCGCATGCCTGTTGCCCCGCTTTTGCGCTGCACCGACCTTGACGCCACCCGCCGTCATTACCGCGATGTGCTGCAATTTACCGTCGCCGACACCGCGCAATCGACCCTTACCGTCCAGTTGCACGACTGCCGCCTGCTGTTCACCGAGGACGACCTGTGGCGGCTGCCGCCGGGGTGTGCCGGGACCTTCTATCTGGTGGTCGAGGATGTCGACGGCTATTACGCACAAGTTCGCGAGCTGGCGGATATCGCCTGGCCGTTGCACGACACGGAGTATGGTTCGCGGGAGTTCGGCGTGCGTGATTGCAATGGCTATTACCTGGCCTTCAGCCAGCGGCACGCCGACGTCGCGCAAGCCGCACGGGTTGCCTCGTGATCCTGCGCGGCCGAGCATTGCTGGCGATGTTGCTGCTTGCCGGCCCGGCCTTGGCCATGGACGGCAAGGGCAACTCGAGCGACCACTTCACCGTCGGCTCGAGCCTCGCCACCGCAGCGGTGAGCGGCTCCACCAGCCATCCGACGCGTACCTACCAGGCCGCCCGCGACGATGCGTTGCTGTTCATCGCCAGCGACGGGCGCCTGCGCGGCGCACGGCTGGAGCAGGCCTTGGACGAGTACCGCCAGCTGCATACGGTGAGCGCGCTGAGCGATCGTGAGCTGGCCCAGGCGTTCGCCTGCCAGGGCTGATGGCTTGAGCCGCTGATCGGTCCGCCCTGGCATGCCAGGACAGGCGGCTAGACTCGTGGGCAACGAGTCCCGCCAGGAGTCCGATCATGACCGCCAAGAACAGCATTTGCCTGTGGTACGACAGCGACGCCGAGGTGGCGGCGAACTTCTACGCCAGCACCTTCCCCGACAGCCGGGTGACCGCCGTGCACAAGGCGCCCGCCGACTACCCCTCGGGCAAGGCGGGCGATGTGATCACGGTGGAGTTCACCGTGATGGGCATCCCGTGCATCGGTCTCAATGGCGGCCAGGCGTTCAGCCACAGCGAGGCCTTTTCGTTCCAGGTGGCGACCGACAGCCAGGAGGAAACGGATCGCTACTGGGACGCCATCGTCGGCAACGGTGGCAGCGAGAGCGTGTGCGGCTGGTGCAAGGACAGGTGGGGGCTGTCCTGGCAGATCAGTCCGCGGGTATTGACCCAGGCGGTGGCCAGCCCCGATCGCGCCCTGGCGAAGCGGGCGTTCGAGGCGATGCTGCAGATGGGCAAGATCGACATTGCCACGATCGAGAAGGCCATCAAGGGCTGAAGGCGAGGCGCCTCAATGTACGGTCTTGCGTTCCCTGACGCACGCCCGTGCCTGTTCCGTCAGGACGTCCAGCCGCTCGTCGCGCAGGCGCTCGGCATCCATCATCGCCGCCTCACCCTGTTGCTTGAGCAGGTAGGCGTGGATCTGCCGGACTTCGACGGTCTGGTAGATCGGCGCGATGTCCAGCCGCCCGATCAGCGCGCCGCTGGCCTGCCCGGTACTGCTCATCAACACCTGTGGGCCGGTACAGGCGACCACCTGCAGGCCCATGTTCTCGAACCATGGCACCTGCTGGGCGAAAGTGCTCAGCTCGACGCAGGCATAGCGTTCACGCACTGCGTCCAGCAGGCCACGGGCGATGCCCTGACGGCGGTGGCTGGGCGTCACTGCAAGGTAGGCCAGGGCGCAGGCCTGCGGGTTGTCCTGGGCCGGCAGTACCAGGGCGAAGCCGAGCAACTGGTCCGGTGCCTCGGCATCCAGGGCCAGGGTCAGCTCGACGGCCAGGCCGCGGGTGCCGTCCAGGGCAATCAGGTACTGGTGCACCTCCAGGCCGACACCGTACTGGTACAGCGGGTAGAGTGGGTTGTCCGGGCTGATGGCGACGCTGCTGAGCTGGCCGACATGGTCGATCACCAGCTGGCGGATCTGGTTCTGGAAGGATTCGGGCGGCACGCCATCAAGGCGGCGGAGGATGAACATCGCGGGTCGGGCTCCGGCAGGATTGAAACACCCGCCCCGGAACGAGGCGGGTGATCATTCTAGCGCAGCCCGGCCAGCATGAGGTCGAGGTTCTGCACCGCGGCGCCCGAGGCGCCCTTGCCCAGGTTGTCGAACACCGCAGTCAGCAATACCTGGCCATGCTCGGGGTTGGCATACACGGCCAGGCGCAAGTCGTTGCTGTCGTTCAGCGCCTGCGGGTCCAGCGCCTGAGCTGGGCCGTGCTGGTGCAGAGGCATCACCTGCACATGGCGGGCACCCTGGTAATGCCGCTCCAGGCAGGCTTGCAGCTGCTCGGCGCTGACCCCGGGCAGCAGGCGCAGTTGCAGCGGGATGCTCAGCACGATGCCCTGGCGGTAGTCGCCGTAACCCGGCACGAACACCGGCCGCGCGCTCAGCCCCGCATGCTGCTGGATCTCTGGCACATGCTTGTGGGCGAGCTCCAGGCCGTATAGCTGGAGTGTCGGCAGGTAGGCGTCGCTGCGCTGCTCATGCCGCTCGACGGCGGCCCGGCCGCCACCGGAGTAGCCTGAGATGGCATGGATGCTCAGCGGATAGTCAGCCGGCAGCAAGCCTGCCTTGACCAGCGGATGCAGCAGGGCGATCGCGCCGGTGGGGTAGCAGCCGGGGTTGCTTACCCGGGTGGCCCGGGCAATGCGTTCGGCCTGTTGTTCGTTCAGTTCCGGCAGGCCATAGATCCAGCCGGGCGTGGTGCGGTGCGCGGAGCTTGCGTCGATCACCCGCACCGCCGGGTTGTGCAGGGTGGCCACGGCCTCGCGGGCGGCGTCGTCGGGCAGGCAGAGCACGGCGATATCGGCGCTGTTGATCGCCTCGCTGCGCCGCGCCGGGTCCTTGCGCTCGGCTTCGGGCAGGGTGAGCAGGCGCAGGTCCTGGCGGCCGTGCAGGCGGGCATGGATCTGCAGGCCGGTGGTGCCTTGGTCGCCGTCGATGAAGACGAGGGGCTGGTGCATGTCGGTGTTCCAGTGAAGAGAAGGAATGGCGTTATCCTCGTCGTTCGCTGGACGAAAGAAAATTTGAATATCATGATTGCCATGTTCAGTAATCCTGAATCTAAATCGCATGCCCCTGTAGGAGCGGCCTCGTGCCGCGAAAGGGCTGCGAAGCAGCCCCAGGGTTGCCCGTTTGGCGCGAAAGTGCCGGGGCTGCTGTGCAGCCCTTTCGCGGCACAAGGCCGCTCCTACCTGAGATGTGCCAGCCGCTATTACTTCATCCGTGCCGAGACCCCATGCGAGAAATCAGCCTCGACCGCCTGCGCACCCTGGTGGTGATTGCCGACCGTGCCTCCTTTGCCGATGCCGCCCGTCAGCTCAACCTGGCGCCTCCGACCATCAGCCTGCACGTGGCCGAGCTGGAGGCACGCATTGGTGCGCCCTTGCTCACCCGCACCCGCGGCCAGGTGCGCCCCACGGCCATTGGCGAGACCTTGCTGACCCGCGCCCGGCGCCTGCTGGCCGACGCCGACCAGGCCCTGGACGAAGTGCGCCGCCAGGTGCAGGGCCTGACCGGGCGGGTGCGCCTGGGCGCTTCGACTGGCGCCATCGCCCACCTGTTGCCCCAGGCCCTGGAAACACTGCGGGTGGACCATCCGGGAGTCGACGTGCAGGTTCAGGTGCTCACTTCACAGGCCTCCCTGGCGCGACTGCGCGAGGGCACCCTGGACATCGGCCTGGTGGCGCTGCCGCAGGTGGCGGGCAAAGGGGTGAGGATCACACCGTGGCGGCGTGACCCGATCATGGCCTATGTTCCCGCCGACTGGCAGCCGCCTGCCCGGGTCACGCCGGCCTGGCTCGCGGCCCGGGCGCTGATCCTCAACGACAGCTCCACGCAGTTGTCGCGGGTGACCTCGGAGTGGTTTGCCGCGGCGGGGCTGTACCCCGAGCCGCGGATCGAGCTGAACTACAACGATGCGATCAAGAGCCTGGTGGCGGCGGGCTACGGCGCCACCTTGCTGCCGCAGGAAGGGGAGGTGCAGCAGTCGCCGCCGCGCATCGCCCGGCGGCCGTTGCGACCGGGGATGTGGCGCCAACTGGGGATCGCCTGTCGCGAGGGGCAGGTGGAGCGGGCGACGGAACATGTACTGGAGGCGTTGGGGCGGCTGCGTCAATGAAAAATGGCAGTACAGGCTGTCACTTGCCATTCACTGGAGAATGCTAGTGCAGGATCTGCTTGAGAAACGCCTGTGCCCGCGCCGTGCGCGGCTGGCCGAAGAACACCTCGGGTGGGCTGTCCTCGATAATCTTCCCGCCCTCGAGGAAAAGCACCCGCTCGGCCACCTGCCGGGCGAAGCCCATCTCGTGGGTGACGCACAGCATGGTCATGCCGGTGCCGGCCAACTGCACCAGCACATCCAGCACCTCGGCCACCATCTCCGGGTCGAGCGCCGAGGTCGGCTCGTCGAACAGCATGATCCTGGGTTTCATGCATAGGGCCCGGGCGATCGCCACCCGCTGCTGCTGGCCACCGGACAGCTGGCTGGGGTACTTGTGCGCCTGGCTCTCGATGCCGACCTTGCTCAAGTAGAAGCGCGCCCGTTCCTCGGCCTCCCGGCGCGACAGGCCGCGCACGCTCATCGGCGCCAGCAGGCAGTTGTCGAGCACGCTCATGTGCGGGAACAGGTTGAAGTGCTGGAACACCATGCCGATCTCGCTGCGCACCTGGTCGGCCTGGCGGCCTTTGCTGGCGAGGTCGGTGCCGGCCACGCGGATGCTGCCCTGCTGGGCGATTTCCAGGCGGTTGATGCAGCGGATCAGCGTCGACTTGCCCGAACCCGACGGGCCGCAGAGCACGATGCGCTCGCCCTCGCGCACCGACAGGTCGATATCGTGCAGCACATGGAAGGCGCCGTAGTGCTTGTTCAGGCCCTCGATGCGAATCAGCTCCGGGCGCGGATCGGGGGCAGGGTGCAGGCTGGCAAGGCTCAGGGGGGCGGTCATCTTGTTGTTCTCCCGCTCAAGGTTCAGTCGAAACGTGCGGCGCTGTAGGGCGCAGGGTCGGTGAAGGGGTGCTCGCCGGTCATCAATTCGGCCAGCAGGCGGCCGCTGACCGGGCCCAGGGTCAGGCCGTGGTGGGCATGGCCGAAGTTGAACCACAGGTGCTTGTGCAGGGGCGCCGGGCCGATCACCGGGCGCATGTCCGGCAGGCAGGGGCGGCGGCCCAGCCACGGCTTGTCGTCCAGGCGCTCGCCCAGGGCCGGGAACAGCCGGCGCGCCAGGGTTTCGCAGCGGCGCAGCTGGATCTCGTTGGCGGCGTCGTCGCTCGCCGCGAACTCGATGCCGGTGGTCAGGCGCACGCCACGGGCCATCGGCGCCAGGACGTAACCGCCCTGGGTGTCGCAGATCGAATGACCCAGCTCGGCGCCATCGCGGGTGGCGTAGTGCATGTGGTAGCCGCGTTTGATGCCCAGCGGAAAGCGGTAGCCCAGCCGCTCGTAGAGGTCGGCCGACTGCGGACCGAGGCAGGCCACCACTTCGTCGGCGGTCACGCTGCCGCGACGTGTGTCCAGCTGCCAGCCGTCCTCGACCTGGCGCAGGCTGCGGGCATCGCCGTGGAGGAACTGCCCGCCGCGCTGGACGAACAGCGCCGCATAGCCACGGGTCAGGCCGCCGGGGTTGCTCACCGTCTTCGGGTCGAGCCAGTGGATGCCGCCGATCACGCCACCGTCGAGTTGCTGTTCGCGGGCCTGCAGTTGTTCGCGTTCGAGGATCTCGTATTGCAGGCCGTAGCGGGCCAGGCCCTTCAGGTCGCGCTTGGCCTGTTCGAACAGCGCGGCATCACGGTACACCTCGATCCAACCCTTGGCCTGCACCAGCCCTTGCAGGCCGGCGGCCTCGATCAGCGCATCGTGTTCCTCGACGCTGCGCTGCACCAGCGGCAGCATGTCGGCGGCAGCCTTGGCCAGGCGGCCGGGGGCGGACTGGCGCCAGTAGCTGAGCAGCCAGGGCGCGGCCTTGGGCAGGTGGGTCAGGCTGTAGCGCACGTCGGGCTGGCGGTTCAGGCCGTAGCGCAGCAAGGCGCTCCATTGGCGCGGGAAGGCGTAGGGGATCACGCTGGAGCGCTCGATCAGCCCGGCGTTGCCATGGCTGGTGCCGCTGCCCGGTTCGTCGCGGTCGACGAGGATCACCTGGCGTCCGCGGGCCTGCAGGTGCAGGGCGGTGCTGACGCCGACGATGCCGGCGCCCAGGACGATGGTCTGGCAATGCATGAAAAGGTTCCTTCAATCAGTTCAGGTGGCGGCCCAGGCGGGCCTCCAGGTGTTTCAGGGTGCGCCGGACCACCTCGACGATCAGCAGGTAGAGCACCGCCGCCCACAGGTAGATCTGGAAGTCGAAGCTGCGCGAGAAGGCCAGCTTGGTCACCCCCATCAGGTCGTAGATGGTCACCAGCGAGGCGATGGCGCTGGCCTTGATCATCATGATCAGCTCGTTGCCCAACGGGCCGATGGCCACCAGCAGCGACTGCGGCAGCACCACCTTGAAGAAGGTGGTCGAGCGCTTGAGGTTGAGGGCCTTGGCCGCCTCGTACTGGCCCGGCGCGACGGCCATCAGGCTGGCGCGGAAGATCTCGGCCTGGTACGCGGCGGTGTTGAGGGTGAAGGCGAGCAGGGCGCAGTACCAGGCCTCGCGGAAGAACCACCACAGCCCCAGGTCCTGCCAGAAGCCCTTGAGCGAACCGAGCCCGTAGTACAGCAAAAACAGCTGGGCCAGCAGCGGCGAGCCGCGAAAGAAATACACGTAGCCCGCAGCCAGGCGTCGCAGAACGAGGTGCTGCGACATCCGCGCCAGGGCCAGGAGCATGCCCAGCAGCGCGCCGAGGGTGAAGGAGATCGCCACCAGCTTGGCGGTGACCAGCAGGCCATCGACGAAGCGCGCGCCGTAGCGCTCCAGCAGGTCGGGATCGAGCACGTAGGCCAGCAGTTGCTCCGGGCTCATGGGCGGGCTCCTTGCAAATGGCGGTTGCTGCGCCGCTCCAGCAGGGTGAAGACCCTGCCCGACAGCGCCGAGAACAGCAGGTAGACCAGGCAGGCGACGCCGTAGAACAGCATCGGCTCCTTGGTCACGCTGACCGCTAGGTTGGTCTGGCGCATCAGGTCGATCAGCGAGATGGTCGAGACCAGCGAGGTGTCCTTGAGCAGGCTCAGCCAGTTGTTCGACAGGCCCGGCAGGGCGATGCGCGTCAGTTGCGGCAACACCACCTTGAAGAATCCGGTGCGCTTGCTAAGGCCCAAGGCCGCGCAGGCTTCCAGCTGGCCCTTGGGCAGGGTCTTGAAGGCCATCAGCCAGATCTCGCTGGAAAACGCGGCGAACACCAGGCTGAAGGCGGCCATCGCGGCGAGGAAGGTGTTGATCAGCACCTCGCCCTGGTAGCCCAGCGCGGCGAGGATCTTCTGCGCGGCGATCTGGCAGCCGTAGTAGATGATCAGCAGGGTCAGCAATTCGGGCAGGCCGCGGAACACCGTGGAGAACGTGGTGGCCCAGGCCCGCGGCAGGCGTTTGCGCGAGCGCGCGGCCAGCGCCACCAGCAGGCCCAGCGGCAGGCCGATGGGCAGGCAGGCCAGGGCCAGCGACACGGTCACCAGAGCGCCGGCCAAGAGCGCCTGGCCCCAGCCGCCGCTGGCGAAGGAGAGCAGGGAAAGTTGATCGAGCATGGGTAACCCCCGGGATACAGACGACCCCGTGGGAGCGGGCTTGCCCCGCGATAGCACCTGGTTGACGCAGGACGCCATCGCGGGGCAAGCCCGCTCCCACGAGATTACTGGTAGATATCGAAGGCGAAGTATTTGCTCGCGATCTTCTGGTACGTGCCATTGGCCACGATCGCCGCCAGGGCCTCGTTCAGCCGCACGCGCAGGGCATCGTCATCCTTGCGCACGGCAATCGCCGCGTCGGCCTTGGTGCCGTCGACGTCGCCGAGGATCTTGCAGCAGTCCTTGCCATTCTTGTTCAGCCATTCGTGCAACGGGAACTTGTCGGCGATCACCCCGTCCAGGCGACCGGCGGCGAGGTCGGCATTGGCCTCGTCCAGGGTCGGGTACAGCTTCACGTCCGCGCCGGCCTTGCCGTACACGTCCTCGGCGTAGATCGCCTGGGTCGAGGCGGACTGGGCACCGACGGTGTAGCCCTTGAAGTCGGTCTGCGCGTCGCTGATCTTGCTGTCCTTGGCGACCGCCACGGTCAGCGGGGTGCGGTAGTAGCGGTCGGTGAAGGCGATCTTGCGGCGGCGCTCCTCGGTGTCGATCATCGAGGCCACCACGGCGTCGTACTTGCGCGCCATCAGCGCCGGGATGATGCCTTCCCAGTCCTGGGCCACCAGGGTGCACTCGACTTTCATCTGCTCGCACAAGGCATGGGTGATGTCGATGTCGAAGCCGTGCAATTTGTTGTCGGCATCGACGTAGTTGAACGGCGGGTAAGCGCCTTCAGTGGCAAAACGCAGGGTCTCGGCACTGGCGCCGGCCGCCAGCAGCAGGGCGCACGCACCCACCACAGCCATGGTTCCTTTCATCTCGCACCTCGGTAGTTGCACTCTTGCTATTGTTGTTTGCCCGCCGGCCACGAGGTGTAGCCGACGAACTCGTTATGTAGAGCGGCAGTTGCTTCCAAGCGTCTTTCAACATCCGGTCCGAGCTTCTTGCAGACCTCGTTGACCATCAGGTGCACCCACGACAGCATGGTCGCGGTGGATTCCCAGAACAGGTTGAATTCGGTGGGGATGCGGAACACCTCGTCGGCGTTGGCATCGGCCCAGTCACAGAAGGTGTCGGTGACCAGGGTCACCGGGATGCCCAGCGCGCGGGCCTTGTGGCACAGCTGCAGGGCGTGGCGGGAATAGCGGCGCGCCTCGAATACCACCAGTGCACAGTCCTGCGGGCGCCCCAGCAGCACCTCGGCGAAATGTCCGGCGCTGCCGTCGACCAGTTGCACGCCGTCGCGCAGGTATTGCAGCAGGTGGCTCATGCACATGGCCACGCCGCGTTCGGTCTGAAAGCCTGCGACGAACACCCGCGGTTTTTCCGCCAGGCGCCGGGCGACCTGCTGCCAGGCTTCGCCGCGGCTGTATTCGTGCACGCGCACCAGCGCGGCTATTTCCAGCTCCAGGCTGCCCGAGCGCTGGTCGTCCTCGGGTTGCTGGCGGAACTCCTGCAGGCGGTCGCCCACCAGCCAGGGGCCGTCGCCGAGGTCGTTCTGCAGGTCCTGCTTGAGCGCCTTGAGGTGCGCGTAGCCCAGCGAGCGGCAGAAGCGGCCGACGCTCGACTCGCTCACACCCAGCTTGGTGGCGATGCTGGCCGAGGTCTGGAACGGCAGTTCGTGGAGGTTGGCGAGCATGTAGCTGGCGATCTGGCGGCCCGAGGCGGCAGCGGTGTGCAGGCTGCTTTCCAGGCGTTGCTTGATCGATTGGCTCATGGTCGGTTCCGGTTGATTTCTGGCGTGGAGGCCAAAATGGCTGTTTTCTGTCATCAAGTCAATATTTGACAGATAGCTGTCATTGGCGGGAAAGTCTGTGCAGTTGCGCTGTAGCGAATCCAATTCCAAGAAAGGAGCTCCAGATGTCTTCACCTTCCACCGGCCCTGTCGTGCGCGTGCCTTTTACCGAGCTGCAGGCGTTGCTGCAGTCGATTTTCGAGCGTCATGGCTGCAGCGCGGCGGTGGCCGCCGTGCTCGCCCACAATTGCGCCAGTGCCCAGCGCGACGGTGCCCACAGCCATGGGGTGTTCCGTATTCCCGGTTATGTCTCGACCCTGGCCAGCGGCTGGGTTGATGGCCGCGCCGAGCCGTTGGTGACCGACCTGGCATCCGGCTATGTACGGGTCGATGCCAAGGGTGGTTTCGCCCAGCCGGCGCTGGCGGCGGCCCGGCCGCTGCTGGTGGAGAAGGCCCGGGCGGCCGGCATCGCGGTGCTGGCGATCCACAACTCGCACCATTTCGCCGCGCTGTGGCCGGATGTCGAGCCGTTCGCCGACGAAGGCCTGGTGGCCTTGAGCGTGGTCAACAGCATGACCTGCGTGGTGCCACACGGTGCGCGCAAGCCGCTGTTCGGCACCAACCCCATTGCTTTTGCCGCGCCTTGCGCCGGGCATGATCCGATCGTCTTCGACATGGCCACCAGCGCCATGGCCCATGGCGATGTGCAGATCGCCGCGCGGGCGGGCGAGCAGTTGCCGCCGGGCATGGGCGTGGATGCCGATGGCCAGCCGACCAGCGACCCCAAGGCGATTCTCGAGGGCGGCGCCTTGCTGCCGTTCGGCGGGCACAAGGGCTCGGCGCTGTCGATGATGGTCGAGCTGCTGGCGGCGGCGCTGACGGGAGGCAATTTCTCCTGGGAGTTCGACTGGTCCGGGCATCCGGGAGCCAAGACCCCCTGGACCGGGCAGTTGATCATCGTGATCGACCCGAGCAAGGCCGAGGGCGAGCGCTTTGCGCTGCGCAGCCGTGAACTGGTGGAACAGATGCAGGCAGTCGGGTTGACGCGGATGCCGGGCGAGCGGCGTTATCGCGAGCGTGAAGTGGCCGGGCGGGAAGGGGTGGCGTTGAGTGAGCGGGAGTGGGGGGAGTTGCAGGGGTTGGCGGGCTGAACTGGCCCCATCTGGATCGGGATGGGGTGCAGGTCCTCAATCCCGATCACGATCAAAAAAGTGCGAGCGATCAAACAGCAGGGTCGTGCCGAGCACGACGAAGAATAGTGCCCATTGCCCACCATCGAGCTTCATGAACTCGCGTTGTCCCAGCTGTGAACAGGTGCTGATGCCCGCCACCATGAAGACGATGTACAGGATTCTGCGAAGCAGTACTGACCTGCAAAGCCAGTCGAACAGAAGGATTGCGACCGGCAGATAGATCAGCAGGTAAAGCATGTTCATGAATGCCTCCTCTATCGGTTTCGCTCATACCAACTCGAGCGTTCGAACAGCAGAGGAAATCCGGCGAGTGAAAAGAACAGGCCCCATGCCCCTCCATCCCAGTAAAGAACCTCCTGGGCACCGAGTTGTGTGCAAGCGGTGATGCCTGTGATCTGGAAAACCAGGTAGAGCCACCTGCGCACCAGAATCGGCTTGCAGATCCAGTCGAGGAACCAGCCTGTCAGTGCAGTACATACAGCCAGGTAGATGTAAGGCATCGTATGGTCCTTGTCTTTGGACGCGCCCTTCAAGGCCTTTGGCGAGAAGGCAATTGATCGCGTGATGGCGGCCAAGGGTTTGGCGATGGTCTTGCACCGCTCTCGAGACCGAGCGCCGCCCGCGCGGCGCATCGCGGCACAAGGCCGCTCCTACATTTGTTGCAACGTGCCGAACCTGTCAGGCAATGGTTGCCCGCCTTGGCGCATATCTTGAGACAGGTGGAGTGGCAGCAGTGCCCACGCTGAAAGCGCGTCGAGCCAACAAGGCGGCCCAGGCAATTGCACAGGATTGACTGGCCCGAAACAGATGTAGGAGCGGCCTTGTGCCGCGATGCGCCGCGCGGGCGGCGCTCGGTCTAAAGAGCGCTACAACTCTCCAGTCGTACTCAGAAAATCAATAGCGACAATGGCAGGCCGCCACAGAGGGTGCCTATTCATCCGTTTCCGTAATTGATGTGGGAAATGTCTTTGCGTCGTAACGCTCCCTCGTGCACCCCTGCATCGACTCCTTGCACATCGGTGATGTTCCTGACGCCCCACTGCGGGTATCCTCGCTGGAGACTTCCCTGAACTGTCCTGATTTCCAAGGAGCTGCACGCTGTGTTCAAACATGTCGATGCCTATGCCGGCGACCCGATCCTCTCGCTGATGGAAACCTTCAAGGCCGACCCGCGCGCCGACAAGGTCAACCTGAGTATCGGCCTGTACTACGACGAAGCCGGCGTGGTGCCGCAGCTGGCGGCGGTGGGCGAGGTGGAGAAGCGCCTGGCCGGCCAGCCCCACGAAGCCTCGCTGTACCTGCCAATGGAAGGCCTGGCCGCCTACCGCCAGGCGATCCAGGCGCTGCTGTTCGGCGCAGATCACCCGGCTGTGGCCGATGGCCGCGTGGCCACCGTGCAGACCGTCGGCGGTTCCGGCGCGCTGAAAGTCGGCGCCGACTTCCTCAAGCGCTACTTCCCGGGCTCCGAGGTATGGGTGAGCAACCCGACCTGGGACAACCACCGGGCGATCTTCGAAGGCGCGGGCTTCAAGGTGCACAGCTACCCGTACTTCGACACCGCCAGCCGTGGCGTCGATTTCGCCGGCATGCTCGCCACCCTGCAGACCCTGCCGGCCAACAGCATCGTCCTGCTGCACCCGTGCTGCCACAACCCCACCGGCGTCGACCTGAACCAGCAGCAGTGGCAGCAGGTGGTCGAGGTGGTCAAGGCGCGCCAGCTGATTCCGTTCCTCGACATCGCCTACCAGGGCTTCGGTGAAGGCCTGGTGGAAGACGCCTACGCCATCCGCGAGATGGCCCGTGCCGGCGTGCCGTGCCTGGTCAGCAACTCGTTCTCGAAGATCTTCTCGCTGTACGGCGAGCGGGTAGGGGGCCTGTCGGTGGTCTGCGACGATGCCGCCACCGCCTCCAGCGTGCTTGGCCAGCTCAAGGCCACCGTGCGCCGCAACTATTCCAGCCCGCCCGCGTTCGGCGCCCAGCTGGTGGCCGGCGTGCTCGGCGATGCCGCGCTCAATGCCCAGTGGGCGGCGGAAGTGGAGGTGATGCGCAAGCGTATCCTCGACATGCGCCAGGGCCTGGTCGACCTCCTCGGCGAGCTGCTGCCGGGCCAGGACTTCCAGTTCTTCCTGCGCCAGCGCGGCATGTTCAGCTACACCGGTTTCAGCGTGGAGCAGGTGCGTCGCCTGCGTGACGAGTTCGGCGTGTACCTGATCGACAGCGGCCGGGTGTGCATGTCCGGGCTGCGTCCGGCCAACCTGCGCCAGGTGGCCGAGGCGTTTGCCGCCGTTCAGCGGTAACCTGCCAGGGGCCGCTCTGCGGCCCTTTCGCGGCACAAGGCCGCTCCTACAGGGAGGTTGCGTTTCTCTGTAGGAGCGGCCTTGTGCCGCGAAAGGGCTGCGAAGCAGCCCCTCCAGCACAACCTGCTTGTAAAGACAAGTGCAACCGTCCCTCGGACGGGGCTTCCCCAAGTGCAACCTTTGCATGCACAATCGCGCCCCTCTTCCCCGGTTGAGTTGGGCGAATCGTCTATTTCGCCATTCTCAGCCTGTTGCAGTCTTGCGAGTGGAGCGTCACCCGGAATGAATGAGCAGGCCCCAAGCGTTGAACAACGCTTTGTAGAATCGACCCCCGCCACCCTCGGCAGCTGGTCGCGTCAAGACACCACTTGGATGCTGGGCCTGTTCGGCACGGCCATCGGCGCCGGAACCCTGTTCCTGCCCATCAATGCCGGCCTTGGCGGTTTCTGGCCGCTGCTGGTCCTGGCCTTGCTGGCCTTCCCCATGACCTACTTCGCCCACCGCGGGCTGACCCGCTTCGTGCTCTCCGGCAGCAAGGGTGGCGACATCACCGAAGTGGTCGAGGAGCATTTCGGCATCACCGCCGGCGCGCTGATCACCGTCCTGTACTTCTTCGCCATCTTCCCGATCCTGCTGATCTACAGCGTGGCGCTGACCAACACCGTCAGCAGCTTCATGGAGCACCAGCTGCACATCGCGCCGCCACCGCGGGCGATCCTGTCGTTCGTGCTGATTCTCGGCTTGCTGGCCATCGTCCGTTGCGGCGAGCAGGCCACGGTCAAGGTCATGAGCCTGCTGGTCTACCCGTTCATCGTCGCCCTGGCGCTGCTGGCCCTGTACCTGGTGCCGCACTGGACCGGCGGCATCCTCGACACCGCCACCCAGGTGCCGTCGGGCTCGGCCTTCCTGCACACCGTGTGGCTGGCGATTCCGGTGATGGTGTTCTCGTTCAACCATTCGCCGATCATCTCGGCCTTCGCCGTCGACCAGAAACGCCGCTACGGCGAGCACGCCGATGAGCGCAGCGGCCAGATCCTGCGTCGTGCGCACCTGCTGATGGTGCTGATGGTGCTGTTCTTCGTGTTCAGCTGCGTGCTGACCCTGAGCAGCGCCCAGCTGGCCGAGGCCAAGGCGCAGAACCTGTCGATCCTGTCGTACCTGGCCAACCACTTCGAGCAGCCGGCCATCGCCTTCGCAGCGCCCCTGATCGCCTTCATCGCCATTGCCAAGTCGTTCCTGGGCCACTACATCGGTGCCAGCGAGGGCCTCAAGGGCATGATCGTCAAGTCCGGCATGCGCCCGGGCGCCAAGGCCCTGGACCGCATCGTCGCCGCGCTGATGCTGGTGGTGTGCTGGATCGTCGCCACCCTCAACCCGAGCATCCTCGGCATGATTGAATCCCTCGGCGGCCCGATCATCGCCGTGCTGCTGTTCCTGATGCCGATGTACGCCATCCGTCGCGTGCCATCGATGCGCAAGTACAGCGGCGCGCTGTCCAACCTGTTCGTGGTGGTCGTCGGCCTGGTGGCCCTGACCTCGGTGGTGTACGGCCTGCTGGCCTGAGTCCCGTCACGTAGGAAAAGCGCCCGGGTCGACGCCAGTCACCCGGGCGTTTGTCTACAGGAATTGCCCGAACGTAGGACAATTTCATCTTTGCCCATAGGCACTTGCGTTCCTTCATGGTTAACTCTGAGTCCTTTTCCAACCCCGCATAAGGATTTCCGCCATGGCTCAAGTGACTCTCAAAGGCAACCCGGTTCAGGTCAGCGGTGAACTGCCGAAGCAAGGCGCCGCGGCACCTGCCTTCTCCCTGGTCGCTGGCGACCTGTCGAACAAGTCGCTGGCCGACTTCGCCGGCAAGCGCAAGGTGCTGAACATCTTCCCGAGCGTCGACACCCCGACCTGCGCTACCTCGGTGCGCAAGTTCAACGCCCAGGCTAATGACGTGACCAACACCGTGGTGCTGTGCATCTCCGCCGACCTGCCGTTCGCCCAGGCGCGCTTCTGCGGCGCCGAAGGTCTGGAGAACGTGAAGAACCTGTCGACCCTGCGTGGCCGCGAGTTCCTGGAAAACTACGGTGTGGCCATCGCCGACGGCCCGCTGGCCGGCCTGGCCGCCCGCGCCGTGGTGGTGCTGGACGAAAACGACAAGGTGCTGCACGCCGAGCTGGTGGGCGAAATCGCCGACGAGCCGAACTACGAGGCGGCACTGGCTGTCCTGAAGTAAGTGACGCTGGGGCCGCCCTGCGGCCCTTTCGCGGCACAAGGCCGCTCCTACAGAAAACGCTGAATCCTGTAGGAGCGGCCTTGTGCCGCGAAAGGGGCGAACCCCCCCCAGGGGTTACACCCTGTAACGGCCTGGACCCTGTTCCAGGCCGTTTTCATTTAAAGTTCACCCCTTTGCCAACGTCAGCCGAAGGTAAAGCACTGGTAAAGCCCCTTTGCTAAAGCGATGCCAGTGCTTATCGTTCACGCTCTCCACGCCGTCTTTCTCTGAACAAGGTTCGTTCGACCCATGCAAGCCTCCAATTCCCGTTCCCCTCGTCGCTGGCTGTTCGGCCTGCTGATCCTGCTGCTGGTGGCCCTGCTGGCCTGGTGGCTGTGGCCCGCGGCGACCGTCCACAAGGAGGACGCCGGGCACCGACCGGGCAAGGGCGGGCGACCGGGCTTCGGTGCCTCCACCGAGGCGGTGCCGGTACGGGTCGAACCCGTGCGTGTCGGGGACTTCCCGCTGTACTACAAGGCCCTCGGCACCGTCACCGCCACCAACACGGTCAACGTGCGCAGCCGGGTCGCCGGCGAGCTGGTCAAGGTCCACTTCAAGGAAGGCCAGCAGGTCAAGGCAGGCGACCTGCTCGCCGAGATCGACCCACGTTCCTATCGCATCGCCCTGCAGCAGGCCGAAGGCACCCTGGCGCAGAACCAGGCGCAGCTGAAGAACGCCCAGGTCGACCTGGCCCGCTATAAAGGCCTGTACGCCGAGGACAGCATCGCCAAGCAGACCCTGGACACCGCCGAAGCCCAGGTTGGTCAGTTCCAGGGACTGGTCAAGACCAACCAGGCCCAGGTCAACGACGCTCGCCTGAACCTCGAGTTCACCCAGATCCGCGCACCGATCAACGGCCGCGTGGGCCTGCGCCAGCTGGACTTGGGCAACCTGGTGGCGGCCAACGACACCACGGCGCTGGTGGTCATCACCCAGACCCAGCCGATCAGCGTCGCCTTCACCCTGCCGGAAACCCAGCTCGACACCGTCCTGGCCCGCTACCGCAGCGGCGCCAGCCTGCCGGTCGAGGCCTGGGACCGGGGCGATCAGAAGCTGCAGTCCACCGGCGTGCTGGGCAGCCTCGACAACCAGATCGACGTCGCCACCGGCACCCTGAAGTTCAAGGGCACCTTCCAGAACACCGACCATGCGCTGTTCCCCAACCAGTTCGTCAACGTGCGCCTGCTGGCCGACACCCTCAAGCAGGTGGTGCTGGCTCCGGCCGCGGCGATCCAGTTCGGCAACGACGGCACCTTCGCCTACGTGGTCAACGCCGAGAACACCATCAATGTGCGCAAGCTCAAGGTCGGTGCCAGCGATGGCGAGAACACGGTGATCGTCGAGGGCCTGGCCGCCGGCGAGCGCCTGGTGCTGGAAGGCACCGACCGCCTGCGCGAAGGCACCAAGGTCGATGTGGTCGAGGATAGCTCGCAAGTGCCGACCACCCCTGGCCAGCACCTGCAGGGGCAGGGCGCCAAGGGCTCGGCCCAGGCCGCTGAACCAGGCACCAAGGCGGGCGCATGAACCTTTCGCGCCTGTTCATCCTGCGGCCGGTCGCCACCACGCTGAGCATGCTGGCCATCGTCCTGGCCGGCCTGATCGCCTACAGGCTGCTGCCGGTGGCGGCCTTGCCCCAGGTCGACTACCCGACCATCCGCGTCATGACCCTGTACCCCGGCGCCAGCCCGCAGGTGATGACCAGTGCCGTCACCGCGCCGCTGGAACGCCAGTTCGGGCAGATGCCGGGCCTGGAGCAGATGGCCTCGACCAGCTCCGGCGGCGCCTCGGTACTGACCCTGCGCTTCAACCTCGACATGAACATGGATGTCGCCGAGCAGCAGGTGCAGGCCGCGATCAACGCCGCCAGCAACCTGCTGCCCAGCGACCTGCCGGCGCCGCCGGTGTACAACAAGGTCAACCCGGCCGACACCCCGGTGCTGACCCTGGCCATTTCCTCGAAGACCATGCCGCTGCCCAAGCTCAACGACCTGGTCGACACCCGCGTGGCGCAGAAGATCGCCCAGATCAGCGGCGTCGGCATGGTCAGCATCGCCGGCGGCCAGCGCCAGGCCGTGCGGATCAAGGTCAACGTCGACGCCCTGGCCGCCAACGGCCTGAACCTGGACGACGTGCGTACCTTGATCGGCGCCTCCAACGTCAACCAGCCCAAGGGCAACTTCGACGGCCCGACCCGGGTGTCGATGCTCGATGCCAACGACCAGCTGCGCTCGCCCGAGGAATACGCCAACCTCATCCTCAAGTACAGCAATGGCGCGCCGCTGCGCCTGAAGGACGTCGCCGAGATCGTCGACGGCGCCGAGAACGAGCGCCTGGCCGCCTGGGCCAACCAGAACGAGGCGGTGCTGCTGAACATCCAGCGCCAGCCCGGCGCCAACGTCATCGAGGTGGTCGACCGGATCAAGGAACTGCTGCCGTCGATCACCGACAACCTGCCGGCGGGCCTGGATGTCAGCGTGCTTACCGACCGCACCCAGACCATCCGCGCCGCCGTGCGCGATGTGCAGCACGAGTTGCTGTTCGCCATCGCCCTGGTGGTGATGGTCACCTTCGTCTTCCTGCGCCGCTTCAGCGCCACCATCATCCCCTCCATCGCCGTGCCGCTGTCACTGATCGGCACCTTCGGGGTGATGTACCTGGCGGGTTTTTCGGTCAACAACCTCACCTTGATGGCCCTGACCATCGCCACCGGTTTCGTGGTGGACGATGCCATCGTCATGCTGGAGAACATCTCCCGGCACATCGAGGAGGGCGAAACACCCATGCAGGCCGCGCTCAAGGGCGCCAAGCAGATTGGTTTCACCCTGATCTCGCTGACTTTCTCGCTGATCGCCGTGCTGATTCCGCTGCTGTTCATGGCCGATGTGGTCGGGCGGCTGTTCCGCGAGTTCGCCATCACCCTGGCGGTGGCCATCCTGATTTCCCTGGTGGTGTCGCTGACCTTGACGCCGATGATGTGCGCGCGCCTGCTCAAGCGCGAACCCAAGGAAGAGGAACAAGGCCGCTTCTACCGCGCCAGCGGTGCCTGGATCGACTGGCTGATCAAGCACTACGGCACCACCCTGACCTGGGTGCTCGAGCGCCAGCCGCTAACCCTGCTGGTGGCCGTGGCCACCCTGGCACTGACCGTGGTGCTGTACCTGATGGTGCCCAAGGGCTTCTTCCCGGCCCAGGACACCGGGGTCATCCAGGGCATCTCCGAGGCGCCGCAATCGACCTCGTTCGCCGCCATGAGCGAGCGCCAGCAATCGCTGGCCAAGGTGATCCTGCAGGACCCGGCGGTACAGAGCCTGTCCTCGTATATAGGCGTGGACGGCGACAACGCCACCCTCAACAGCGGCCGCCTGCTGATCAACCTCAAGCCTCACGGCGAGCGCGACGTCACCGCCGCCGAGGTGATCAACCGCCTGCAGCCGCAGCTCGACAGGCTGGTCGGCATCCGCCTGTTCATGCAGCCGGTGCAGGACCTGAGCATCGAGGACCGGGTCAGCCGCACCCAGTACCAGTTCAGCCTGAGCTCGCCGGATGCCGACATGCTCGCCGAGTGGAGCGGCAAGCTGGTGCAGGCGCTCAAGGACCGTCCCGAACTGCAGGACGTGGCCAGCGACTTGCAGGATCAGGGCCTGCAGGTATTCCTGGTGATCGACCGCGATATGGCCAGTCGCCTGGGGATCACCGTGGCGCAGATCACCAACGCGCTGTATGACGCCTTCGGCCAGCGGCAGATCTCGACCATCTACACCCAGGCCAGCCAGTACCGCGTGGTGCTGCAGTCGCAGACCGCGGCCAGCCTCGGCCCGCAGGCCCTGGAGTCGATCCACGTCAAGGCCACCGACGGCGGCCAGGTGCGGCTGTCGGCCCTGGCGCGCATCGAGCAACGCCAGGCCCAGCTGGCGATCTCGCACATCGGCCAGTTCCCGGCGGTGATGATGTCGTTCAACCTGGCTCATGGCGCGTCCCTGGGCGAGGCGGTCAAGGTGATCGAGCAGGTGCAGCAGGACATCGGCATGCCGATCGGTGTACAGACCCGCTTCCAGGGCGCCGCCGAGGCGTTCCAGGCCTCGCTGTCGAGCACCTTGCTGCTGATCCTGGCCGCGGTGGTGACCATGTACATCGTGCTGGGCGTGCTCTACGAGAGCTACATCCACCCGGTGACCATCCTCTCCACATTGCCGTCTGCGGCGGTGGGGGCCTTGCTGGCGTTGCTGCTGAGCGGCAACGACCTGGGCATGATCGCCATCATCGGCATCATCCTGCTGATCGGCATCGTCAAGAAGAACGCGATCATGATGATCGACTTCGCCCTGGAGGCCGAGCGCCACCAGGGCATGAGCCCACGTGACGCGATCTACCAGGCGGCGCTGCTGCGCTTCCGGCCGATCCTGATGACCACCCTGGCCGCGCTGTTCGGCGCCATGCCGCTGATGCTCGCCACCGGCTCCGGCGCCGAGCTGCGCCAGCCGCTGGGCCTGGTGATGGTCGGCGGCTTGTTGGTCAGCCAGGTGCTGACGCTGTTCACCACGCCGGTCATCTACCTGTACTTCGACCGCCTGGCGCGCCGCTGGCGCCCGGCTGACGATGCGCGGCAGGCCGAAGCATGAACCTGTCCGGACCCTTTATCCGCCGGCCGGTAGCCACCATGCTGCTGAGCCTGGCGATCATGCTGCTGGGCGGGGTGAGCTTCGGCCTGCTGCCGGTGTCGCCGCTGCCGCAGATGGACTTCCCGGTGATCGTGGTGCAGGCCAGCCTGCCCGGCGCCAGCCCGGAGGTCATGGCCTCCACCGTGGCCACGCCGCTGGAGCGCAAGCTCGGTGCCATCGCCGGCGTCACCACCCTGACCAGCAGTTCCAACCAGGGCTCGACCCGGGTGATCATCGGCTTCGAGCTGGGCCGCGATATCGACGGTGCGGCGCGCGAGGTGCAGGCGGCGATCAACGCTACCCGCAACCTGCTGCCCAGCGGCATGCGCAGCATGCCCACCTACAAGAAGATCAACCCGTCCCAGGCGCCGATCATGGTGCTGTCGCTGACCTCGGACGTGCTGTCCAAGGGCAAGCTCTACGACCTGGCCGACACCATCCTGTCCCAGAGCCTGGCGCAGGTCAGCGGGGTAGGGGAGGTGCAGATCGGCGGCAGCTCGCTGCCGGCGGTGCGCATCGAGCTGGAACCGCAGTTGCTCAACCAGTACGGCCTGTCCCTGGACGACGTGCGCAATGCGGTGGCCAACGCCAACCAGCGCCGGCCCATGGGCTTCGTCGAAGACCATGAGCGCAACTGGCAGGTGCGCGCCAACGACCAGTTGGAGACCGCCGAGGACTACAAGCCGCTGGTGATCCGCCAGCAGAACGGCGCGATCCTGCGCCTGTCCGACGTGGCCAAGGTCAGCGATGGCGTGGAGAACCGCTACAACAGCGGTTTCTTCAACGACGAGAGCGCGGTGCTGCTGGTGGTCAACCGCCAGACCAACGCCAACATCATCCAGACCGTCGAGCAGATCAAGGCCGAGCTGCCGGCCTTGCAGTCGCTGCTGCCGGCCAGCGTCAAGCTCAACGTGGCCATGGACCGCTCGCCGGTGATCAAGGCCACCCTGAAGGAGGCCGAGCACACCCTGCTGATCGCCGTGGTGCTGGTGATCCTGGTGGTCTATCTGTTTCTCGGCAACCTGCGCGCCTCGCTGATCCCGAGCCTGGCGGTGCCGGTGTCGCTGGTGGGCACCTTCGCGGTCATGTACCTGTGCGGGTTCTCGCTGAACAACCTGTCGCTGATGGCGCTGATTCTCGCCACCGGCCTGGTGGTGGACGACGCCATCGTGGTGCTGGAGAACATCTCGCGGCATATCGAGAACGGCGAAAACCCCATGCGCGCCGCCTACAAGGGCGCGCAGGAGGTGGGCTTCACCCTGCTGTCGATGAACGTCTCGCTGGTGGCGGTGTTCGTCTCGATCCTGTTCATGGGCGGTATCGTGCGCGGGCTGTTCAAGGAGTTCTCGATCACCCTGGCCGCGGCGATCATCGTCTCGCTGGTGGTGTCGCTGACGCTGACGCCGATGCTCTGCTCGCGCTGGCTCAAGGTCCACGGCCCGCAGCAGCAGACCCGCCTGCAACGCTGGAGCGACCGCATCCACCAGCGCATGGTCGCCGGCTACGACAAGAGCCTGGGCTGGGCGCTGCGCCACAAGCGCCTGACCCTGTTCAGCCTGCTGGCCACCATCGGGCTGAACATCGCCCTGTACGTGGTGGTGCCCAAGACCCTGATGCCGCAGCAGGACACCGGCCAGCTGCAAGGTTTCATCCGTGGCGACGACGGCCTGTCGTTCACCGTGATGCAGCCGAAGATGGAAATCTACCGCCGCGCCCTGCTCAAGGACCCGGCGGTGGAAAGCGTCGCTGGTTTCATCGGCGGCAACAGCGGCACCAACAACGCCTTCGTGCTGGTGCGCCTCAAACCGATCGCCGAGCGCAAGGAGAACGCGCAGAAGGTGATCGACCGCCTGCGCAAGGACCTGCCGAAGATCCCCGGCGGGCGTCTGTACCTGATGGCCGACCAGGACCTGCAACTGGGCGGTGGCGGTCGCGACCAGAGCACCTCACAGTACCTTTACACCCTGCAGAGCGGCGACCTGGCAGCCCTGCGCGAGTGGTTCCCGAAGGTGGCCGCCGAGCTGCGCAAGCTGCCCGAGCTGACCGCCATCGACGCCCGCGACGGCGCCGGCACCCAGCAGGTGACCCTGGTGGTCGACCGTGACCAGGCCAAGCGCCTGGGCATCGACATGGACATGGTCACCGCGGTGCTGAACAACGCCTACAGCCAGCGGCAGATCTCGACCATCTACGACAGCCTCAACCAGTACCAGGTGGTGCTGGAGATCAACCCGAAATACGCCTGGGACCCGAGCACCCTGGAGCAGGTGCAGGTGATCACTGCCGACGGCGCCCGGGTGCCGCTGTCCACCTTCGCCCGCTACGAGAACAGCCTGGCCAACGACCGCGTCAGCCACGAAGGGCAGTTCGCCTCCGAGGACATCTCGTTCGACGTCGCCGAAGGCTACAGCCCCGACCAGGCCATGGCCGCGCTGGAACGCGCGGTGGCCAAGCTCGGCCTGCCCGAGTCGGTGATCGCCAAGCTCGGCGGCGACGCCGACGCCTTCACCAAGACCACCGAAGGCCAGCCGCTGATGATCCTCGGCGCCCTGGTGCTGGTGTACCTGGTGCTGGGCATCCTCTACGAGAGCTACATCCACCCGCTGACGATCCTCTCCACGCTGCCCTCGGCCGGTGTCGGCGCCTTGCTGGCGCTGTACCTGACTGGTGGCGAGTTCAGCCTGATCTCGTTGCTCGGGCTGTTCCTGCTGATCGGCGTGGTGAAGAAGAACGCCATCTTGATGATCGACCTGGCGCTGCAGTTGGAGCGCCACGACGGCCTGTCGCCGGAGGAGTCGATCCGCCGCGCCTGCCTGCTGCGCCTGCGGCCGATCCTGATGACCACCCTGGCGGCGATCCTCGGCGCGCTGCCGTTGCTGCTCAGCCGCGCCGAGGGCGCCGAGATGCGCCAGCCGCTGGGCCTGACCATCATCGGCGGCCTGGTGTTCAGCCAGATTCTCACCCTCTACACCACGCCCGTGGTCTACCTGTACCTCGATCGCCTGCGCCACCGGTTCAACCGCTGGCGCGGCGTGCGCACCGACGCTGCCCTGGATACCCCGCTATGAACTTTGCCCACACCCGAATCCATCGTGCCCTCAAGCTGCTGACCCACGGGCGCGGTTCGCGCCTGGTCAGCGCCGGGTTGTGCGTGGCCATGCTCAGCGCCTGTACCCTGAGCCCGGACTACCAGCGCCCGGAAATCAGCACCCCGGTGCAGTTCAAGCAGGCCGAAGGCTGGACCCAGGCCAACCCGTCCGACGCCATCGCCCGCGGGGCGTGGTGGGAGATCTATGGCGACAAGCAGCTTGACGCCCTGGTGGAGGAGCTCAACCGCAGCAACCAGACGGTGGCGCAGTACGAGGCGCAGTACCGCCAGGCCCAGGCGCTGGTGCGCAGCAGCCGTGCCTCGCTGTTCCCTTCGCTGAACCTGACCACCAGCAAGAACCGTTCAGCCCAGGGCACCGGCAGTTCCAGCTCCAGCCTGTCGAACAACAGCAGTGGCATCCGCGACACCTACAACGCGCAGCTCGGGGTGAGCTGGGAGATCGACCTGTGGGGCAAGTTGCGTGAAACCATGAACGCCAACGAATCCAG
This sequence comes from Pseudomonas sp. NMI760_13, assembly GCF_021283245.1. Lineage (NCBI taxonomy): Bacteria > Pseudomonadati > Pseudomonadota > Gammaproteobacteria > Pseudomonadales > Pseudomonadaceae > Pseudomonas > Pseudomonas sp. NMI760_13. Next base: position 183,802 of record NZ_JAJSRC010000005.1, on the reverse strand, counting down.
CGCCGAGGCCAGCCTGGCCGACATGGCGGCCATTCGCCTGAGCCAGCAATCGGAACTGGTGCAGAACTACCTGCAATTGCGGGTGATCGACGCGCAGAAGCGCCTGCTTGAAGCCACGGTCGCAACTTATGAGCGGTCGTTGAAGATGAACGAGAACCAGTACCGCGCCGGGGTTGCCGGGCCGGATGCCGTGGCCCAGGCGCGTACCCAGCTCAAGAGCACCCAGGCCGACCTGATCGACCTGGCCTGGCAGCGGGCGCAGTACGAGAACGCCATCGCCGTGTTGATGGGCAAGGCGCCGGCTGATTTTGCCCTGGCGGCGAGCAATGATATTCCGGCGTTGCCGCAGGTGCCGCTGTCGCTGCCGTCGCAGTTGCTCGAGCGGCGTCCCGACATCGCCTCGGCCGAGCGCAAGGTGATGGCGGCCAACTCGAACATCGGCGTGTCGCGGGCGGCGTATTTCCCGGATCTGTCGCTGAGCATGAACGGGGGGTACTCCAGCAGCAGCTTCAACAACTGGATCGAGTTGCCCAACCGTTACTGGTCGGTCGGGCCGCAACTGGCGTTGACGCTGTTTGATGCCGGCAAGCGCAGTGCCGAGGTCGACCGGACGGTGGCGGTGTACGACCAGACCGTGGCGCAGTATCGGCAGACGGTGCTCGACGGGTTCAAGGAGGTCGAGAACTACCTGGTGCAGCTCAAGGTGTACGGGGACGAGGCGGTGGTGCGGCAGGAAGCGCTGGACGCGGCGCGGGAGTCGTTGCGGTTGACCGAGAACCAGTACAAGGCGGGGTTGATCGGGTATCTGGATGTGGTCAATGTGCAGACGACGGCGCTCAGCAACGAGCGGAGTGTGTTGACGTTGTTGCAGGGGCGGTTGGTGGCGAGTGTGCAGTTGATCGCGGCGCTTGGGGGAGGGTGGGATGTTGGGCGGGATTTGGTAGTGGAGTAGAGTTGGGTTTTTTTGGTTTTTTTTGGTTTTTTGATTGTTTTGTAAGTTGTAGGCGCATTCATTTGTGATGTCGACGCTTATTCACCTTTCCGCCCTTACGGCGGGTTACTTTGGTCTTGGCCAAAGTAACCAAAGCCGTTGCGCTCCATTCATCCGGCCCTCCGCTTCGCTCCGGGTTCCCTCACTCCGGCCTTGCTCCCGGGAGGACCGCGCTGCAGGGCCCATCCTGGGCCCCAGCGCTTGACGGGCATCCATGCCCGTCACCTCCCTCCGCAAGGCCTGCGTTCGGCCTCCTGAAGTCGCGAAGTTACGGGCGGCGCCTGAACTGGCGCAGCTGTCGCTAGTGGGAGCCTAATTAATCTCTCGATCACATCGCGGGGCAAGCCCGCTCCTACACGATAGTCGCCGTTATATATAACCCTGTAGGAGCGGGCTTGCCCCGCGAAAGGGTCGGAACAGCCAATACATAACTAACTGTAAAACAACTAACTTCGCATTTCTTACTCTTGCTCTTGCTCTTGCTTCTAAGCGCGCGGTAGTTCAGGCGCCGCCAATTGCGACTTCAGGAGGCCGAGCGGAGTTCTTGCGGAGGGAGGTGACGGCCATGGATGGCCGTCAAGCGCTGCGCCCCAGGATGGGGCGTTCAGCGCGGTCCTCCCGGGAGCAAGAACGGAGCGAGGGGACCCCGGAGCGAAGCGCAGGGGCCGGATGAACGGAGCGGAACGGTTTTGCCTACTTTTCCCTAGAGAAAAGTAGGTCGCCGTAAAGGCGAAAAGGTGACTAAATGTCGACATCACCTACGAATGCGTATAAAAAAACCAAAACAATCACCAGAGAACCAGAGAACCAGAGAACCAGAGAACCAGAGAACCAGAGAACCAGAACCCTACCCCAAAGCCCTCTCCACAGCCCCCACCACCAAACTCTCCATCAACCCAACCCCCTCCGCCTCACCCAGCCCCTTCCCCCGCAACATCCCAGGCAACTGGTTCAACAGCGTCGCCAGCACATGCCCGGTAGCCGCGAGGACCTCGGCCCCCAGCCGCGCCTGCGGCGCAATCAACCGCAAAAGCCCGGTTTCATAGCGCTCCCGCAAGCCCGCCAGCCGCGCCTGCTGCTCCCCGGTCAGGCAGCAGACATCCCGCTCGGCCAGACGAAACTGCAAAGGCCGCTCCGCATGCAACTGCCAGTGCGCGGCAATCAGGCAAGCCAGCACTGGCCGGCCCTGGGCCCGCGCCCGACGGCCCAGGTCCAGGGTGGCCTGCAACTCCTCGTACAACTCCTCGATCAAGTCATACAACAGGTCCTGCTTGCTGGGGAAATGGTGGTACAGCGAGCCCGCGGTCAAGCCCACGTGCGCCGCCAGCTCACGCATGCTGACCTGGCCGAAGCCTTTTTCGGCGAACAGGGCCATGGCCCGGTCACGCCGCTCCTCGAAGTTGGCGCAGCGCAGCGCCGCGTTGACCGGGGGCATCACGCGGCTCCTCTAGTAGGTGAAGAAGCCGCGGCCGCTCTTGCGCCCGAGGTAACCGGCGGCAACCATCTCCTTGAGCAGTGGGGCGGGGCGGTACTTGCTGTCGTTGAAGCCTTCGTGGAAGGCCTCCATGATCGCCAGCAAGGTGTCCAGGCCCACCAGGTCGGCCAGGGCCAGCGGGCCGATCGGCTGGTTGCAGCCCAGGCGCATGCCGGTGTCGATGTCCTCGGCGCTGGCCAGGCCTTCCTGGAGCACGAAGATCGCCTCGTTGATCATCGGCACCAGGATCCGGTTGACCACGAAGCCCGGGCGGTTGCCGGCAGTGATCGGGGTCTTGCCGAGCTTCTCGGTGACCAGCAGCGCCTGGGCGTAGGTCGCATCGCTGGTCTGCAGGCCCCGGATGATCTCGACCAGCGCCATCATCGGCACCGGGTTGAAGAAGTGCACGCCGATGAAACGCTGCGGCTGCTCGATGCTGGCCGCCAGTTGGGTGACCGACAGCGACGAGGTGTTGGTGGCGATCAGGCACTCGGCACCGACATTGGCGGCCACCTGCTGCAGGATGCGCTGCTTGAGGGCGAGGTTCTCGGTGGCCGCCTCGATCACCAGCTGCGCGTCCGCCAACTGGGCGTAGTCGGTGCTGGTGCGGATGCGCGCCTTGGCTGCGCTGGCCTTGTCGGCGTCGATGGTGCCCTTGCCGACCTGGCGCTCCAGGTTCTTGCCCAGGGTCGCCACGCCGCGCTCCAGCGCGGCGTCGGAGACGTCCACCAGCAGGACCTGGTAGCCGGCCAGCGCGCACACCTGGGCGATGCCGTTGCCCATGGTGCCGGCGCCGATCACGGCGATGCGTTCGATGTTCATGTTGCTGACTCCTTTCAGACGCGTTCGAAGACGACGGCGATGCCTTGGCCGCCGCCGATGCACATGGTGGCCAGGGCGTAGCGGCCCTGGACGCGGTGCAGTTCATGGATGGCCTTGGTGGCGATGATCGCGCCGGTGGCGCCGACCGGGTGGCCGAGGGAAATGCCCGAACCGTTGGGGTTGACCTTCTCCGGGTCGAAGCCCAGGGCGCGGGCAACGGCGCAGGCCTGGGAGGCGAAGGCTTCGTTGGATTCGATCACGTCCAGGTCGGCGACCTTCAGGCCGGCCTTCTCCAGCACCTTCTGCGTGGCCGGGATCGGGCCCAGGCCCATCAGTGCCGGCTCCACGCCGGCGTGGGCGTAGGCGACGATCCGCGCCAGTGGCTTGAGGCCCTGGCGGCGCACGGCGTCACCGGTGGCCAGGACCAGGCCGGCGGCGCCGTCGTTGATGCTGCTGGCGTTGCCGGCGGTGACGGTGCCGTCCTTCTTGAATACCGCCTTCATGGCCGCCAGCTGTTCGGCGCTGGCGTCGCCGCGCACGTTCTCGTCCACGGCGAATTGCACGGGGCCTTTGCGGGTCTTGATCTCGATCGGCACGATCTGGCTGTCGAAGCGGCCCTCGGCAATGGCGCGGGCGGCACGGCGCTGGCTGGTCAGGGCGACCTCGTCCTGCATCTCGCGGCTGATGCCGTGGGCCGCCGCGACGTTCTCGGCGGTGATGCCCATGTGGAAGTGCTCGAACGGGTCCTGAAGGATGCCGACCATGTAGTCGATGCCCTGCAGGTCGCCCATGCGCGCGCCCCAGCGGGCCTGTGGCAGCAGGTAGGGGCCGCGGCTCATGGATTCGGCGCCGGCGGCCAGGGCGATGTCGCTGTCGCCCAGCAGCAGGCCCTGGGTGGCTGAAACGATGGCCTGCAGACCCGAGCCGCACAGGCGGTTGACGCTGAAGGCCGGGGTTTCCTTGGGGATGCCTGCGTTCATGGCCGCGACCCGCCCCAGATAGGCGTCGCGTGGCTCGGTGGGGATCACATTGCCCATCACCACATGGCCGATCTGCTCGGCGGCGATGCCCGAACGCTCGATGGCGGCGCGGGTCACCTGGGTGGCGAGGTCGGCCAGTGGCAGGTCCTTGAGCGAACCGCCGAAGCTGCCGATGGCCGAACGTACCGCGCTGACGACAAAGATTTCTGTGCTGCTCATGGGGGCTCCGTTTGCGAAGGCGTGGCGGGGTGGGGGTGGCTCTGCGAGAATGGCGGCCGCACCCTCCCGGGGTGGATCGAGTCTAGGCAAAGGCCTTCAGGTGGCCTATGCCGGATCTGTTCAATCAACCTGGCATTTTTTGCCACTCAGCATAGACAGCGGACTTCTGCCATGCGCGATAGCGATACGGTCGCGGTGTATTTCCTCAATGCCATGCTCCACGCCCTGCGTGAGCGGCCACAGGCACGCGACGCCCATCTGCGGGCGGTGGGCATTGATCCGCAGGTGCTGGCCGAGCCCCTGGCGCGGGTGCCGGCCAAGGCTTTCGCGCAACTGTGGCTCGCGCTGATCGACGAGCTGCACGACGAGTTCTTCCATCTCGACAGCCACGGCATGCCCCTGGGCAGCTTCGCCCTGATCTGCCGCGGGCTGATCCAGGAACCCACCCTGGGCAAGGCACTGCGCCAGTGCCTGGGCAGTTTCGCCCTGTTCCTGCGCGACCTGAACGGCAGTGTCACGGTGCGCGGCGCGCGCACGGTGATCAGCGTGCAGTCGAACATCGCCGATCCGCTGACCCGGGTCTATGCCGAGGAAACCTACCTGGTGCTGGTGATCGGCTTGTTGTGCTGGCTTGCGGGAAGGCGCATCGCCATCGACCGCACCGAACTGGCCCTGGCGCGGCCGGCGCAGGAGGACGACGCGTTGCTGTGGGGGCCGGACTTGCGCCTGGGCAGCGGGCGTACCGAGGTGGAGTTCGACAGCGCCTGGCTGCGCCTGCCGGTGGTGCAGGACCTGGCGGCGCTGAAGGGTTTCCTGCGCAGCGCGCCGCAGGGGCTGGTGATTCGCTTTCGCAACCAGAACGGCCTGGTGGCCGAAGTCTACCGCCACCTGCGCGCCCGCCACTACGGGCAGTGGCCGACCCTCAACGTCATGGCCGAGCGGCAGGGGCTTGGCGCCAGCAGCTTCCGCCGCCGGCTGGAGCGGGAAGGGCGCTCGTACCAGCAGATCAAGGACGAGGTGCGTCGAGCAATGGCTTTCGAGCTGCTGCGCGAAGGGTGCCTGAGCATTGCCGAGATCGCCGAGCATACCGGGTTCCAGGAGCCCAGCGCGTTTCACCGAGCGTTCAAGAAATGGACCGGGCAGAGTCCGGGCAGTTACCGGGCCAAGGGGAAACATGATTCGTGGTGTACTACGTAGTACGTAATATTCGGGGCAGGTGTCGGGCGATAAACTTGCAGCACCCATCAGATCGAGCGCAGACAGCACAAGACAGTTGCTCCCACATTTGTTGCAACGTGCCGAACCTGTCAGCCTATGGTTGCCCGCCTTGGTGCATGTCTTGAGACAGGTGGGGCGACAGCGCTGTCCACGCTGAGACCGCGTCGGACCCACAAGGCGGACCAGGTAATGGCACAGGATTGACTGGCCCGAAACAGATGTGGGAGCAACTGTCTTGCTCAATTTTTATAATCTGGCGCGATCCCTGTGTGGGCCTTGCGTCGCGATGCGCCGCGCTCGATATCATAGGCGCTGAATTTCTCTCGGCGAACACCCCAGTGCCCAAACCAGCCACTGGCGCAGCATCGTCGGGGTATAGAGGTTGCCGGCGCGGAACGAAAACACGCCGTACTGTTGCGCCTTGCGCGCCTGCCCGGTCATCGCCGTGCGCCAGAAGGCGCGGGGCGGCACTCATTGGTAGGGGGTCATGGGTTATCCGTGCAGCTCGAGGCTGTAGATGAGGTCGTCGTGCCAGCGGCCACCGAGCCGGTAGGCCTCGGGCACACGGCGGGCGAGGGTGAAGCCGCACTTCTCCAGGACCCGGCAGGAGGCCGTGTTGCCGTCGGTGACGGTGGCCTCCAGCGAGGTGAGACCGGTGGCGCTGGCGAAATCCACGATCACCCGCAGCGATTCACTGCCCAGGCCCTGGCCGTGCCACTCGGGCAGCAGCAGATAGCCGCATTCGGCATGCCCTGGGCGCAGCACGCGCAGGCCGGTGACTCCGACGTCCCGGCCGCTGGCCTTGTCGGTCATCACCAGGCACAGCCAGTGTTCGGCGCCGGGTGACCAGTCCGGCAGGCGATGCTCGAACCCCCGGCGCACTTCGCTTTCCGGCAGCTCGTCGAACACATGGCGCATGGTCTCGGGCTCGCGGTGGAGCCTGAGGAACAGCGGCCAGTCGGCTTCGGCCAGGGGGCGCAGGTACAACCGATCGGTGTGCAGCTCCAGCATCCGGTGCTCCTTGCGGGATTGGGAGGGCTGGAGGATTTGTACGCCGGGTTGCCTTGAGGTTCAAGCCTTTGTCCGCTGTTTGCGCGATGTGCTGAACAAGCGTCACGGTCCGATGCGCCACGGGCTTGCGGCTCTACTAATCTCAAAGGGCTATTCAAATAACCTTGCGTCCCACCGGAGGTTGACCATGAGAGGCTTGAGCCGCGCACTGGATGATTTTCAGAATGACATCGTCGGTGGCGATTACCTGCACGCCATCAACTGCATGAACGAACTGCTGACCGAGTACCGCCAGGGGCTGTCCGACACGCTCTGGCGGGAAAGTGTGGTCGATCAGTGTCGTCAGCACCCGATATTCCAGTTGCTCAAGCAAGATCCCTATACACCACGCGCCTTCGACAAACCCAGAGGTTATCCGGGGGATGCGGTGATGCTGGACTACGCCTACTACCAACAGCCGCCATCGGATGCCAGCGAGCTGGGCAAGCGGATCTTCAACGTCGTGACCTCTAGCCCGAATGCGCTCAGTGTGCGTTGGCGGCGCGAGCATATCGCCTGGTTGATCGAGCAAATGGCAGGCCAACGGGAAACGTTGGCGCTGATGAGTGTGGCTTGCGGACATTGCCGGGAGCTGGAGCTGCTTACGCCATCGACCCGCGCGCGCATCACCCGTTTCGTTGCCTTTGACAATGATGCCGAGACGCTGGCTCAGGCTAGGCAAGTCTCTCCCGAGATCACGACTTGGCAGTGCAATGTCAAGAGCTTGCCTGAAAACGGTGAGCACAACGGCTTCGACTTCATCTACAGCATTGGTATCTACGACTATCTCAGCCACGCCCAGGCAGCGAAGCTCACCACCTGGCTGATGGCCAGACTCAATCCGGGGGGGCGAATGCTGATTGCGAACTTCACTGCGGACAACTGGGGGCGGGGCTACATGGAAGCGTTCATGGACTGGAACCTGGTGCTTCGATCACGCGAGCAGATGAGAGGGTTCATACCCCAAGGCGCGTCAACGCACACCTGCCTGTACTTCGATCCCTACCGGAATGTCATCTATCTATTGCTCAGCCGACCCGCCAGCTAGGCCGTCAGGCACCTGACCGGACTCCGTGATTAAACGATCAGCTCCGTGTCCATCCTTTGGTGCGCTGGGGTAAAATCTGCACTTCACCCCGGCGCCAACACCCGTCAGACAAAGGACTGTATGCCCGCCATCCCGCTACTGCGTCGTCTTTTCGCAGGTTTCGTCCTTGCAGTGCTCACCGGCTGCCAGCCCGAGCCTGCACCGCCCCTCGACCAGCAACTCTACATCTGGCAACGCCAGTGGCGGCCGGCCCACGAACAGGCCCTGGCCGATAGCCGCGCCGACTTCTCGACCCTGCGTGTGCTGGCCTTGCAGGCCCAGCCCAAGGCAGGCTGGAGCAGGGCGCTGGCCAACCTGCCTCAGCTCAAGGCCGATGGCCGCCCGGTGATCGCCGTGGTGCGGCTGGACGGTCAGTTGCCCGCGCTCGACCTGCAGCTGGCCGGCACCCAGATCGCCCAATTGCTGGCCGACTGGCAGGCTGCCGGCTTGGCCCCAAGCGGGCTCGAGATCGACCATGACAGCGGCAGCGCCCGCCTGCCGGGCTATACCGAATTCCTCCTGAAACTGCGCGAGCAACTGCCGCCGGGCCTGAAACTGAGCATCACCGCGCTGCCCGCCTGGCTCGACAGCCCGCACCTGCCGGCGTTGTTGCAGGCGGTGGACAGCAGCGTGTTGCAGGTACACGCGGTGAGCGATCCCCGTCGAGGCCTGTTCGATCCGCTCCAGGCGAAGACCTGGGCCGAACGCTGGAGTCGTGTCGGTGACAGGCCGTTCTACCTGGCCTTGCCCGCCTATGGCGTCGCGCTGCTGCCGGATACCGGCGGTGCGCCGGTGGTGGAAAGTGAAACCCCATTGAACCGGCCCGGCGAGCGCCGCGAGCTGCTGGCCGATCCGCAGCAACTGGCGGACCTGGGCAGGCAACTGCGGGACAAGCCGCCCGCGCACCTGGCCGGGCTGATCTGGTTCCGCCTGCCATTGCCCGGCGACCGCCGGGCCTGGAGCCTGACCACCCTGAAGGCGGTGGCGCGTGGCGACACGCTCGCCAGCCAGTGGCGGGTCGAACTGTCCGGGCAGGGCGGGCTCTTCGACATCAGCCTGGCCAATGTCGGCAATCTCGACTTGGCGGTGCCCGCACGCGTGGAACTGAACGTCGAATCCTGCGACGCTGCGGATGGGCTCAACGGCTACCGCCTGCAGCAATCCCCCAAACACCTCGTCTTCAACCGCCAGTCCAGCGTGCGTGTGGCTGCTGGCGGCCGGCGCGTCCTCGGTTGGGCGCGCTGCCATGGAATCGATCAAGGAGCATGGAATGTCTACCCCTGACTGGACCCGACGCCTGCTGTGCCTGTCCCTGAGCGTGCCGGTCGGCACGGCGCTGGCCTGTGGCCCGGACTTCCCGATGCGCCTGCTGGATGACCGGGCACAGACCCTGGCCGAGCTGCCGGAAGGCAATTTCGGCTTCGAGGTGAATCGCCTCGGCGAGCAGCTGGCAGGCCTCAAGCCCACCACCGAGATGACCCTGACCCCTTACTGGGACAGTGACGACAACGACCGACCTTACCGTGAGCAGCGCAGCCGTATCGAGGCCGATGAGTTGCCGGAATCGCTGCGCGAGAAGGTCGCGCAACTGCGGGCCCTGCAGGATCCGCGACAGGTGCTGGAGCAGGGTGCCGAACTGCCGGATGAACTGCGCCTGTACATTGCCGGCGCAGTGGCCTTCGACACCGACGACCACGCCTTGGCGGCGGACTATTTCGCCAAGGTGCTGGCCCTGCCGGCCGAGCAACGCAAGTTGCGCAGCACCTGGGCTGCCTACTCGCTGGGGCGGGCGCTGATGGCCCGCAGCTTCGAGGCCAGCGATGATCCGCAACAGACGCCGCAGGCCCTGCAAGCCCAGGCGCGCGAGGCCTTCCACCAGGCCCGCGCGCTCAGCGCCGAAGGCTTCAGCGACCCGCTGGAGCTGGGGGTGGCCAGCCTTGGTGAGGAGGCCCGCCTGGCCAAGCTCGCCGGCGACTGGAACAGCGCGATTCAGTTGTATGCCAGCCAGAGCCGCCTGGGCTCGGGCAGCGGCTACAGCTCGCTCAGGCAGCTTGCCGACGAACTGGTGAGCCTGCCGGATGAACAGCTGAAGACACTGCTGGCGCAGCCAATGCCGCGCAAGCTGCTCACCGCCTACCTGCTCAGCCATGTCGGCTGGGACTACGACGGTCAGCCGCCAACCCAGGCCCGGCGCCTGCCCGCGTTGCTGCAGGCCAGTGTCGGCGGCAAGTTGGAAGACGCCGACCGCCTGGCTGCGTTGACCTACCAGCAAGGCAACTATGCCGCGACCAGAAGCTATCTGCAGCAGGCAGGCGACACCGGACTTGCCTGGTGGCTGCGCGCCAAGCTGGCCTTGCGCGACGGCGACAAGACCCAGGCTGCGGCTGCCTATGCCAAGGCCGCCGCCGCGTTCCCCCGCGAAGAGTCATGGGGTTCGCGACAGACACCCGATTGGGACTACGAAAGCGTGAAGCCCGGCTGCCGCGTCGAAGGCGAAGGCGCGATCCTGGCGTTGGAGCGCGGCGACTACCTGCAGGCCTTCGACCTGCTGTACCGCAGCCAGGAGATCTACTGGCAGGACACGGCCAGCGTGGCCGATCGCGTGCTGACCCTGGATGAGCTCAAAGGCTACGTCGATGCCCATGTGCCGGCGCCGCCAGCGCCCAAGGTGGAAGAGGGCGGTTACGTGCCGCGCCCAGTGGCGACACAGCTGCGCGAGCTGCTGGGTCGACGCCTGCTGCGCGAGGGGCGCTACGACGAAGCACCCGGCTACTTCGCCACGCCGCAGTTGCAGGCAGATGCCAAGGCCTACGGCCAGCACCGCCAGGATGCCGTCTCGCGCTGGACGCCTACCGGCCGGGCTGAAGCACTGTACGCCGCAGCGACTTTGGCGCGCAGCGCGGGCATGGAGATCCTCGGTTATGAAATGGCGCCCGACTACGCCTGGCTGGGCGGCAGCTACAGCCTGGGCAGCGCCGAAGTGCAGCCAGGGCCGTTCCTGGCCGCGGGCGAAGTGCAGCGCCAACGGGCGACCGAGGCCAAGCCCGATCAGCGCTACCACTACCGCTATGTCGCCGCCGACCTGGCCAACCAGGCCGCTGACCAGCTGCCACGCAGCAGCCAGGCCTTTGCCGCGGTGCTGTGCACGGCGGCCGGATGGGTGCCCGGCAGCGAACAGGAAAGCGCGTTGTACAGACGCTATGTCCAGCAGGGGCCGTTCGTGCAGTGGGCGGAAGATTTTGGCAAGCGGTGCGAAGAGCCCCGGTTCGACCAGGCCAACAAGCGCTACCTGACCGAGAAGCTCGATAGCGTGCGCACGGCGTTGCGGCCGTACAAGGCGCAGGTGCTGCCGGTGGGGTTGGTGGTGCTGGCGGGGGTTGCCTGGGCGTGGATGCGGCGGCGCAAGGCTAGGGGTTGATATGAGGGGGCGGCGCTGGATTCTCGAGGTGTAGGACGAGAGAGTTGCAGCGTCTATCAGATCGAGCGCCGCCCGCGCGGCGCATCGCGGGACAAGTCGCATCGGCGCACCGCCGCTCCCACATTTGTTTCGGGCCAATTATGCCTGTGAAAGTACCGGCGCCTGCCTTGGTGCATGCCTTGAGTCATGTGGAGCAGCGTTAGCGACCACGCCAAAACCGCGTCGTACCAACAAGGCGGACCAGGTAATGGCACAGGATTGACTGGCCCGAAACAAATGTGGGAGCGGCGGTGCGCCGATGCGACTTGTCCCGCGATGCGCCGCGCGGGCGGCGCTCGGTCTCAAGGGCGCGACAAGACTACCGCCAGGCACCTGTCCGCCACAACGCGGTCAAAAGACAGCCATGAGCCGCCCCACGGGTTTCAGTTCTGCGCGGTCTTCTGACCAGCCTCCAGCTTCACCGTCTCCTCCAGGGTGAAACGCCCCAGCGGGTTCTGCAGGAAGTTCTGGATATTGCTGCGCGAGATGTTGATGTACGGGCTGTAATACAGGTCGATCCAGTGCACGTCCTGCTTGGCCAGCTTCTGCAGGTCCTGGTACATCTGCTTGCGCTTGACCGGGTCGGTTTCCACCCGGGCCGCGGCCACCAGGTCCTTGACCTTGTCGTTGTGGTAGCGGGTCATGTAGTTCATGTTGGTGTCGTGGCCCAGCACGAAGGTGGTCTTCTGGTCCGGGTCGAGCACGTCATTGGTCCAGTACATCACCGACAGGTCATAGTCACCGTCGACCAGCATCTGCCAGCTCTGGGTCGGGTCGACCTTCTGCAGGTTGGCGGTGATGCCGACATCGGCCAGCTGCTTTTGCACCAGTACGGCGATCTGCTCGTCGGCCTCGTTGCCGGCGTTGACCACGTAGTTGACCTTCAGCCCCTCGGCGCCGGCTTTTTTCAGCAGCTCGCGGGCCTTGGCCGGGTCGAACGGGCGCTGCGGGTTGTCGGCGTTGTGGTAGAGCGCACCCTTGGGAATGTACGAGTAGGCCATTTCGCCGTGACCGAAGGTCACCGTGTCCACCAGCGCCTTCTTGTCGATCGCCAGGTCGATGGCCTCGCGCACTTCCTGTTTGCCCAGCAGGCCCTTGGAGTGGTTGATCAGCAGGTGGTCTTCACGGGTCGAGGGGTCGATATGGATGGTGATCTTCTTGTCCTTCTGCAACTCGTCCACCTGGGTGAACGGCACAAAGATCGCCGAGTCCAGTTCGCCGGCCTGGACCTTCATCATGCGCGTGCGGTCATCCGGGATGGAGATCCACTCCACGCCATCCAGGCTGACCTTGTCGGCCTGCCAGAACTCCGGGTTCTTCTCCAGGATCACCCGGTCGCCCCGTAGCCATTCCTTGAGTTTGAAGGCCCCGGACACCACCGGGTTCTGTGCGTATTCCTCCTCGCCGAGCTTGTCCATGGCCTTTTTCGACAGGATCGAGATGTTGGCGGTGGCGAGCTGGGCCAGGAACGGCACCGACTTGCTGTGCAGGGTCACCACCAGGGTATGCGGGTCGGCGGCCTTGGCGGTGTCGATGATCTTGTACGAGTCGGCCCAGAGCGAACCCGGGTTGTCGCGGATGCGCAGCAGGGAGAAGGCGGCGTCCTCGGCGGAGATCGGCGAGCCGTCGGAGAACTTGGCGTTGCGCATCTTGAAGGTGTAGGTCAGGCCGTCGTCGGAAACCTTCCAGCTTTCGGCCAGGCCCGGCACCAGCCGGGTGCCGCTGTTGTCGACGCGGATCAGCACGTCGTAGACGTTGGCGAATACCCAGCTGTCGCGGTTCTGCGCGCTCTTGATCGGGTCGAAGGTGGTGCTTTCCTCGCGGCAGCCGATGGTCAGCACGCCGGCGGCCTGGGCCATGCCGCTGGCCAGGGTGCTGGCGGCCAGCACGGCGGCGGTGAGAAGTTTCAATGCGGCGGGTTTCATGCTCAAGCTCCGTTTGATGGTCATGGTGGTGATGTCAGCAGGGCAGTTGCGAGTGAACGCAGGCGTGGCGCCGGGCGCCCTGGATATGCTCGGGTGGCGCGGTTTCGCCGCAGCCGGGCAGCGCATGCCGGCAGCGCGGATGGAAGGCGCAGCCGGATGGCAGGTTCAGTGGGCTCGGCGGCTCGCCGGCCAGCGGGTCCTGGGGCAGGCGTCGGGCCGGGTCGATGTCGGCGATGGACTGGATCAGCGCGGCGGTGTAGGGGTGGCGCGGGGCGGTAAAGACCTCATGCACCGGGCCTTCCTCGACGATCTGCCCCAGGTACATCACCGCCACCCGGTCGCACAGGCGGCGCACCACGCCCAGGTCATGGGTGATGAACAGCAGCGCCAGGCCCATGCGCTCGCGCAGCTCCAGCAGCAGGTTGATGATCTGCCCCTGGATCGACACGTCCAGCGCGGCGACACATTCATCGGCGACGATCAGCCTGGGCTCGACGGCCAGGGCCCGGGCGATGCCGACCCGCTGGCACTGGCCACCGCTCAGCGAACCGGGCCTGCGCTCGGCCAGCTCGGCGCGCAGGCCGACCAGCTCGAGCAGTTCACCGACCCGGGCCGGAATCTGCGTGGCGGGCACCTTGCGCTGCACTTGCAGCACTTCGGCGAGGATCTGGCCGATGCGCTGGCGCGGGTTGAGCGCGCTGTACGGGTCCTGGAAGATCATCGCGGTCTCGCGGCGCAGGCGGGCGATATCCGCCGGGCTGCCCTGGTTCATGTCGGTGCCGTCGAACAGCACCTGGCCGCCGCAGCTCGGGGTGAGCTGGAGGATGGCCCGGGCCAGGGTGCTCTTGCCGCAGCCCGATTCGCCCACCAGGCCGAGAGTTTCGCCGGCGGCGAGATTCAGCGAGGCGCCGTTGACCGCGCTGACCTTGCGCGGACGCAGGTTGAACAGGCCGCTGCCGGCGGCGGGAAATTGAACCTGCAGGTCCTTGACCTGCAACAAACTGGTCATGACAGGCCTCCGGCCAGCAGCGGGACATGGCAGGCCAGGCGGTGGCCGGGGCTTGCCTCCAGCAGTTCGGGCAATTGTTGCCGGCAGAGCGGCATGGCCTGGGGGCAACGTGATTCGAAGCGGCAGCCCGCCGGCAGGTCATCGAGCAGCGGTGGCTGCCCGGCGATGGTGGTCATGCGCCGTGCCTCGGGTTGCGCCGCCGGATGGCAGGCCAGCAGCCCGGCGCTGTACGGATGTCGAGGCCGGGCCAGCATTTCGTGCTTGGCGCCGTGTTCGCAGAGGCGCCCGGCGTACATCACGGCGATGCTGTCGCAGGTCTGCGCCACCACGCCCAGGTCGTGGCTGATCAGGATCATCGACAGCCCGCGGCGGTCGCGCAGCTCCAGCAGCAGGCGCAGGATCTGCGCCTGCACGGTGACATCCAGGGCCGTGGTCGGCTCGTCGGCGATCAGCACCTTGGGGTTGCAGCCCAGGGCCACGGCGATCATCGCCCGTTGGCGCATGCCGCCGGAAAACTCATGGGGATAGTTGTCGACCCGGGACTTCGGGTCGGGGATACCGACCTGGCGCAGCACCTCGATGGCTTCGGCCCGGGCCTCCCGACGCGAAACGCCCTGGTGCAGGCGGATGCCCTCGGCGATCTGCTCGCCGATGCGCATCAGCGGGTCCAGGTGGCTGCTGGGGTTCTGGAAGATCATCCCCAGCTCGCGCCCACGCAGGCGGCGCATGCCGGCTTCGTCCAGCTGCAGCAGGTCGTGGCCCGCCAGGCGCACGGCCTGGCCCTCGACCCGCAGGTTCGGCGCCGGCAGCAGGCGCATCAGGCCCCGGCAGGCCAGGGTCTTGCCCGAGCCGCTTTCGCCCACCAGGCCGAGGATCTCGCCTTCGCCAAGGTCGAAGGACAGCCGGTCGACCAGGGTGATATCCCGTTGGCCGGCACGGGCGATGACGCTCAGTCCGCGGACCTGGAGCAGGGGCGTGGTCATGAGCGGTCTCCCAGGCGTTCGGCGACGCCGTCGGCCAGCAGGCTGAAGCCCATGGCCAGGGTCACCACCGCCAGGCCCGGGAAGGTGCAGATCCACCAGGCGCTGGTGATGAAGCTCTGCCCCTCGGCGACCATGGTGCCCCATTCCGGGGTCGGCGGTTGCACACCGAGGCCCAGGTAGCTGACGGCGGCGCCGTTGAGCAGCACCAGCACGGCGTCCGACATGCAGAACACCACCGAGCCGAACAGCGCGTTGGGCAGCAGGTGGCCGAACAGCGTGCGTCGGTGGCTGAAGCCCAGGCTCCTGGCGGCCAGGGCGAAGTCGCTCTGCTTGAGCACGAGGATCTGCGAGCGGATCAGCCGCGCATAGGACACCCAGCCAACCAGCGCCATGGCGATGTAGAAGCTGCCCAGGCCCGGGCCGAGAATGGCCATGATCGCCAGCATCAGCACCAGGAACGGAAAGGCCAGGACAATGTCGATCAGGCGCATGCAGGCGTTGTCCAGCCAGCCGCCGACGTAGCCGGATACCGCGCCGATGCAGGTGCCGAGCAGGAACGGGAAGATCACCCCGATCAGGGCCATCTGCAGGTCGACGCGGGCGCCCCAGATCACCCGCGAGAGCACGTCGCGGCCGAAGTTGTCGGTGCCGAAGGGATGCGCCAGGCTCGGCGCGGCCAGGCGCAGGTCGCCGTTCTGCAGCAGCGGGTCGAATGGCGCAACCCACGGCGCGCACAGCGCCAGCAGGCACCAGCCGAGGACGATGGCCAGGCCGCAGTACAGGGTCAGGCGACCATCGCCGAGGTTCCAGGCCAGGCGTGCGCGCAGGGCGAGGGTGGCGCTCATTGGATCTTCACCCGCGGATCGAGGACGGTGGTCGCCACGTCGGCGAGGAAGTTCACCGCCACCGTGGCGCAGGCCAGCACCATGGCAACGCCCTGGACCACCATGTAGTCACGGGTGAAGATGCCGCGCACCAGCAATTGGCCGACGCCCGGCAGGGAGAACAGGCTCTCGATCACCACCGTGCCGCTGATCAGCCAGCCGATGTTGACCGCCAGCAGGTTGATGGTCGGCACCATGGAGTTGGGCAGGACATGCCGGCGCAGGATCGCCCCTTCGCCCAGGCCCCGGGCACGGGCGGCGGTGACATGGTCGGCCTGCATCTCCAGCAGGATGCTGGCGCGCAGGTTGCGCACCAGCACCGCCGACAGCGCCAGGGCGATGGTCAGGCAGGGCAGCACCAGGTGGTGCAGCTTGTCGGTCCAGGTACGGCCATAGCCGGACACCGGGAACAGCCCCCAGTGCACGCTGAACAGCAGGATCAGCATCAGCCCCAGCCAGAAGGCCGGCAAGCCGAGGCCGGCGGTGGTGAACAGGCGGATCAGGTTGTCGGCCCAGCCGCCCTTGTGGCGGGCGGCGAGGATGGCCAGCGGCACGGCGATCAGCAGCGCCAGGGCGACGCTGCCCAACACCAGCATCAGGGTCGGCTCGATGCGGCTGGCGATCAGCGGCAGGGCGTCGACCTTGTACAGCAGCGACTTGCCCAGGTCACCATTGAGCAGGTTCTTCAGGAAGTACAGGTATTGCACCCAGATCGGCTCGTCGAGGCCGAACTGGGCGCGGATTTTCTGGATCGCGTCCGGTGTGCTGCGCGCGCCCAGCAGTACCCGCGCCGGATCGCCCGGGATCGAGCGCACCAGCACGAAGGTGATGATGCTGATGCCCAGCAGCACCGGCAGCAGTTGCAACGGACGGATGAGGACGAACCGGTAGCGGGCCAGGCTCATCGATCAGCCCCGGTTACGTTGCAGGAAATCCAGCAACACCGGGAAATAGGCCTGGGGCTCTTCGTAGAACGGCATATGGCTGCTGTTGGGGAACACGTGCAGCTCGGCGCGCTCATGCAGCGCCAGCTTCATGCGCATGGCGCAGGCCGGGGTCAGTTCGTCGTGCTGGCCGGTGGTGATCAGCACCGGCATGCGGAACGAGCCCATTTGCTCGAGGCGGTTCCAGTCCTTGAGGTTGCCGATATAAAGGAACTCGTTGGGGCCCTGCATGGTGGCGTAGGGGCCCATGTTCCAGTCGCCCAGCGAGCGCTGGATCGGCGCCGGCCATTCATCGAGCCGGCAGACATGGCGGTAGTTGAGCAGGGTGATGGCGGCCTGGTACTGCGGGTGGTCGAGGGTGCCCATGGCCTCGTGGCGCTGCATCATCGCCACTGTTTCGCTGCCCAGGGCGCCGCGCAGGCGCTCCAGCTCGGTGATCAGGTGCGGAATGTCGCCGACGGTGTTCTCGAGAATCAGACTTTTCAGCGACTGCGGGTGATGAATGGCGTACTCGATCGCCAGCCAGCCGCCCCAGGAGTGCCCGAGCATGTGCACACGGCCCAGGTCCAGGGCCTGGCGCACCTGCTCGACCTCGGCCACGTAGCGGGTGATGTTCCACAGGCTGTCGTCATCCGGGCGGTCGGAGGCGCCGGTGCCCAGCTGGTCGAAGGCGACCACGCGGATACCCTTGTCCTTGAGCCAGGCATGGGCGTCGCGCAGGTAGTCGCAGGGCAGCCCCGGCCCGCCATTGAGGCACAGCAGCACCTCGTCCCCTTCACCAAAGCTGTACACCACGAGATTGTGGCCATCGACCGATACGTTGAACTGCTGGTCAGGTTGCATCTCACGCCACATCGCTACTCTCCTGTTGGCCATGGCTTGCAGCTATAACTAGCGCAGGAGTTTTCGTCGCCTACAAGCTAGTGTTTCCTATAGGTTTCGTATGGCAGTCCCGCGCCAAGCCGTGGCATTCTACGTGCCGGACTTCGAGATGGAAATCCAAAAGGAATCACAGGGAGTGTCAGGTATGCAGGCCAAGATGGCTGAACTCAATGCGCGTCTGGCGTCGGACGATAGCCTCGACGAGCAGATGGACAGCGTCGCCGAACTGGCGGCGGAACTGGGCTTCGATGCCCTGGTGTACGACTACAGCCCGGTGCCGCTGGATCATGTCGGCGAGCTGATCACCCCGAGTGTGGTCCGGCTGCGCCAGACCCCGAAGGACTGGCAGGACCTGTGGTGCTCCGAGGGCTTCTACCAGATCGACCCGGTGCAGCAGGTGGCGGTGTCCTCCATCGCGCCCTTCGTCTGGTCGTACCTGCCCAAGGGCGAGACCGTCCTGCAGCGCCACATCGACCAGCGCCACGCCCCGGTGGTCGGTTACCTGCACGACGCGCAGCTGACCTGCGGCGTGACCGTGCCCATCCACCTGCCACGGGGCGGGTTGGCGACCCTGACCGGCCTGCGCCCCCAGGCCAGCCAACGCGACCTGGACGACGCCCGGGAGCACCTGGGCGATTTCAGCCTGATCGCCCATGCCTTGCAGGAGGCGGCCTATCCCTTGCTGGCCAAGGCCTCCGCCACCCGCGTCATCCGCCTGACCCGCCGCGAGGTCGAATGCCTGCGCTGGGCCGCCGAAGGCCTGACGGCAGGGGAGATTGCCGAGAAGCTCAACCGCTCGCTGGCGACGATTTCCCTGCACCTGACCTCGGCCATGCACAAACTGGGGGCGAAAAACCGCGTCCAGGCGGTCGCCCGGGCGGTGCACTACCGCCTGCTGGACCAATGAAGCAACAAAAAAGGTCGAAAACCTAGAGAACTCTCTAGTTATGCCGCGCCGCGCGTAGGGTTATTGTGTGCTCCATGATTCGCACGGAGCCGGATGACATGGAACTCACCCAATCGCGTGAAGG
Organism: Pseudomonas sp. NMI760_13; assembly: GCF_021283245.1. Taxonomy (NCBI): domain Bacteria; kingdom Pseudomonadati; phylum Pseudomonadota; class Gammaproteobacteria; order Pseudomonadales; family Pseudomonadaceae; genus Pseudomonas; species Pseudomonas sp. NMI760_13. Next base: position 164,846 of record NZ_JAJSRC010000005.1, on the reverse strand, counting down.
TTTTGCCCCCTTCGGCAACTACAAGACCTGGTACCGCGTTACCGGTGACCTGGACTGTGGCCGCACCCCGCTGGTCATCCTGCATGGTGGCCCGGGTTGCACCTACGATTATGTTGACGCCTACAAGGATGTCGCCGCCGGTGGCTACCCGGTCATTCACTACGATCAGCTGGGCAACGGCCGCTCGACCCACCTGCCGCAGATGCCGGCATCGTTCTGGACGGTCAAGCTGTTCCTCGAGGAGCTCGACAACCTGCTGGAACACCTGGGCATCAGCGAGCGCTACGCGCTGCTGGGCCAATCCTGGGGCGGCATGCTCGCCAGCGAGCACGCGGTGCGCCAGCCACGGGGCCTGCGCTGCCTGGTGATCGCCAACTCGCCGGCCGACATGCGCACCTGGGTACGCGAGGCCAACCGCCTGCGTGAAGAGCTGCCCAAGGAGGTCCAGGACACCCTGTTGCGCCACGAGGCCGTGGGCGACTACACCGCAGCCGACTATATCGCCGCCACCCGGGTGTTCTACGACCGCCACGTGTGCCGGCTCAAGCCCTGGCCGGAAGAAGTGGCGCGCACCTTCGCCCAGGTGGATGCCGACCCGACCGTGTACCACGCCATGACCGGACCGAACGAGTTCCATATCATCGGCAGCACCAAGGACTGGACCATCGTCGACCGCCTGCCGCAGATCAATGTGCCGAGCCTGTTGATTTCCGGGCGTTATGACGAGGCCACGCCGCTGGTGGTCAAGCCGTACCTGGACCTGATCCCCGGGATCCGCTGGGCGCTGTTCGAGAACTCCAGCCATATGCCCCATGTAGAGGAGCGGGTGGCGTGCATGGGCACGGTGGTGAAGTTCCTCGACGAGAGTCTGTAGCGCGTAGCATTCGACCGTTTTCCCTTCCTCAGGCCTGTCCGGGCGTTGCCCGGCGGGCCTGAGTTTTTTGCGCGGTGTTGTCAGGTAGGGGCCAAGCCATCCACGCGCAAGGCGTCTGCGCTGAAAGACGCTGTTCAGGGGGCATCAGCTGGAGGGCTTGTCGCTAGCGTCCTGTCCTTGCTGGCCGAGATGCTGCCGGGCGGGTGACGGGGCGTCACCCTTGGCAACCTGCTCGGCCGCCTGCTGGCGTTGCAGCGCAAGTTGGTCGCTGCGTTCCCTGAGGCGGTCGGCGCCGCCTTCGGCAAAGGCCGAGGTGGCCGAGATCGTTGCCAGCAGGGCGAGTGCGCACGCTACGGATTTCATCACTGGAGTCTCCATCGATTGACCTGAAGGTCGGCCGCCTGGCGGCCGGGTTGAGGCAAGGATGGCGTGCGCGGATTTTCCCAGGATTAACAAGCCGTTCAGTTGGCCAGCAGTTGCTCGTGCACCCAGCCCTGGGCCGTAAGGACCATGGATCGGGTTTCCTCCAGCGGCTTGGCGGCGCTGGCGACCGCCTGGCCAAGCCCGGCGATATCGGCCTGGACCGCCGCGTCGTCGGCCCACCCCGGCAGTTCGGTGATCTGGTAGCTGTAGGTCACCTGGGACTGCTGGCGGCCATCGTGTTCGACAGGGGGGCTGAAGCCCTTGATGGTGGTGACCTGTGCCTTGCCGAAGCACAGGCCGCCGGTGCTGGCGCCGTTCGCCTCGCGCCGGGCATCGGCCTTGTAGTGGCGCCGGCCCTCGTCGGTGAGGTCGTAGGCGTAGTAGATATCGGTCCGCGCCGGCTGCCACAGGCGCTCCGGCACCTCGGTGCGGGCGACTTCCCGTTCGCTGACCACGCCGACCCGGGCCAGGGCGTGCAGGGCCTTGTTGGTGCCTTCCACATCGAAGTCACGGGTGCGCGTGGGGAAGGCGCTGATCACGAAACAGTGCGGGTACTGGGTGTCGAGGTAGGCCTGGGCAGCCTGGCGCAGGTCGGCTTCGCGGGGCTGTTGGCCGTCCGAGCAGCCGACCAGGCTCGCCAGCAGGGCCAGCGGTATGATCTTCCTGTCCATCGTAGGGCTTCCTTGAGTTGCCAATTGCAGGGATGCGCGCCGGCCGGGCCGGCTGGTGCGGGATTAGAACCCGCGGGCCAGAGCCCCTGCAATCGTGGCAAGACGACATATCCTCCAAGCTGTGCGCTGTTTCGCAGCACCCGCGCAGCGCCATGTCCGGCAAAATGCCGCTGCTCATCCATACTCCTCTGATCCGCCCTGGCGCCGTCGGGGCAACCGGCAACGGACAGACCTGCAACGAACACAGAGGAGCCACCGATGGCCAAGGGCGATGGCAAGAAACGCAAGGGCGATGCCACGGACAGACTCGGGCGCAAGACCTACGAGGCAGAACTGCGGCGGTTGCACGTCGAGCTGGTCAAGCTGCAGCAGTGGGTGGTGGAGAAGGGCCTGAAGGTGTGCATCGTCTTCGAGGGCCGCGACGGCGCCGGCAAGGGCGGCACCATCAAGGCCATCACCGAGCGGGTGAGCCCGCGGGTGTTTCGCGTGGTGGCGCTGCCGGCCCCCACCGAGCGCGAGAAGACCCAGATGTATGCCCAGCGCTACCTGGTCCACCTGCCGGCGGCGGGCGAGGTGGTGATCTTCGATCGCAGCTGGTACAACCGCGCCGGCGTCGAGCGGGTGATGGGCTTCTGCACTGACGAGCAGGCCCACAAGTTCCTCACCGTGGTGCCGATGTTCGAGCGCATGATGGTCGAGTCGGGGATCATCCTCATCAAGTACTGGCTCGAGGTCAGCGCCGAGGAGCAGACCCGCCGCCTGCAGGACCGCATCAGCGACGGGCGCAAGCTGTGGAAGCTGTCGCCGATGGACGTCAAGTCCTACAACCGCTGGGACGACTACACCCGCGCCCGCGACGACATGTTCGCCGCCTCCGACTCGTCCTGGGCACCCTGGTACATGGCGCGCTCGGAGGACAAGCGCAAGGCGCGGCTGAACATCATCAGCCACCTGCTGCAGCAGATCCCCTACAAGGACCTTAGCCACGCGCACAAGGTGTCGTTGCCCAAGCGCGGCAAGATCGGCAAGCACAAGGCGCAGCCGTATCCGTTCAAGGTGGTGGCGGAGCGGTTCTGACGCCTGGATCGACGCAAGCCGTGGCGGCGACTGTTCCGAGCACTCGGGCAAGGTGCACGTTGCGCTCCCCGGACAATCAGCCAGCAGACTGCATTCGCTCGACCAGGTCCCACAACCGCGGGTCGTCATAGTCCTCGATCACCAGCCTGGCCCCGGCTTCCAGCAACCGCTCGGCGGGCTGGGTGGTCGCCAGCCCGACGGTGAAGATGCCGGCATCGACGGCGGCCTTGACGCCTGGCAGCGAGTCCTCGAATGCCAGTGCCTGTCCGGCCTTGGCGTCCAGGCGCTGCAGGCCGGTGAGGTAGGGCAGGGGGTCGGGTTTGGGGCGCGCCAGCTCGTCCGCTACCAGCACATGCTCGAAACGCGTGGCCAGGTCCATGGCGCCGAGCATGTGCTCGGCGTTCAGGCGGGGCGCGTTGGTCACCACGCACATGCCGATGCCATGCCGCGTAGCGTGGTCCAGCAGGCGCAGCAGGCCGGGCATCGGCGCCAGGGTCGGTGACAGTTCGCGGAACAGTGCTTCCTTGCGTTCGGCCAGGGCCTGGCGGCTGGCGGCGTCGGCCTGGGGGAACAGTTCGGCGAACAGCAGGCCGTTGGAGCGACCGCTGACCTGAGTGTTGAACTGCTCCTGGGTCAGCTCGCGGCCGTCATGGTCGAACAGCAGCTGGCGAAAGGCTTGCAGGTGCAAGGTGTCGGTGTCGGTGAGGGTCCCATCGAGGTCGAACAGCAGGGCGGTCAGCATCGGGCATCCTGGGGGTGGAGAAACCATTCAGCATCATAAGGGATCAGGGGGGGGAAATGCACTTGGCTGGGGGCGTTCGAGGTGCTCGGCGGGAGCGCCGCCCGCGCGACGCAAGGCTCACAGGTACTACGCCAACCTGTAGGAGCGGCCTTGTGTCGCGAAAGGGCTGCGAAGCAGCCCCGGGGATTTCAGCGTTGTCGCAAAGATCGCCGGGGCCGCTTTGCGGCCCTTTCGCGACACAAGGCCGCTCCTACAGAGATCATGCCGGTTGAAAAATCTCAGCAAGACAGTTGCTCCTACATTTGTTGCAACGTGCCGAACCTGTCAGGCCATGGTTGCCTGCCTTGGTGCATGGCTTGGGAGTGGTGGGGCAGCAAAGATGCCAGCCGTTTGTGCGTTAGTATGAGCGGCCAGGCATTCCCAGCACGGAGCACACAACGCCATGCCTTTCGTCACTACCCGGAAAATTCTGTTTGGCGACTGCGATCCTGCGGGGATCGTCTATACGCCGCGCATCTCCTATTTCGTCATCGAGGCGATTCATGAGTTTCTCTCCCACCGCCTTGGCGGCGAAGGTCTGCGCACCTTGTTCGCCATGGGCGTGATGCCGCCGGCGCGGGCCCTGTCCATCGAATTCCTGGCGCCCATGACCTGGGGCGACCTGATCAGCGTGCAGGTCAGCAGTGGTGAGCCTGGTACCACATCATTCAGCTTCGCCGTGGAGGCGCGCGGCGCCGGCGGCGAGGTTTGCTTTCGCGCCAGCATGACCCAGGTGTGCGTCTGCCCCGAGAGCAAGCAGCCGGTTGCAGTGCCCGAGGCATTGCGCCAGGCGTTGTGCGAGCGCATGGGCTAGCGGGACACCGCGACGAATAGTTTTCCAATAAAAGAACAAACGTTTCAGCATCAATTGGATATGAAGTCCGAACGTGACCGGTTATTCAGTTGGCGTTTTTCGACCAATTAAGGTGTTGGCCACTGGTTGCTCTTGGGGAAAGCTGTTAGTTTCGCCACCGCTACGAAGCAAACAAGCAGGCCTGCAATGCGCCGCTTGCCGCCAGCCGACGCATCAACGGCTGGCTTGACAGGGAACGATAATAAAAATCCTAGGGAGGGATAACCGGATGAATCTGTACATCCGCCTGTTGCTGGCTGTCCTGCGCGGTTTCTTCAAGCCGCCCATGGCCCTGACCGACACGCTGCACCGCACGCTGCGGGTCTGGCCGAACGATATCGACATCAACAAACACATGAACAATGGTCGTTACATGACCATCGCCGACTTGTTCATGCTGGAACTTTGCCTGCGCGCGAAAATCCTCATTCCGGCCTTCAAGTTGGGCTGGAAGCCGATGCTCGGTGGCAACTTGGTTGTCTACAAGAAGCAACTTTCCATGTTCGAGAAGTATACCGCCGAATTCAGCATCTGCTGCCTCGACGAAAACTGGACCTACTTCCAGTACAGCTTCTTGAACATGGCTGGCGAAGTGGTCGTGACCGGCTACTCCAAAGGCGCCTGGGTCGGTCGCAAGGGCCTGGTCGCCAATGCGGTGATCGCCGAGAAGCTCAAGGTCCAGCCCACCACCGCGCCGATGCCCGAAGCCGTGAAGAAGTGGCTGGAGGCTGAAGCGCACGTCCTCGGCAAGGCCTGAGCCAGGCCGCGCCGCGGCCTCCTTGCCAGCCACCTGATACCTGCAACGCCTGTCCATTGCTCCACCGTCCCCGGCCTCTGGCCCGGACGTGCGCGGCAGGCTTTGCCGTGCCCGGCGTTCGCGCCGCACGTCGATCCATGAATGAGTAGGGAAACACCTCATGTCGAACACCTTGCTGTTGATGCTGGCCTTTTTCGCCGCCTTCCTGCTGGTCGCCGAGCTGTTCAGGCGCTACCGCCTGGTGGGCCTGACCTTCTTCGTCCTGTCGCTGCCGGCGCTGCTGGTGCCCAACGCCAACCTGTTCATGCGCATCAAGACCATCAGTGTGTTGCTGCCCATGTGCTTCCTGGCCTATGCCCGCTACAAGCCAAGGATCGAAGGCTTCATCTACAAGCTCATCTACGTGGTGATCGTGCTGAACATCATCGAAGCCTCGGTGATCGACTGGCAGACCGGAAACATCCTCAACATCGTCGCCGCCGTGGGCCTGATCGTCTGCCTGCCGTACTCGCGCAAGCATTGGGAGATCTCTGGCCGTCACAATGATTTCGTGGTGCGTGTCCCGGCCTACTGGCCCTACCTCTACACCACCTGGAACCTGTGCTTCCTGTACTCGGCACGGATCACCACCTTCGGCTACGCCCTGCCGCTGTTGCTGGCACCGGTGGCCTACGCCTTGCTCCTGCGTCGTTCGGACCTGTACTTCCAGGCCCGTGCCTACACCTTTGGTTTTTACCTGTTCGTGCGCACGCTCGCCGGCGACACACCGTTGATGAACCTGCCCGCCTTCGACCTGACGGGCTGGTACAGCCCCGACGCGGCCCTCGCCTGGAGCGTGGCCAACGTGATTTTCACAGGCGCCTGCCTGTACAGCTACGGCGCAAGCCGCAACAAGAACAAAGCGATCGAACAAGGAGTTTGAAGCATGTTGGAAGTCATCCTGCTGGCGTTTTTCATCACCGTCAGCCCCGTGATCATCCTGATGAGCAAGACCCGCGCCGAGCCGTTGAAGCATGTGTACGTGGGCCTTTACTACGTGAAGTTCGTGCCGCTGCTGCTGTCGCTGTACGCGATCAACCTCGGCACCAGCTTCCTGGCCTGGAAGTGGGTCCAGTTGAAATGGCTGCTGCCTCGCTACTTCGGCTACCGCCACTACAACCGCGATTCCATCTCGATGGAAAGCACGCCGATCCCGGGCACCGACTACCACATGGGCTACATCCCGAAAAAGCTGCCCGCCGAGCTGGTCTACCGCTGGAGAAAGGACAAGGTCTACCACAACTACATCCAGTCGATCATCAAGGCCAACCGCGACTACTACAAGGTGCCGCTGGGCCAGTTCCCGCAACCGACGGCCATCTCGGACGAGGACCTGCGGGTGTTCCTGATGTCGTCGCAGATCACCCACTACCTGCAGACGGTCGATGGCGTGTCGACCTTCGACATGCGTGACTTCACCCGCGAGATCCGCCTGTCCAGCTCGGTGTTCGACGTGGCCAGCATCGCCATTGCCGAGGATTTTGCCGCCGACAGCATGCGCATCACCCTGCGCGACGGCTTCAGTGTCGGCCCGGGCGAGCCGCACTGGGACCTGGCCAAGGTGTACTTCATGTCCAACACCATGGTGTTCTTCATCCTCGGCGCGCACCTGCACCACCACCTGTTCTTCGCCGAAATGGGCGCGGCGTTCCTGTTCAACCTGGTGCCCAGGGAGTCGAACTTCCACAAGCTGATGGACCCGCACACCGCCTACATCCTGATGCTCAACCACCAGTTCAAGGAATCGCCGCTGTCGCTGCGCGAAACCACCGGCATCGCCGACAAGTTCCTCTACAGCTGCATCGGCTACTACTCGGCGCAGACCTTCTACAAGGTCGGCTATGAAAACGCCCTGAACATGTACAACAAGCGCGAGACCGAGGACCAGGCGCTGACCCAGAAGTTCGAGATCAGGTTCGCCATCCCGTTCGACCAGTACCTCAATGGCCAGCACGCGCTCAACGCCCAGTACCGCGACTACTACGCGGCGGTGCTGAAGTTCGTCTCGGCCAGCTACGACGACCTGCTGCGCGACGGCTCCGAGCCTTACATCAACAACTGGGTCGCCGAGCTGTGCCGCTACGTCAACCTGCCGTGCCAGCCCGGCGACAAGGCCTTCAACATCGAGGTGATCGCCACCTACATCTGGTACGTGTCGTTCGTCCACTCCCTGGAGCACTACCAGTTCCACAAGTACAAGATGAACTACTGCCTGCTGACCCGGGTGCCGTTCTCGGTCGCCAGGCACCTGCCGCAGGACCAGGTGTTCAGCCAGTACGACATCTGGAAGTCCAAGCACATCGTGCACACCTTCGGCAAGAACCACCTCAATGCCGGCGTGTCGGAAAGCTATGCCGACCTGGACTACAAGTTCCGCGACCTGGCGCTGATCGACCGGCAGGAGCAGTTGAAGAAAGAGGTGCTGGGCCTGCTGGACAAACACCAGACCCCGAACGAGGCGATCGCCTTGTCCATTCGCTACTGAGGCAGGGCGGGGAGGGCCGGCGACGAAGGGGACTGTTCAGTGTTTTGAAAAAAGAGTACAAATGTACTCCATGGACACTTTATCCCCCAAACGCCGCGCCATCCTCGGGTTCATCCGCGAGCGCATCACCGATCAAGGCCAGCCACCGTCGCTGGCCGACATCGCCGAGCGCTTCGGTTTCGCCTCGCGCAGCGTGGCGCGCAAGCACATCACCGCCCTGAGCCAGGCCGGGTTCATCGACGTCACGCCCAACCAGGCGCGTGGCATCCGCCTGGCCGAGCCCCTGCGCCGGCCCGAGATCCTCGAGATACCGGTACTTGGCCAGGTCGCCGCCGGTGCGCCGATCGGCCCCGACCTCGATATCCACGAGCAGTTGCTGCTCGACCCCAGCCTGTTCCGACGTACCCCCGACTACCTGCTCAAGGTGCGCGGCGACTCGATGATCGACGACGGCATCTTCGACGGCGACCTGGTCGGCATCCGCCAGCAGGGCGAGGCCCGTGACGGGCAGATCGTGGTCGCCCGGCTCGACGGCGAGGTGACCATCAAGCGCCTGCAGCGCACCCGCGACGGCTATCGCCTGCTGCCGCGCAACCCGGCCTATGCCCCCATCGACGTGAGCCCCGGGCGCGAGTTCTTCATCGAAGGCGTGTTCTGCGGCCTGCTGAGGCGTGACTGATGGGCGCCGTGGTCGAACTCGACCGACTGCTCGACCAGCGCCAGGTATGGCGTGGACGGCAGGCCCAGGCGCGTGCGCAGGGCCTGCAACCCACCGGGCATGCCAGCCTCGACCATCGTCTGCCGGAAGGTGGCTGGCCGGCGGCGGCACTGAGCGAGCTGCTGCTGGCCAGCCCCGGCTGCGGTGAGCTGCAACTGCTCTGGCCGACACTCGCCCGGTTGACCGGGGAGGGGCAGCGGGTGGTGCTGGTGGCGCCGCCGTTCATTCCCTACGCGCCGGCCTGGCAGGCCGCTGGCGTCGACCTGCGCTGGCTGGTGCAGGTTGACGCCGAGGCGGCCGATGCCTTGTGGGCGGCCGAGCAGTGCCTGCGCTCGGGCAGTTGCGCCGCCGTGCTGTGCTGGCCAGGGTACGCCGACGACCGTGCCCTGCGGCGTCTGCAGGTGGCCGCGGAGACCGGCGACGCGCTGGCGTTTGCCTGTCGCCCGCACCAGGCCGCGCTGAACCCATCACCCGCCGCCCTGCGCATCGCCCTCGACCTGCGTCCGGCGCAGTGGCGCGTGCTCAAGTGCCGGGGCGGCCTGGCGCCGGCCACGCCCATCGCCTGCCAGGGACGGGAGTGATGCGCCATGCTCTGGGCCTGCATTTTGTTGCCACAGCTGGCGCTGGACACCGTCCTGCGCGAACGCGACGACCCCGAGGCACCGCTGGTGCTGCTCGGCGGGCCGCTCCAGCGCCGTGTACTGCGGGCGGTCAACCCGGCGGCCGCTGAGCTGGGCCTGCGTGCCGGGCAGACGCTGACCGCCGCCCGTGCCCTGGCCGACGGATTTACCTGCGTCGAGGTCGAACCGGCGCGCATCGAGCAGTTGCAGCAGTTGCTGGCTGCCTGGGCCTATCGTTTCAGCGCCCAGGTCAGCCTGCACTATCCGCGGGCGTTGCTGCTGGAGGTGGGCTCCAGCCTGCAGCTGTTCGGCCCCTGGCCGCTGTTCGAGGCCCGCCTGCGCGAGGAACTGGCGGCACTGGGGCTGCGCCAGCGCATTGTCGTGGCCAGCAATCCGGTGGCGGCGAGGATGCTCGCTAATGGCCATGACGGCCTGGCGCTGACCTGCCCGCAGGCCACCCGCGCCGCCTTGCTCGAGATGCCCGTCGAGCGTGTCGGCCTGCCCGCCGAAGCGGCCGAGGCCTTCGCCCGCATGGGCCTGCAGCGGCTCGGGCAGGTGCTGGCATTGCCGCGCGATGCCTTGGCCAGGCGTTTCAGTGTCCAGGTGCAGTTGCACCTGGACCAGTTGTTCGGCCTGCGCAACCTGGGGCTGGACTTCTACCAGCCGCCCGATCGTTTCGAGGCGCGGCTGGAGCTGAATTTCGACGTCGAGTCGCATCAGGCGTTGCTGTTCCCCTTGCGTCGCCTCATCAGCGACCTGGCGGCTTTCCTCGCCGGGCGCGACTGCGGCGTGCAGCGTTTCGAGCTGCACCTGGAGCACGCCGAAGGCGCGGACACCGTGCTCAAGGTCGGCCTGCTGGCCGCCGAGCGTGACGCCTCGCTGCTGTTCGAGCTGGCCCGTGGTCGCCTGGAGCCGCTGCGTATCCCGGCGCCGGTACGCAACCTGCGCCTGTTGGCCGCCGACCTGCCGCCATTCGTGCCCCAACGCCAAGCGCTGTTCGACCCGCGTGCACAGCAGGCCCAGCCCTGGGAGCAGCTGCGTGAACGGCTGCGGGCGCGGCTCGGTGACGAGGCGGTCAGGGGCCTGCGCGCCGAAGCCGACCATCGCCCCGAGTGCGCCTGGCAAGGCGTGGAGCAGGGCGCCCAGGGCCAACGGGTGATGGCCCCTGGTCGTCGTCCCGGTTGGCTGCTGCCCACACCCCAGCTCTTGAGCGAGACCGGCCTGCAACTGCTGGGGCAGGCCGAGCGCATCGAGTCCGGCTGGTGGGACGGTGGCGACGTGCGCCGTGACTACTACCGCATCGAGACCCGCGACGGCCTGCGCGGTTGGGCCTTCCGTGACCTGGCGAGCCCCGGGCCGCTGTGGTTGCAGGGCTGGTTCGCATGAACAGCCCGGATTATGCAGAGCTGCACTGCCTGTCGAATTTCAGCTTCCAGCGCGGCGCCTCCAGTGCCGACGAACTGTTCCGCCGCGCCCGCGAGCAGGGCTACCAGGCCCTGGCGATCACCGACGAATGCACGCTGGCGGGGATTGTCCGGGCCTGGCAGGCAGCGAAGCAGCATCAGCTGAAGCTGATCGTCGGCAGCGAGGTGCGGGTGCACCAGGGGCCGAAGCTGGTCCTGCTGGTGGAGGACCTTGCCGGCTACCAGAACCTCTGCGCGCTGATCACCCGCGCCCGGCGGCGTTCGGAGAAGGGCCGCTACCAGTTGCTCGCCGAGGACCTCGAGGCCCATCACCAGGGCCTGCTGGCGCTGTGGGTGGCCGAGCCCGACGATGGCGCCGGGGCCTGGTTGCGGCAGCTGTTCGGCGAGCGCCTGTGGCTGGCGGTGCACCTGCACCGCGGGGCCGATGACTGCCAGCGTCTGGCGCAGCTGCGCGCGCTTGGGGCGCGGCTGGATATCCCGCTGGTGGCCTGCGGTGATGTGCACATGCATGTGCGCGGGCGGCGGGCTTTGCAGGACTGCATGACCGCCATCCGCGAACATTGCGCGGTCGCCGAGGCGGGGCGCTTCCTGTTCGCCAACGGCGAGCGCCACCTGCGCTCGCTCGACCAGCTGCGCGAGCTGTACCCCGCCGATCTGCTCGCGCAGACCACCCGGGTTGCCGGGCGCTGCACTTTCGACCTGTCGCAGTTGAAGTACCAGTACCCGCGGGAGCTGGTGCCCGAAGGGCATACCCCGGCCAGCTGGTTGCGTGAACTGTGCCGGCGCGGCCTGCCCGAGCGCTGGCCCCAGGGGCCGAGCGACAAGGTGCGCACGGTGCTGGAGCGGGAGCTGGCACTGATCGAGGAGCTGGGCTACGAGAGCTACTTCCTGACCGTCCACGACATCGTCGCCTTCGCCCGCCGCCAGCGCATCCTCTGCCAGGGGCGCGGTTCGGCGGCCAACTCGGTGGTGTGCTTCGTCCTCGGCATCACCGAGCTCGACCCCATGGAACACCGCCTGCTGTTCGAACGCTTCCTTTCCCGCGAGCGCAACGAGCCGCCGGACATCGACGTGGACTTCGAGCATGACCGCCGCGAAGAAGTGATCCAGTACGTGTTCCGCCGCTATGGCCGGCACCGTGCGGCACTTACCGCCGTGGTCAGCAGCTACCACGCCGCCGGGGCGGTGCGCGACGTAGCCCGGGTGCTCGGCTTGCCGGCCGACCAGGTGGACGCCCTGGCCAAGTGCTGCGGGCGCTGGAGCGATCGCATCCCCGATGCCGGGCGTCTGGCCGAGGCCGGTTTCGACGCCCACAGCCCCTCGCTGCGGCGCATCCTGGTGTTGGCGGGGGAACTGATCGGCTTTCCCCGGCACCTGTCGCAGCATCCCGGTGGCTTCGTCATCTGCGAGCAGCCGCTGGACCGGCTGGTGCCGGTGGAGAACGCAGCGATGGCCGAGCGCACGGTGATCCAGTGGGACAAGGACGACCTGGACATGGTCGGCCTGCTCAAGGTCGATGTGCTGGCGCTGGGCATGCTCAGCGCGCTGCGCCGCTGCTTCGACCTGATCGCCCGGCACCGGGGGCGCGAGTACACGCTGGCGACCCTGCCCAAGGAGGACCCGGCCACCTACGCCATGATCGGCCGTGCCGAGACCATGGGCGTGTTCCAGATCGAGTCGCGGGCGCAGATGGCCATGCTGCCCCGGCTCAAGCCGGTGAAGTTCTACGACCTGGTGATCGAGGTGGCCATCGTCCGTCCCGGGCCGATCCAGGGCGACATGGTCCACCCGTACCTGCGCCGCAGGCTCAAGCAGGAGCCGGTCACCTATCCATCGGAAAAACTCCAGGCCGTCTTCGAGCGCACCCTGGGCGTGCCGTTGTTCCAGGAGCAGGTGATGGAGCTGGCCATGGTCGCCGCCGACTACAGCCCGGGCGAGGCCGACCAGCTGCGCCGCAGCATGGCCGCCTGGAAGCGCCATGGCGGGCTGGAGCCGCACCGCGAGCGGCTGGTCGCGGGCATGCTGCGCAATGGCTACGAACTGGCCTTCGCCGAGCGCATCTTCGAGCAGATCAAGGGTTTCGGCAGCTACGGCTTCCCCGAGTCCCACGCCGCCAGTTTCGCCCTGCTGTGCTATGCCAGCAGCTGGCTCAAGTGCCATGAGCCGGCGATCTTCACCTGCGCGCTGGTCAACAGCTGGCCGATGGGCTTCTACAGCCCCGACCAGCTGCTGCAGGAGGCCCGCCGCCAAGGGATCGACGTGCGCCCGGTGGATGTGTTCCATAGCGACTGGGACTGCACCCTGGAAGCCGTGGGCGAGGGCGCGCTGGCCATCCGCCTGGGGCTGCGCCAGATTCGTGGCTTTTGCGAAGACGATGCCCGTCGCCTGGCGCAGGCGCGGGCACAGCGTCCGTGGCGCGATGTCGAGGACCTGTGCCTGCGCGCCGGGCTCGATGCTCGGGCCCGTGCGCGCCTGGCGGATGCCGGAGCGTTGCGCGGGCTGGCCGGTGACCGCCACCAGGCGCGCTGGCAGGTGGCGGCGGTGCAGGCGCAGTTGCCGCTGTTTGCCGAGGTCGAACCTGTGTTCGAGCAGGCGGTGTCGTTGCCGCTGCCGAGTGTCGCCGAGGACCTGGCCGCCGACTACGACAGCCTGGGCACCACCCTCGGTCCGCATCCGTTGACCCTGCTGCGTTCTCGCTTGCGGGCGCTGGGTTGTCGCAGCTCGACGGAACTGGCGGGGGTCGAGCATGGCGACACGATTGCCGTGGCCGGCATCGTGGTCGGCCGGCAGCGTCCGCAGACCGCCAGTGGCGTGACCTTCGTCACTCTCGAGGATGAGCACGGCATGGTCAACGTGGTGGTCTGGCGCGACCTGGCCGAGCGCCAGCGGCGGGCGCTGGTGGGCTCGAAATTGCTCAAGGTGAGCGGGCGCCTGGAGCAGGAGAGCGGGGTGCGCCACCTGATCGCCCGACGACTGGAGGACATCAGCCCCTTGTTGCAGGGGCTGGATGTACGCAGTCGAGATTTTCACTAACAGGTAATGCTGGACCTCAGCGTAGCTCGACCTGCGCGCACAGTCCCCCTTCGGCACGGTTGCGCAGGGTCAGGCTGCCGCCCATGGCCTGGGTCAGTTGCTGGGCGATCGCCAGCCCCAGCCCGGTACCGCCGGTGCTGCGGTTGCGCGAACCCTCGACCCGGTAGAACGGCTTGAGCACGTCGTCGAGTTCCGCCTCGGGGATGCCCGGGCCATCGTCGAGCACGCGGATCAGGGTCACGCCGTTCTCGCAGCCCACCTCCAGCTGCGCGGCGCCGGAGAACTTGAGGGCATTGTCCACCAGGTTCACCAGCACCCGGCGCAAGGCATGGGGACGGGTTTGCAGGGTCGCCTGGGCGCTGCCGCGGCGGTCCACCCGGGCGCCGCTGTCCTGGTAGTCGAATACCAGGGAGTCGAGGAAGGCGTCGAGGTTGACCCGGCATGGCGCCTCGGTGCCGCTGTCCATGCTGCGGGCATAGGCCACGCCTTCGCGCACCAGGTGCTCCATGGCGTCCAGGTCGTGCGCCAGCTTGTCCTTCTCCTGGCCGTCGTCCATCTGCTCGACCCGCAGCTTCATGCGCGTGATCGGCGTCTGCAGGTCGTGGGAAATGGCGGCGAGCAGCTGCATGCGCTCCTTGAGGTAGGCGCCGATGCGCGCCTGCAGCGCATTGAAGGCCACGGCGGCGTAGCGCACCTCGCGCGGGCCGCTCTCGTCGAGCTGCGGGCCAGGGCTGTTCGGGTCGAGGTTGTCCACCGCCTGGACCAGGCGGGTCAGCGGGCCGATGGCCAGGCGCACGGCCAGCCAGGTGCAGGCCAGCAGCACCGCCAGCTGGATCAGCAGCACCACCGGCAGCCAGGTGGCCACCGGCACCGGGGCAGGGGTGACGTCGATGGTCAGCGGCGCGCCGTCGGCCAGGCGCAGGTGAGCCTGGAAGTGCGCGTTGGGGCCGGGAATTTCCTGGAAGGTCAGGGCGTAGCGGTCACCGATGGCCTTGACGATGGACTCGGCGGCCATGGGCGGGTCGGCGCTGGGCATGGCCTCGCCGGGCAGGCCGCCGTCCAGCCGGTAGCGGTAGGTGCGCCGTTCCAGGCGCGACAGCCAGGCCGGGCGCTCGGCGGCGGGCAGGCGGTCGAGGATGGCCACCGAGGTTGAGACATCCAGCTCCAGGTTGCTGAGCATCATCGAGCGGCTGCTGACGTACCGTTCGTAGGCCTGCAGGCTGAACGACAGGCCATAGGCCAGCACCAGCCCGGTGAAGAAGATCAGGGCCAGGCGCGAGGCCAGGGTGCGCGGCCATTTCATGCCGGCGACTCCAGCAACTGCACCGGTAGCGAGAACACGTAGCCTTCGCTGCGCACGGTCTTGATGCAGGTCGGCTCGCGGGCGTCGTCGCCCAGGCGCTGGCGCAGGCGGCTGACCAGCAGGTCGATGGAGCGGTCGAAGATGTCCGCCTCGCGGCCCTGGGTGAGGTTAAGCAGTTGCTCGCGGCTGAGCACCCGCTGCGGATGGTCGAGGAACACCCGCAGCAGGCGGTACTCGGCCCCCGACAGCGCCACCAGGGTACCTTCGTTGTCGAGTAGGTGGCGGGCGGTGGTGTCCAGCCGCCATGGGCCGAAGGCGATCAGCCGGCTGCTCTCGCTGATGGTCAGGTTCGGCGGCAGCATGCGCGTGCGGCGCAGCACGGCGTTGATCCGCGCCAGCAGCTCGCGGGCGGAGAACGGCTTGGTCAGGTAGTCGTCGGCGCCCATCTCCAGGCCGATGATGCGGTCGGTCTCGTCGTTGCGCGCGGTGAGCATCAGCACCGGCGTGTTGCGGTGCTTGCCGGCGCGCAGTTCGCGGCACAGCAGCAGGCCGTCGTCGCCGGGCATCATGATGTCGAGGACGATCAGGTCGACGGCGTTGTTTTCCAGGAAGGCGCGCATCTGCCGGCCATCGGCGACGATGCTGGTGCGCAGGCCGTTCTTCTTCAGGTAGTTGCCGACCAGTTCGCGGATCTCGCGGTCGTCGTCGACGATCAGGATGTGATCGGCGTGTTCCATCGGGGTGTCCTTGTACGTGGGGAATGGGCGCAGTGTACCGAGCGGGTTCGAGCTTGCCTGCCCGGGTTTGTATTGCAGTGTATCTGCTGGCGGCACAGATACAGGAAGAAGCACGGCGGCCCCTGGCTGGACACATGCGCGATACCTGGCAGGCGTGAAATGGCTCTCGACCGGGGAGTAAAGCCTTCCCAAACCAGAATCCGCACAAGGAGACACGCCATGAACCTCAAGACCCTCGCCAGCGCCGCCCTGTTTGCCGTCCTCGGCCTCGGCGCCCTGACGGCCCAGGCCAGCAGCAGCTCGCTGAACGACGCCAGCGTGATGCAATACCGCTACGGCGACCGGCTGGATGTGAAGAAAGTGCTGTCGGTGAAGGATGAGCCAGGCACCACCTGCGGGCCGGTGAAGACTCGCATGGACTACCTCGACTCCCAGGGCAAGCCGCAGAGTGTCGAGTACCGCTCATACGCCACCAGTGGCTGCCATGACAACTGAGGCGCGCGGCAAGCGCCGCCTGCTCAAGGCCGGCGGCGTGGCCCTGGCCCTGCTCGGGCTGGGCCTGGCCGGCCACCTGCTGGCCAGGGACAGCTACGGCCCCATGCCGTCGCTGGCGGGGGCCGAGCAGTGGCTCAACTCGCCGCCGCTGGATGGCTCCGCGCTCAAGGGCAAGGTGGTGCTGGTGGACTTCTGGACCTACGACTGCATCAACTGCCGGCGCAGCCTGCCCCATGTCAATGATTGGGCGCGGCGCTACGGCGAGCAGGGGCTGGTGGTGGTCGGGGTGCATACGCCGGAGTACGACTACGAGCACGACCTGGACAATGTCCGGGCCCAGGTGCAGCAACTGGGCATCGCCTACCCGGTGGCGGTGGACAATGGCTACCGGATCTGGAACGCCTGGGGCAACCAGTTCTGGCCGGCGCATTACTTTGTCGATCGCAAGGGGCAGGTGCGCCATGTGCACTTTGGCGAGGGGGATTATGCGGGGCAGGAGCGGGTGATTCAGGCGTTGTTGAATGAGCCGGGTTGATCCGTTGTCCGCTCTGGCCCTATCGCGGGGCAAGCCCGCTCCCACGCAGATTGCTGGACGGCGGTCGTGGGAGCGGGCTTGCCCCGCGATAGGGCCGGCCCAGGCAACATCATTCCCCTAGCCGCTGCTCGCGTGACGGCGGATAGCCGAAATACGCCGCATAGCACTTGCTGAAGTGCGATACCGAGACGAACCCGCAGGCCACCGCCACCTCCATCACCGACAGGTCCGAATACTGCAGCAGGCGCCGGCTCTTGGTGATGCGCAGTTCCATGTAGTAACGCCGGGGCGAGGTGCCCAGCTGGGCCTGGAACAGGCGGTCGATCTGCCGCCGGGAACGCCCGGAGTAGGTGGCCAGCTGGTCGAGGCTCAGGGTCTCCTCGAGGTTGTTCTCCATCAGCTCGACGATGGTGCGCAGGTGCAGGCTCATGGACTTCTTCGCCCCTGGCCCGACCTGGCGATAGCGCGCCCCGGAGAACGACAGGATCTCCTCGACGCCTTCGGCCAGGGCATCGCCGTACAGCCGCCTCACCAGCCCGAGCATCAGCTCCATGGCGCCGTTGGGGCTGGCGGCGCTCAGGCGGTCGCGGTCGAGGGTGAAGCTGGCCGGGGTGATG
Organism: Pseudomonas sp. NMI760_13; assembly: GCF_021283245.1. Taxonomy (NCBI): domain Bacteria; kingdom Pseudomonadati; phylum Pseudomonadota; class Gammaproteobacteria; order Pseudomonadales; family Pseudomonadaceae; genus Pseudomonas; species Pseudomonas sp. NMI760_13. Next base: position 147,404 of record NZ_JAJSRC010000005.1, on the reverse strand, counting down.
CGTGTCTGCGGGCTGATCTCGGCCAGGCTGGCGCGCTGCTCGGGGTGCACGCTGCAACCATAGTCGTCGAGCACCCCGGCGCGGCCGAGGAACCAGGCGCCGTTCCACAGCCCGCCGAGGGTCATGCCGTGGCTGGCGCAATCGCCCAGCAGGCGGTCGAGGTCGGGGTATTTCAAGGGTGTGCGCAGGCCGCCGCAGATCACCAGCAGGTCGAGGTCCTGCAGGCTGCGCGGCGCCAGCGGACTGGCCACCAGTTCCAGGCCCAGGTCGCTGAGCACGCGATCGCCCGCCAGGGACAGCGGGGTGGAGGTGAAACTGTCGGCACGCAGCAGGTTGGCGGTGACCAGCACGTCCATCGCCACGGTGAAGCTGGCCATGGAGAAATGCTCGAGCAGGACGAAGTCGACGCGGTAGGGGCGCTGGTTGCCGGCATCGCCGGACTTGAGCCGCAGCATGTTGCTGGTGCTGGTCTTCTTGCTGAACTGGCGTGGCGTGGGCACTGCGGACTCCGCTTCCTGGCTGGCGCGCACGAGTGTGCGGCGGGACGCGGGGAAAGACAACAGCGGCGCTCGCTGGCGCTGAAAGCACAGCGCCCCCTCGAGAGGGGGCGCCGGTCATGCAACTGGGCTTAGAAGTCGCCGCGCAGGGTGAACATGTAGCTGCGCGGGGTGCCGTAGGTGGTGCCGCGGGTCCAGTAGCCCATGGAGTCGAAGTACTTGCGGTCGAACAGGTTCTCGACGTCGACGCCGACGGTCCAGTGTTCGTCGAGCTTGTAGGCGGCGCGGGCGTCGAAGATCGCACGGCCGCTGTTGTACGCCTCGTTGTAGGCATCGACGTAGGAGTTCTGCGCCGAGACGCCACCGCCGACGCTCAGGCGGTTCCATTCACCCGGGAAGGTGTAGTTGGTGTTCACGCGCACCATGTGTTTCGGGGTCTGCGCCGAGATCGGGCCGCCCTCGGACGAACTGGTGGTGTTGTAGGTATAGCCGGCCGCGACCTGCAGGCCCGGCAGCAGTTCGCCGGTGGCCTCGGCTTCGAAGCCCTTGCTGCGGTTGATGCCATCGCCGTTGGTCCAGCAGCGGCCGGCCGGGTCGGTCGGGCACTTGCCGCGGTTGGCCGTATCCTGCAGGGCTACGTCTTCCTGCTCGATGTAGAACACGGCGAAGGACACGTTCAGGCGCTTGTCGAACAGCTCACCCTTGATACCGGTCTCGTAGTTCGAGCCGACGGATGGGTCCAGCACGCTGCCGCTGACGGTACGGTAGTTGGACTGCGGCAGGAAGATGTCGGCGTAGCTGGCGTACCACGACCACTGGTCGTTCAGGTCGTAGATCGCACCGACGAAGGGCGTGAACTCTTCATCCTGGCGACTGGTCGTCACCTTTGGGCCGTTCCAGGCTTCGTTCTTGTACCAGCTCAGGCGGCCACCGAGGACGAAACTCAGGTCTTCGGTCGCGTGCAGGCGGGCGCTCAGGTAAGTGCCGTAGCGGGTGTCGATGGTGTCGTCCATGGACTTCCAGCCGTTACGCTGCAGCTCGGGGATATTGCTGTGGTCGGGATCAAACACATTGAGCGGGATAGGGCTCGGTAGCGCGATGGTGTTGTCCTTGTCGTTCATCTTGCGCTTGGACCAGTTGGCGCCGAGGGTCAACTGGTGGGTCAGGCCGAAGGCCTCGAAGGTGCCGTCCAGGTGGCCGTCGACGGCATTGGAGGTCACATCGAACTTGTGATAGCTGACGGTGTTGACCGTCGGACCGCCGGGAGCGTTGTACTCCAGGGTTTCCCGCGCGCCCCACTCGATGGCGCTGCGGTTGTAGCCACCCTCGGAATGGGACAGCGCCAGCTTGGCGGTCCAGTTGTCGTTGAAACGGTGGGTGAGGTCGGCAAACACCTCGTCCATGTCGGTCTGCAGCTTGGTCCAGTCCTGGCCCAGGTAGGTCGAGCGCTTCAGGTGCGGGTTGCTGCCATCGGGGTTGTTGGGGATGCCCAGCACGCTGTAGCCGTCGATGCGCGAGGTCTGGCGGCGCAGGCCCAGGGCGACGGTGGTGGCGTCGTTCAGGTCGGCCTCGACGATCCCGTACAGCAGTGGCCGCTTGGACTTGGTGACGTCGGTGAAGTAGCCGCGGTCCTCATAGGAGGCGACCATGCGCCCGCGCAGGGTGCCCTGGGGGTTGAGGCGGCCACTGGCATCCAGGTCCAGGCGATAGTTGTCCCAGGAACCGGCGCGGGTGATCACGGTGAAGCGCGGGTCGGCGGTCGGGCGCTTGCGCACCAGGTTCACCGCGCCGCCCGGGTTGCCGGCGCCGACCAGCAGGCCGGAAGCACCGCGCAGCACTTCGACGCGGTCGAAGATCGCCATGTCCGGGGTCATCCAGCCGGTGTAGGCGTAGGCCTGCCCGGGCACGCCGTCGACCATGTAGCTTTCGTCGGTAAGGTCGAAGCCACGGGAGCTGAAGTGGTGGTTGCCGTAGCCGCGGTTGGCGCGGGTGATACCGGTGGTCTGGGCCATCACCTGGTCCAGCGAGACCAGGTTCTTGTCGTCCATCAGCTTGCGGGTGACCACGGTCACCGACTGCGGGGTTTCACGCAGCGATTGCGCGGTCTTGCCGATGGTCACCGCACCGGTGGTGTAGGAGTTGCTGCCCTCGGTGGTGGCGCCGAGCACCTGGCCGTTGATGGTGGTGGCGTCCAGGGTCATGGCCGAACCGGACTCTGCCGCGCCGCTGATGATCAGGGTGTTGTCCTGCACGCTGTAGCGAATCCCGCTGTTCCTGAGCAGCTCCCCAGCTGCCTGGGTTGGCGAGAAGCGGCCCTTGACCGGGCTGCTGCGCAGGCCCTGGACGGTTTCCGGGCTGAACAGCACCTGCAGGTTGCCCTGGCGACCCAGCTCTTGCAGGGCGCTGGCCAGCGACTGGGCCGGGATGTCGAAGTCCTGCTCCTGGGCCTGCACCTGGGCGGCCAGCGGCAGGGACAGGGCGAGGCCGAGGGTTGCCATGGCCGGCGAGGAGCGCAGCATCCGGCGCAGCATCAGCGCTTTGCTCAAAGGGGTCAGGGTGTTGGCTGGTATTGGCATTTTTATGCTCTGGCTCAAGGTACGCAAAGTAAATGAAAATTATTCCGTTGCGAGTAGGACGCATGCGAATGCCAAAACCGGAAAAATAATTATTGCGGTTGGTAGAGGCGTGACCTGCGACTTCCCTGTAGGCAGGGTTGATTCAGCGTGCGGCAATAGGGGAACGAGCGGTGCGGCGGGGAATTTAAGCGGCGCGGGCGGTGACAGGGCCACCGCCCGTGGCGGAGGGGTCAGGCGGGCAGGGCCGGTTCCTGGTTGCGTTCGACCAGGATCTTGCCGCTGTGCATGCGCACCAGCTGGTCGGCCACCGGGAAGTAGCGGTCGTCGTGGGAGATGACGATGATGGTCTTGCCCTGCTGCTTCAGCTCCGGCAGCAGCTCGGTGTAGAACACCCGGCGGAAGGCCGGGTCCTGGTCGGCGGCCCACTCGTCGAACACCAGCACCGGGCGCTGGTCGAGCCAGGCATTGATCAGCGCCAGGCGTTTGCGCTGGCCGGTGGACAGGTCGGTGGTGGTGAAGCTGCCGTCGCGGATCCCGACCTTGTGGGCGATGTCCAGGCGCTCGAGGTACTTGGCGGCCTCCGGCGGCAGCTCGGCGAGGCCCGGCAGCGGTTCGTCGAACAGGTAATAGTCGGCGAAGATGGTGGTGAACAGCTGGCGGTAGTCGTCCAGGCGCTGCGGGGTAACTGTCTCGCCGTTGAGGCGGACCTCGCCCTGTTGCGGGGTGTACAGGCCCAGCAGCAGCTTGATCAGGGTGGTCTTGCCGCAGCCGTTCTCGCCGACGATGAAGACGATGTCGCCCTGGCGGATGGTCAGGTCCACCGGGCCCAGGTGGAACGGCTGGCTGCCTTCGACCTGGGGATAGTCATAGCGCAGCTGGCGCAGTTCGATGGAGGCGACCTCTGTCACCTGTGGCGCGCGGTCGCTGACCAGCAGGTGCGGTTCGGGCGAGGAGAAACGCTGGGACAGTTCGGCGATCCGGCGCAGGGCGATCTGTGCCCGGCTGATGCTCGGCAGGTTGGTGATCAGCTGTTCCAGCGGCCCCTTCATGTACAGCATCACCAGCACGAAACCACCCAGCACGGTCTTGTCGGTGCTCGGCCACAGGGCCTGGAAGGCGATGGCGATGCCGATCACCGCGAAGAACAGCATCGAGCCGAAGGTCTCGGCGCTGACGAAGATGTTCGCCGCGCGGATGTTGGCCTTGCAGATGCGTTCGGTGGCGCCGTGGATCAGCTGGTCGTGCATATGCTGGCGGCGCTGGCGCTGGATGCGCAGCTCCTTGGCGCCGCCGGAAAGGGCCTGGTAGTGCTTCTGCAGCTCGTCCTCGTTGTTGCGCGCGGTAAGGATGTTCTTCATGCCGTGGCGATGGGCGAGGAACTGCGCGCCGGTGCCGACCACCACGGTCAGCACGGTGACCAGCAGGATCTGCCAGGACAGCAGCGCCAGGTAGGACAGGCAGCCGAGGGTGACGGTGAAGGCGATGACCATCGGCGCCACTGACAGGGCGAAGGCGCTGATGGTGCTGACGTCATTGAGCAGCACCGGGATCAGGCGGTGGGCGCGGTAGCGCTCCAGTTGTGCGATCGGCGCCACCAGCACCTTGGCGGCCAGTTCGCGGCGCAGGCGCGCCACCACCTTCTGCCCGACGTAGTTGGTCAGCAGGTTCGAGCCGGTGGAGCAGGCCAGGGTCAGCAGGCACAGGCCACCGAACAGCAGGGCGGTGCGGGTGTCCGGCCCGCCCACGGCGTTCATCGCGCTGTTGATGGTGGCCAGCAGGGCGGTGACGCTCAGGCCGCTGACCACGCCGAGGGCCGCCGAAAGCGCGACCAGCATCCAGAACGGCTTGAGTATCCGCAGGGTTTCCTGGGCGAGGCTGGGGGTCTTGGACGTCATGGAGTCATCTCGTGAGTATTCGTTGGCGCAGGGCGGCGGACCAGGCCCTGATCTTGGTAGACGAGAGGGTTTTGCGCGGATTTAGTGGCGAGGCGGATCCGGCGCCAGGGGCGCCGGAAGTGGGGAGGGCTTAGAGCTCGCGGGCGACACGGAAGCCGATCCAGTCGCCGCGCAGGGTGGAGCTGCGTTCGTTGCGGTTGCCCGAGCGGGAGAAGATCGGCGCCTCGGTGTAGTCGTTGCCGCGGATCACCCGGCGGTCCTCGCATTCGCTGCTGTTGGTCTGCGGGCTGCCATCGGTGGGGGCGGTGGCGTAGCTGTCGACGTAGCAGTCGCGGGTCCACTCGTAGACGTTGCCGTGGCCGTCGTAGACGCCGAAGGCGTTGGGTGGGAAGCTGCCGACGGGCGAGGTGAAGGAGAAGCCGTCCGTGGGGCCGTAGGTGTTGGCGTGCTTGGAGATCTGGTACTTCTGCTCGTCGTTGTCATCGAGGGGGAAGGGGAACGGCCCGGTGCTGCCGCCGCGCACGGCGTATTCGCGCTGGGATTCGCTGAGCACCTTGTAGACCTTGCCGGTCTTCTTCGACAGCCACGAGGCGTAGGCCTCGGCCTCGTGGAAGTTCAGGCACACGGCGGGTTGGCGGTCACCCTGCTGGTAGCGCGGCACGCCCGCGATGCATTCGCGGCCCGGGCGGGTGTCGCCGTTGGGGACCTTGTAACCGCTGGCCTTGAGGTAGGCTTTCCATTCGCCGTTGGTGATCTGGTATTGGCTGACGGCAAAGGCTTTCTTGAACGTCACTTCGTGCAGCGGGCCCTCGTCGTCTTGCCGACCTTTTTCGTCATTCGGGGTACCCATCATGAAGCTGCCAGCGGGCAGCACCACCATTTCCGGGCAGGTCTTGGCGCAGTCGCGGAACACCGTGCCGGGTTTGTGCGCGGGCGCCGCGGCCAGGGCCGGCAGGCTGCAGGCGACCAGCAGGGCGGCCAGGGTGAGGCGGTTCAGGGGTGCGGTCATGGGGAAGCCTTGTTCAGGGTTGCTGGGCAGACAGCGGGAGTTCGTGCTGATGAACGAAATGAACGAGGCGATGTTTAAGGGTGGGTTGTAACAAGTGTTTGGCGGGAGAGGTGTGGCGCCTATCAGATCGAGCGCCGCCCGCGCGGCGCATCGCGGCGCAAGGCCGCTCCTACATCTGTTTCGGGCCAGTTATGCCTGAGAGTGAGGCGGCGCCCGCCTTGGTGCATGCCTTGAGGCAGGTGAAGCGGCAGCGGTGCCCACGCTGGAACCGCGTCGGACCAACAAGGCGGACCAGGTAATGGCACAGGATTGACTGGCCCGAAACAGATGTAGGAGCGGCCTTGCGCCGCGCGGGCGGCGCTCGATCTCGAGAGCGCTGCAAGGCTACAGTCAAGCGCTAGCGCCTCAACTCAACCCAACTCAAGCCAGATCGGCGCATGGTCCGAAGGCTTCTCCATCCCCCGCAGCTCATAGTCGACCCCGGCGGCCTTGACCCGTGGCAGCAAGCCCTGGGAGGCCATGATCAGGTCGATGCGCAGGCCGCGCTTGGGCTCGTCCTCGAAGCCGCGGCTGCGGTAGTCGAACCAGCTGAAGCGGTCGGCCACCTCCGGGTGCAGGTGACGGAAGCTGTCGACCAGGCCCCAGCCCTTGAGCCGCTCCATCCACTCGCGCTCCTCGGGCAGGAAGCTGCACTTGCCGGTCTTCAGCCAGCGCTTGGCGTTGTCCGCGCCGATGCCGATGTCGCAGTCCTGGGGCGAGATGTTCAGGTCACCCATCACCACGACGGGCTGGTCATTCTTGAACTGCCCTTCGAGCAGGGCCTGCAGGTCGCTGTAGAAGCGCTGCTTGGCCGGGAACTTGGTGGGGTGGTCGCGGCTCTCGCCCTGGGGGAAGTAACCGTTCATCACGGTGATCGGCGTGCCGTCGGCATCGGCGAAGGTGCCCCAGATGAAACGACGCTGGGCGTCCTCTTCATCGCTGGCAAAGCCTTTGAACAACGACAGCGGCGCCTGGCGCGAGAGCAGGGCGACCCCGTAGTGGCCCTTCTGGCCGTGGTAGTGCACGTGGTAGCCGAGCGCCTCGACGTCGGCCAACGGGAACTGATCGTCGCTGACCTTGGTTTCCTGCAGGCCGATCACGTCCGGCTGGTGTTTGTCGATCAGCGCCGCCAGCTGGTGCGGACGGGCGCGCAGGCCATTGATGTTGAACGAGACGATCTTCATGGAAAGATGATCCTGGTAAAAGCCACGGATGCTAGCCGACATCGCCGGCCACGGCCAGCATGGCGCCGCGCGGCGGGCACTGCTAACGTGCTGGAGGAGGTGAACCCAGCGCCGGAATCTGGCTCCAAGGCACTGTAAGCCCATTCCAGGAGGACTGCCCGCAATGCCCGACGTCATCGCCGCCCCGGCCCGCACCTGTCTGCTCGACGCCGGCTACGCCCGTGAGGCGCGTTCGCTGCTTTACCATGCCTATCGCCACGAGCCGACCTTCGCCTGGCTGTTCGAGGGCCAGCGCCCCGGCTACGAGCGTCGCCTGCGGGTGATGGTGCGCGAATGGGTGCGCCAGCACTTCTATCTGCAGTTGCCGGCGATCGGCCTGCTGCTGGAGGACCGCCTGGTCGGCCTGGCGCTGATCGTGCCGCCGCAGCGGCGCCTGGGCGTGGCCGACAGCTGGGCCTGGCGCCTGCGCATGATCCTCGGCACCGGCCTGCGCTGTACCCGGCGCTACCTGGACTACCAGGCCGCGCTGGCCGGCTGCCTGCCGGGCGACAATGTCCACGTCCTGCCGCTGCTGGGCGTGCACCCGCAGTTCCAGGGCCAGCACTATGGGGAGCAACTGCTGCAGGCCGTGCACGACTGGTGCGCGGAGGACGCCAACACCGAGGGCGTGGTGCTGGATACCGGCAATGCGCACTACCTGGCGTTCTACCAACGCCAGGGTTATGAAGAAATCGGCGAGATCGCGGTGGGACCGATCAGGGAGCGGGTGTTCTTCCACCCCAATCCCCGTTCATCCAGGGTGGCGAACCTGTGACAGGCGTTTGCCGACAGCCCTCTTGACCCCTTTGCTCTGGTAGCATGCCGCGCATGACGTATTCAGGAAGACTTGGCTGGGGCCTGCTGTTGCTGGCCGCCAGCTCCATGGCATGGGCGCAGAGCGAATTGCTGGTGCGGGTCAAACCCGCCAACAAGGCGCTCAAGTCCAATATCGAAGGGTATATCGGCAGCCTGGGCGATCGCGACGAAGAAGCCCTGCTGCGCTTCAGCCGGGGCGCCGAGGAGCAGACGCGCAAGGCGGCCCAGGCCCTGGGCTACTACCAGGCGCGGGTCGAGACCGAGGTCAAGGCACCGGGGGACAACGACAAACCCGCGCAACTGATCATCCGGGTCGAGCCCGGCGAGCCGGTGCGCCTGCGCAACGTGACCGTGCGCATCGACGGGCCGGCCAGCGAGCTCAAGGCCTTCCGCATCCCCGACAGCAAGGCGCTGCGCCCGGGCGAGCAGCTCAACCACGGCACCTACGAGGATGCCAAGCGGCTGATCCAGAACCAGGCGTCGCGCTACGGCTTCTTCGCCGGCCGTTTCGAGCGCCAGCGCCTGGCGGTGGACCCGCAGGCCGGCGTGGCCGACATCGAGCTGATCTACCTGAGCGGCCCGCGCTACCGCCTGGGCGCGGTGACCTTCGGCGGCGACGCGCCGCTGGACAATGACCTGCTGCAGCGCATGGTGTCGTTCAAGCCCGGCACCCCCTACGACTCTGAACTGATCGCCGAACTCAACAACGACCTGCAATCGAGCGGCTACTTCGACAGCGTGCGGGTGGACGCCGCGCCCACCGCCGCAGTGGGCGAGGACATCCCGGTGGATGTGCGCCTCGATACCCGCAAGCCGCGCACCCTGGGCCTGGGCCTGGGCTTTTCCACCGACGTCGGGCCGCGCGGCAAGGCCAACTGGACCCGCCACTGGGTCAACCCGCAAGGGCACAGCTATGGGTGGGAAACCGAATTGTCGGCGCCCCGGCAGAACGTCGGGCTGTGGTACGACATCCCGCTGGACCCGCCGCTCACCGACAAGCTGCGCTTCGCCGGCGGCTACCAGAACGAGGAGATCTCCGGCACCGACACCCTGAGCAAGCTGCTCACCGTTGGCCCCGAGTGGCACAGCAAGCTGCCCAGCGGCTGGCAACGGGTGATCTCGCTCAAGTACCAGCGCGAGGAATATCGGCTGGGTGACGACTCGGGGCTGAGCAACCTGCTGATGCCGGGCGTCAGCTTTTCGTACCTGCGCAGCGACAACCGCATCGACCCGCATAACGGCTACCGCCTGCAGTTCGACCTGCAGGCGGCCAAGGAAGGCCTGGGCTCGGACACCAACCTGATCCACGGCAACGTGCTCCTCAAGGGCCTGACCACCCTGGGCCAGAACCATCGCTTCCTCGCTCGCGTGCAGTTCGGCGGCAGCGCCACCAACGGCTACCAGCAGAACATCCCGCCGTCGCTGCGCTTCTTCGCCGGTGGCGACCAGAGCGTGCGCGGCTACGACTACCAGTCGCTGTCGCCAAAGAACAACCAGGGCGACCGCATCGGCGGCCGCTACCTGGTGGCCGGCAGCGCCGAGTACCAGTACTCGATCGCGGAAAAATGGCGCCTGGCGACCTTCGTCGACCAGGGCAACTCGTTCAATTCGCTGGAGTTCCCCAGCCTCAAGACCGGTGTCGGCATCGGTGTGCGCTGGGTGTCGCCGGTCGGGCCGCTGCGCCTTGACCTGGCCCGCGCGCTGGATGATGACGGTGGTTTTCGCTTGCACTTCTCCATGGGGCCCGAGCTGTGATGCGTGTGTTCAAACCGATCCTGCTGGTGCTGGCGGGCCTGCTGGTGCTGATCGTCCTGGCGCTGGGGCTGGTGCTCGGCACCCAGGCGGGCAGCCGCTGGGCGCTGGCGCGGGTGCCGGGGCTCGAGGTCAGCGATTTTACCGGGCGCCTTGGCGGCAGCTGGCAGGCCAGCCTGCTGCGCTGGTCCGCCGGCGACGATCGGGTCGAGCTGCTGACGCCACAATTGGCCTGGTCGCCGGCCTGCCTGCTGCGTGCCACCCTGTGCATCGAGCGCCTGCAGGCCGAGCGCATCGACATGGCCTTCGCGCCGGGAGAGGACAACCCCGACAGCGGCCCGCTGCAATTGCCGGCGCTGAACCTGCCGCTGGCCATCGAACTGGGCGAGGTCAAGGTGGGCCAGTTGCGCCTGGATGGCAGCGAACTGCTGGGCGACCTGAGCCTGGCCGCGCACTGGACCGCCAGCGGGCTGCGGGTGGACAGCCTGCGACTGCGCCGAGACGATCTGCACCTGGATGTTCAAGGCGACCTGACGCCCCAGGGTGACTGGCCGCTGCAGCTGCAGGGCACGCTGCAACTGCCGACAGTGGATGGCAAGCCGTGGCAGTTGGCATTGAACGCCAAGGGCGAGCTGCAGCAGACCCTCGTCATCGAGGCCACCAGCAGCGGTTACCTGGATGCCCGGTTGAACGGTGAATTGCAGGCCCTGGCCGAGCACCTGCCGGCCCGCCTGAGCATCCGCTCGGAGGCCTTCAAGCCCGCCGGCGAGTTGCCCGACACCCTGCAGTTGAACCAGCTCAAGCTCGATGCCCAGGGCGACCTGCTCAAGGGTTACCAACTCTCAGGTTCGGCCACCTTGCCCGCCGAGCAAGGGCCGGTGGGCCTGGTGCTGGCCGGCAAGGTGGACGCCAAGGGCGCCCGGGTCGATGCCCTGGACCTCAACGCCAGCGACACGCAGCGGCTCAAACTGCAGGCCAGCGCCGACTGGCAGCAGGGCCTGAGCGCCGACGCCAGCCTCGACTGGCTGGACTTCCCCTGGTTGCGCCTGTATCCGCTGGAGCAGGCGCCCCAGGTCACCCTCAAGCGCTTCAACGCCCAGGTGCAGTACCGCGACGGCAACTACAAGGGCGCGTTCAACGGCGACCTGGACGGCCCGGCGGGCGCTTTCAGCCTGGCCAGCCCGTTCGAGGGCGACCTGGGCCAGGTACGCCTGCCACAGCTGCTGCTCAGCGCGGGGCAGGGCAAGGCCGCGGGCAGTGTCGCCTTGCGTTTTGCCGACACCCTGGCCTGGGATGTCGACCTGCAATTGTCGGCGCTGGACCCGGCCTATTGGCTGGCGGAGCTGCCGGGCACCCTGGCCGGGCCGCTGCGCAGCCAGGGCGAGCTCAAGCACGAGCAGTTGGCGCTCAAGGCGCAGCTGGACCTCAAGGGTCGCCTGCGCGGCCAGTCGGCGCTGGTCAAGGTCGACGCCGAGGGCGCTGGCGAGCGCTGGACCCTGGGCAGCCTGGCGGTGCAGATGGGTGACAACCGCATCAGCGGCAGCGCCAGCCTGCAGCAGCGCCTGGCCGGGCGTATCGACCTCGACCTGCCGCGCCTGGGCCAGCTCTGGCCGCAACTGCAAGGGCAGGCCAAGGGCCGCCTGGACCTGGCCGGTACCCTGGCCGCGCCCCAGGGCACCCTGGCCCTGCAGGGCCAGCAACTGGGCCAGGCCGATAACCGCGTGCAGCGCCTGGACCTCGACGCGCGACTGGACAGCGCCCAGCGCGGCCAGCTGACGCTCAAGGCCGGCGGGATCCGCCTGGGGGACACCGCCCTGGGCAGCCTCGATGTGCAAGGCAAGGGCGATATCCGCCAGCAGGCCGCGACGCTGGCCCTCGACGGCCCGCAACTCAAGCTCGACCTGGCGCTGGATGGCGCCATGAGCAAGGGCGACTGGCGTGGCCGCCTGGCCAACGGGCGCATCCAGGCCGGCGGCCAGGATTGGCAGTTGCAGGCACCGGCGCGCCTGCAACGGCTGGCCAGCGGCCAGCTCGACTTCGGTGCCCACTGCTGGCGCTCCGGCCAGGCCAGCCTGTGCGGCGAGGACCAGCGCCTGGCGCCGGAGCCGCGCCTGCGCTACCACCTCAAGCAGTTCCCGCTGGACAGTCTGGCGCAGTGGCTGCCCAAGGACTTCGCCTGGCACGGCCTGCTCAACGCCGACATCAACCTCGACATCCCGTCCAGTGGCCCCAAGGGCAGCATTCGCATCGATGCCGGCGGCGGTACCCTGCGGGTGCGCGACAAGGACCGCTGGATCGACTTCCCCTACCAGGTGTTGCGCCTGGACAGCACCCTGGCGCCGCGCCGGGTCGACACCCGCGTGGATTTCCGTGGCGAGCGCCTGGGCGAGCTGAACCTGAATGCCCGCATCGACCCGCTGGGCCGCAACAAGCCGCTTTCCGGCGACTTCCGCCTGGCCGGGCTCGATCTGTCGGTCATCCGCCCGTTCCTGCCGATGGTCGAGCGCCTGGCCGGCCAGCTCAACGGCAGCGGGCGCCTGTCGGGCAGCCTGCTGGCGCCCCAGGTCAATGGCAACCTGGCCTTGAGCGGCGGCGAAGTCAGCGGCGCGGAACTGCCGGTCAGCCTCGAGGACCTGTCGCTGCAGGCACTGATCGCCGGCGAGCAGGTGCAGTTGAACGGCAACTGGCGCAGCGGCGCCGCCGGCCGTGGGCAACTGGCCGGTCACCTGACCTGGGGGCAGGCGCTGGGCATGGACCTGCGCCTGCAGGGCCAGCAACTGCCGGTCAGCATCGAACCGTACGCGGCGCTGGAAGTGGCGCCCGACCTGACCATCCGCCTGCTGGACGACCGCCTGGCGGTGACCGGCAAGGTGCTGGTGCCCAAGGGCAAGATCACCGTGCGCGAGTTGCCGCCGTCGACGGTCAAGGTCTCCGACGACACGGTGATCGTCGGCCACCAGACCGAGCAGGGCAAGCCGCCGATGGCGGTGGCCATGGACATCGATGTCGAGGTCGGCAGCGAAAAACTGTCGTTCAAGGGCTTCGGCCTTACCGCCAACCTGCTGGGCCATGTACATATCGGCGACAACCTCGACACCCGCGGCGAACTGAGCCTGGCCGACGGGCGCTATCGGCAGTATGGGCAGAACCTGACCATCCGCCGCGCGCGCCTGTTGTTCGCCGGGCCCATCGACCAGCCGTACCTGGATATCGAGGCCATCCGCAAGGTCGAGGACGTGATTGCCGGCATCCGCCTGAGCGGCAGCGCCGAACAGCCGACCACCAAGGTGTTCTCGGAGCCGGCAATGAGCCAGGAGCAGGCGTTGTCCTACCTGGTGCTGGGCCGGCCGCTGAACAGCTCCGGCGAGGACAACAACATGCTTGCCGAGGCGGCGCTGGGCCTGGGCCTGATGGGCAGCGCCGGCCTGACCGGCGGCCTGGCCTCGAACCTGGGCATCGACGACTTCCAGCTCGACACCCAGGGCACGGGCAACAAGACCAGCGTAGTGGCCAGCGGCAATCTCACCGAGCGTCTGAGCCTGCGCTATGGTGTTGGCGTGTTCGAGCCAGCCAACACCATCGCCTTGCGCTACAAGCTCAGCAAGAAGGTCTACCTCGAAGCCGCCAGCGGCCTGGCCAGCTCGCTGGACATCTTCTACAAGCGCGATTTCTGAGCCCGGTGGAGTGCCTGCTTAGCGGGCATGGCACTCCTGACGCCGAATGTTGCCGATCTGTCGCAAGCTCAGACCGTACTTGTTGGCCAGCAGGCTGCGCGACAGCCCGCTGGCGCTTTCCTTCTGGATCTGCTTGTTGCGTAACTGGCGCTGGAAGTGGTCGGGCTTGGGGATTTCCAGGGCCAGACCGGCGTAGCGCTCGATCAGCGCGTCGAGCGCCGCAGATGGCAGCACATCGGCCAGCTTGCTGCGGTCGCGGTGCTTGGGAATGTACTTGGGTCGTCCGCCGAAGGCACAGGTCAGGCGGTAGGCGCTGTCCAGGCCGACGCACTCGATCAGCGCCTGCAGCGATTGAGGCAGTTGGGTGATGTCGATATTGCTCAGGTCTGGCGTTTCCACGAAATGGTTCCTTCCGTCATGTAGGTTTGGCAGACGCCGAGGCCCGGTTGGCTGCGGCGTGGTCGGCCACAGGTGGCGGTCCGAGTGGCGTGGTCCGATTTTCGAACAGCAGCGGAAAGGGTCGCTAGGCGCGAAGCGGACCGGAGCTTGTAGCCGCAACTGCCTGTTGTTTGCGGGTAACCTGATAGCGCGAAGTAGGAAACGCCCTCACCCTTTAGCTACAGGCCCCAAACCGTCTAGTGAAGGGGTTCCATGATGGCGGTTTGGGTGTGTGACCCAGGCGTGCGCGCGCAGACACGCCCGGGTGTCCTGGGGTGAGGAGGTATGTGCAGGGAAGGGGGCGGGCAGGAACTTCAGCGGGGGAAAAGCGGGCGAGGTATCATGGCGTCGGCTCCGCTGGAGCCTCATGTCCCCGATGTCGCAAGGAATTTCCGATGACCCACGTGCAGCGCCTCAAATACTCGATCCTGATCATCCTGGTGGTCCTGGGAATCATGCTCGGCCTAAGCTACCTGCAGAAGCAGGGCACTATCAGCGAGCAGACGTTCCAGTACATCGCCATCGCCATCGCGGTGGTAGTGGTGGTGATCAACGGGATCCTGCGGCGCAAGGTCAAGCCCTGAGGCGGGCGGGCCGGCATATCCTTGCCGGCCATGCGCTCAACGCGAGACGGGTTGCTCGAGCACGGCCCAGGCCTGGGGGTTGAGGCTGTAGCATTTGTCGCTGCCCAGGCTGATCACGCCTTCGCTGCACAGGCGTTTGAGCACCTCGCGCACACTCAGGAACGACAAGGGAATATCCAGTTGCTCGAGTTGTGCATGCACGCCGCGCACGCCAATGCTGCGGCCACTGCGCCCGGCGGTGTGCAGGGCGTCGATGACCTTCAGGCGGATCAGGCTGGTGCGCAGGCCATAGGCGCGCAGCAGCTCGCGGATCTGTTCGTTGCCCACGCGTTCCTCCTGGGGGGCGGCGGCCTGGCCTGGGGCGGGCGGCGCCGATAGCGTTTGTTGCGGGTTATACATGTGAATGCTCCTTTTCGTGGACTGTCCCGAAATCATGGGTGCCTCACATCTAAAGACGAATGAGATCGACAAAACTGCAACCCTCGGTGAAAAAAATCTGACACGTTCTGTTGAGAACGTTGCAGCCTCGCGTCGAACGTAAAATTTTCATCCGGCCATTCGTCTGTTCGGGATGACCCCGATAGCACGAGGAGTGCCTGTGATCCCTCTTCCCCTGTTCCGCCTGGGCCTTGCCGCCGCCCTGGTTGCCTCCAGCCTGGCCGTCCAGGCACGGGAGGTCGCCGACGAGGCCTCTGCGCAGATCCGCCGCACCAGCTTTGGCGTGCCGCATATCCTGGCCAAGGACGAACGCGGCCTGGGCTACGGCATCGGCTATGCCTACGCCCAGGACAACCTGTGCCTGCTGGCCAACGAGGTGCTGACGGTCAATGGCGAGCGCTCGCGCTATTTCGGTGGCGACGCCAAGACGGTCGAGCAGCGCGACAACCTGTCCAGCGACCTGTTCTTCACCTGGCTGAACGAATCGGCGGCAGTGGACGCCTTCCTGCAGGCGCAACCGGTGGCGGTGCGTGACCTGCTCGACGGCTACGCCAGCGGCTATAACCGTGCCCTGGGCGAGCGGCGCGCCCAGGGCCTGCCGGCCGAGTGCGGGGCAGGGGACTGGGTGCGGCCGATCAGCAGCCGCGACCTGGTCAAGCTGACCCGGCGCCTGCTGGCCGAAGGCGGTGTCGGCCAGTTCGTCGAGGCGGTGGTGGCCGCGACCCCGCCGAAGCTGGCGGCGCAACGCCCGGCGGTCGACTACGGCGTGGCCCTCGCGCGCCAGGCGCAGTTCGCCGCCGAACGTGGCAGCAACGCCGTGGCGGTGGGCAGCGAGCGTTCGGCCAATGGTCGCGGGCTATTGTTGGCCAATCCGCATTTCCCCTGGATCGGCGGCATGCGCTTCTACCAGATGCAACTGACCATCCCCGGGCAGCTGGATGTGATGGGCGCGGCCCTGCCGGGCCTGCCGGTGGTCAATATCGGTTTCAACCGCCATCTGGCCTGGACCCATACCGTCGACACCTCGAAGCATTTCACCCTCTACCGTCTGCAACTGGACCCCAAGGACGCCACTCGTTACCTGTATGACGGCCAGTCGCTGCCGCTCGAGCGCAAACAGCTCAAGGTCATGGTGAAGGGCAAGGACGGCACGCTGAGCGAGGTGGAGCGCACTATCCACCTGTCCAAGTTCGGCCCGGTGGTGCAGTGGCCAGGGCGGCTGGACTGGGACAACCAGGCGGCCTACAGCCTGCGCGACGCCAACCTGGACAATACCCGGGTGCTGCAGCAGTGGTACCGGATCAACCGCGCCGATAGCCTGGAGGCGCTCAAGGCCTCGGTGGGGCAGTTGCAGGGTATCCCCTGGGTCAACACCCTGGCGGTGGATGCCGCCGGCCAGGCCCTGTACCTGAACCAGTCGGTGGTGCCCTATGTCGACCAGGCGCTGCTGGCGCAGTGCAGCAATCCGGCGGCGTCCGGCCCGCTGGTGGTGCTCGATGGCTCGCGCAGCGCCTGCCAGTGGAAGGTCGATGCGCAGGCGGCCCAGCCGGGGATCTTCCCGGCGAACCTGCTGCCGAGCCTGGAGCGCCGTGACTATGTGCAGCACGCCAACGACTCGGCGTGGATGGCCAACCCGGCCCAGCCGCTGACCGGTTTCTCGCCGCTGGTCAGCCGTGCCGACCAGCCCCTGGGCATGCGCAGCCGTTTTGCCCTGCAGCGCCTGCAGGGCAGGGACAAGCTGGGTGTCGCCGAGCTGCAGCGCATGGTGTTCGACGACGAGGTGTACCAGGCCAGCCTGCTGCTGCCGGACCTGCTGCAGTGGTGCAAGGGCGTGGAGGCGGATCTTGAGTCAGTGTGCGTCAGCCTTCGGACCTGGAATGGCAAGGCCGACCTGGACAGCGGCGTCGGCCTGGTCCATTTCATGAATATCGCTGGTGCGTTGGCCGAGCACCCGCAAAGCTGGCGCGTGCCGTTCGATCCGGCCGACCCGCAGCACACGCCTCGTGGCCTGGCGGTGGAGCAGGGCGCGGTAGGCAAGCTGCTGCGCGAGGCGGCGCTGGCGTCGCTGGAGCAGGTGGGCAAGGCGGGCATCGCCGCCGATCAGCGTTGGGGGGAAATCCAGCAGGCTGCCGATGGCACGCCGGTGCCCGGTGGTCCGCAGGCCCTGGGGGTCTACAACGCGATGGTCAGTGTGCCGGTGGGGCCGGGCAAGCGCCTGGTGGTCAGTGGTTCGAGCTATCTGCAGGTGGTCAGCTTCACCGAGCAGGGGCCAAAGGCCCAGGGATTGCTGGCGTTCTCGCTGTCGAGCGAAAAGGCGTCGGCGCATGCCGCCGACCAGACGCGGGCCTTCGCGGCCAAGCAACTGGCGCCGATCCCGTTTACCGACGCGCAGATCAAGGCTGATCCGCAGTATCGGCGGTATGTGATCAGTGAGCGGGATAAGGGGCGCGTGGTCATCGCCCAGTAATCAGGCGTCCTCTGTAGGAGCGGCCTTGTGCCGCGAAAGGGCTGCAAAGCAGCCCCGGCGATCTTTGCATAATCGCTGATATCGGGGGGCCGCTTTGCGGCCCTTTCGCGGCACGAGGCCGCTCCTACAGGGGGCTGTGCGTTTGTCGTTCAGGAAAACTCGAACGGCGCCAGCTGGAAGCCCTGTTCGTCCACCTGCAACGCCCAGCCCCGCCGGTCCCAGTCCCCCAGCACGATACGCCGCGCCGGCTGGCCATCGACCACCAGCTTGTGCAGCGCCGGCCGGTGGGTGTGGCCATGAACCAGGGTGCGCACGCCGTGGGCGGCCATGACCTTGGGCACTTCCTCGGGGGTGACGTCGACGATCTCGGTGCTCTTCATGCGCGTCTGCGAGCGGCTTTCGCTGCGCAGCTTGCGCGCCAGCTTGTGCCGCGTGCCCAGCGGCAGGTGCCGCAGGATCCACAGGGTCAGCGGGTTGCGCAGGTAGCGGCGCAGCTTCATGTAGGCCACATCGCGAGTGCACAGGGTGTCGCCGTGCATCAGCAGCACCGCCTCGCCACCCAGCTCGACCACGCTGGGGTCGGCCAGCAGGGTGCAGCCGGCGGCGTCGCAGAACGCCTGGCCGATGAGGAAGTCGCGGTTGCCGTGCATCAGGTAGATCGCCGTGCCGCTGTCGCTCAGCCGGCGCAGGGCCTGGCAGATCGACTGCTGGAACGGCGTCATCGCATCGTCGCCGATCCAGGCCTCGAAGAAGTCGCCGAGGATGTACAGCGCCTTGGCGTGGCGGGCGCGGCCGTCGAGCAGATCAAGAAACGCCCGGGTGATATCCGGGCGTTCTTCTTGCAGGTGCAGATCGGAGATCAGCAGTATCACTCAATGATCTCGGCTTTCTCGATGATCACGTCGTCTTTCGGCACGTCCTGGTGGCCAGACTTGGAGCCGGTGGAAACGCCTTCGATCTTGTCGACGACGTCCTGGCCTTCGGTCACCTTGCCAAAGACGGCGTAGCCCCAGCCCTGGACATTCTTGCCGCTGTGGTTGAGGAAGTCGTTGTTCGAGGCGTTGATGAAGAACTGCGCCGACGCCGAGTGCGGCTCCATGGTACGGGCCATGGCGATGGTGTACTTGTCGTTCTTCAGGCCGTTGTCGGCTTCGTTCTGGATGCTGGCACGCTTGTCGCGCTTCTCGTTCATGCCTGGCTCGAAGCCGCCGCCCTGGATCATGAAGCCTTTGATCACGCGATGGAACACGGTGTTGCTGTAGTGGCCTGCTTCAACGTATGCCAGGAAGTTGGCAACGGTCAGAGGGGCCTTCTCGGCATTCAGTTCGATGACGATATCGCCGTGGTTGGTGCTCAGTTTGACTTTGGACATGCTGAAAATCGCTCTTTCAAGGCATTCGGAAATGAGTGTGCGCAGGGCGCTCGGAGTACCTGACGCAGGATCAGGCCACCGCGACACAGGCCGCTGGGCCGCCATTGTGCCGGATTGCGCCGCCTCGCGCCGACAAAACGTGCCACTTTGAAGGCACTTTTGTGGGCACTTCGGCTGTCAGCAGCTTGACTGCTTCGGCTATGATAGGCGCTTTGATTCAATCGGCCTACCCGGGCCGGCTACCTGCATTCAAGGACACTATGAGCAAGCCCACTGCCGACAACGCGCCAAACGCCGCTGCCAAAGGCGCACCCGCCGTCCCTGTGAACTTCCTGCGGCCGATCGTCCAGGCCGACCTGGACTCGGGCAAGCACCAGAGCATCGTCACCCGTTTCCCGCCGGAGCCCAACGGTTACCTGCATATCGGTCACGCCAAGTCGATCTGCGTCAACTTCGGCCTGGCCAAGGAATTCGGCGGTGCCTGCCACCTGCGTTTCGACGACACCAACCCGGCCAAGGAAGACCAGGAGTACATCGACTCCATCCAGCGTGACGTCAAATGGCTGGGCTTCGAGTGGGCAGGCCCGGTGCGCTATGCCTCGGACTACTTCGAGCAGCTGCACGCCTGGGCCGTGGAGCTGATCAAGTCGGGCAACGCCTATGTCTGCGACCTGACCCCCGAGCAGGCCAAGGAATACCGCGGCAGCCTGACCGAGGCTGGCAAGAACAGCCCGTTCCGCGAGCGCAGCGTCGAGGAGAACCTGGACCTGTTCGCGCGCATGAAGGCCGGCGAGTTCAAGGACGGCGAGCGCGTGCTGCGCGCCAAGATCGACATGGCCTCGCCGAACATGAACCTGCGCGACCCGATCCTGTACCGCATCCGTCATGCCCACCACCACCAGACCGGTGACAAGTGGTGCATCTACCCCAACTACGACTTCACCCACGGTCAGTCGGACGCCATCGAAGGCATCACCCACTCGATCTGCACCCTGGAGTTCGAAAGCCACCGTCCGCTGTACGACTGGTTCCTCGACAAGCTGCCGGTGCCGGCGCACCCGCGCCAGTACGAGTTCAGCCGCCTGAACCTGAACTACACCATCACCTCCAAGCGCAAGCTCAAGCAGCTGGTGGACGAAGGCCACGTCGAGGCCTGGGACGATCCGCGCATGTCGACCCTGTCGGGCTATCGCCGTCGCGGCTACACCCCGGCCTCGATCCGCAACTTCTGCGAGATGATCGGCACCAACCGCTCCGACGGCGTGGTCGACATGGCGATGCTCGAGTTCAGCATCCGCGACGACCTCGACCGCACCGCGCCACGCGCGATGTGCGTGCTGCGCCCGCTGAAGGTGGTGATCACCAACTACCCCGAGGGCCAGGTCGAGCAGCTCGAACTGCCGCGCCACCCGAAGGAAGACATGGGCGTGCGCGTGCTGCCGTTCGCCCGCGAGCTGTACATCGACCGCGACGACTTCATGGAAGAGCCGCCCAAGGGCTACAAGCGCCTGGAGCCGGCCGGTGAAGTGCGTCTGCGCGGCAGCTACGTGATCCGCGCCGACGAGGCGATCAAGGACGAAGGCGGCAACATCGTCGAACTGCGCTGCTCGTACGATCCGGACACCCTGGGCAAGAACCCCGAAGGCCGCAAGGTCAAGGGCGTGATCCACTGGGTGCCGGCGCAAGGCAGCGTCGAGTGCGAAGTGCGTCTGTACGACCGCCTGTTCCGCTCCGCCAACCCGGAGAAGACCGAAGACGGCGGCAGCTTCCTCGACAACATCAACCCCGATTCGCTGCAGGTACTCAGCGGTTGTCGCGCGGAACCTTCCCTGGGCCAGGCCCAGCCAGAAGACCGCTTCCAGTTCGAGCGCGAAGGCTACTTCTGCGCCGACCTGAAAGACTCCCAGCCGGGTCGCCCGGTATTCAACCGGACCGTGACCCTGCGCGATTCGTGGGGCAGCTGAGGAACCTTCGTGCTTACCATCTACAACACGCTGAGCAAGACCAAGGAAGTTTTCAAGCCGCTGGACGGCAACAAGGTGCGCATGTACGTGTGCGGCATGACCGTGTACGACTACTGCCACCTGGGCCACGGCCGCAGCATGGTGGCCTTCGACCTGGTCACCCGCTGGCTGCGCAAGAGCGGCTATGAGCTGACCTATGTGCGCAACATCACCGACATCGACGACAAGATCATCAACCGGGCCAACGAGAACGGCGAGTCGTTCGACGCGCTGACTGCCCGCATGATCGATGCGATGCACGAGGACGAGCGGCGCCTGAGCATCCTGCCGCCGGACCTGGAACCGCGTGCCACCGACCATATCCCCGGCATGCACGCGATGATCCAGACCCTGATCGACAAGGGCTATGCCTACGCCCCGGGCAACGGCGACGTGTACTACCGGGTCGGCAAGTTCGTCGGCTACGGCAAGCTGTCGCGCAAGAAGATCGAAGACCTGCGCATCGGCGCCCGCATCGAGGTCGACGAGGCCAAGCAGGACCCGCTGGACTTCGTCCTGTGGAAGGGTGTCAAGCCCGGCGAGCCTTACTGGGATTCGCCGTGGGGCCCGGGCCGTCCGGGCTGGCACATCGAGTGCTCGGTGATGTCCACCTGCTGCCTGGGCGAGAGCTTCGACATCCACGGCGGCGGCAGCGACCTGGAGTTCCCGCACCACGAGAACGAGATCGCCCAGAGCGAGGCGGCCACCGGCAAGCAGTACGCCAACGCCTGGATGCACTGCGGCATGATCCGCATCAATGGCGAGAAGATGTCCAAGTCGTTGAACAACTTCTTCACCATCCGCGACGTGCTCGACAAGTACCACCCGGAAGTGGTGCGTTACCTGCTGGTGGCCAGCCACTACCGCAGCGCGATCAACTACTCCGAAGACAGCCTGCGCGACGCCAAGGGCGCGCTCGAGCGCTTCTACCACGCACTGCGCGGCTTGCCGCGGGTCGTGGCCAAGGGCGGCGAGGCGTTCGTCGAGCGCTTCACCGTGGCGATGAACGACGACTTCGGCACGCCTGAGGCCTGCGCCGTGCTGTTCGACCTGGTGCGCGAGATCAACCGCCTGCGCGACAGCGACCCCGAGGCCGCCGCCGGCCTGGCCGGTCGCCTGCGCGAGCTGGGGGATGTGCTGGGCGTGCTGCAGTTGGAGGCCGATGACTTCCTGCGTGCCGGCGCCGAGGGCAAGGTCGATGCCGCCGAAGTGGAGGCGCTGATCCAGGCGCGTCTGCAGGCACGCACCGACAAGAACTGGGCCGAGTCCGACCGCATCCGCGACCAGCTGACCGCCATGGGCGTGGTGCTGGAAGACAGCAAGGGCACCACCACCTGGCGCCTGGCTGACTGATTGGCGCCACTGGGGCTGCTGCGCAGCCCTTTCGCGGCACGAGGCCGCTCCTACAGAGCTGCGTGGTCCCCTGTAGGAGCGGCCTCGTGCCGCGAAAGGGCCGCAAAGCGGCCCCGCTCTTTATTGAACTACCCCAACCAATGGGCAATGCAACACCAACTTGGCTCCACCCCACTCGCTGGCCCCCACCTCCAATCCAAACCCATGCAGGTCGACGATCGCCGCGACGATCGACAACCCCAGCCCGAACCCCGCGTGGCGATGGCCTTCCTCACTGCGGTAGAAGCGCTTCAACACCGCCTCGCGCTCATCCGCCGGAATCCCCGGCCCGCTGTCCTCGACGGCGATATGCACGCCTTGATCGTCTTCGCTTGCGAACATGCGCACCTGGCCGCCTTGCGGGGTGAACTTGATCGCATTGCCTACCAGGTTGGCCAGGGCTTCAAACAGCAATTCCCGATCACCATGCAGGGCCGCCAGTTGCGCGGGCTGCTCCAGCTGCAGACGGATGCCGCCATCCTCGGCCAGAGGCAGGTAGAAGTCGTGCAGCTCCACCAGCAAGGCCTGCGGGTCGAGCTGGACGAAGCCGGCGCGGCGTTGGCGGTCTTCCAGCTCGCTGATGCGCAGCAGGCCACGGAAGCGCGCCATCAGCGTGTCGGTCTCGCCGATCGCCTGGTCCAGCGCCGCGCCTTCGGCGGAGTCGCTGCCGCTTTGCTGGCGGATGCGGTAGAGCTGGGCGCGCAGGCGGGTCAGGGGCGTGCGCAGGTCGTGGGCGATGTTGTCACAAACCCCCTTGACCTCATGCATCAGCCTTTCGATGCGGTCGAGCATCGCGTTGACGATGGCGGCCAGCATGTCCAGTTCATCGCGGCGCACTGACACCGGCAGGCGGTGGGTCAGGTCACCGGCGACGATAAGTTCGGCCTGGGCCTGGATCGCCCGGATGCGTTTGAGCGGTCGGCGGCGCAGCAGGTACCAGCCGGCGAAGCCTGGAATCAGGGTCAGGGAAATACCCCAGAGCAGGGCGTCGAGAATGATCCGGGTGACCACGAACAGCGAGCCGTTGTCGCGCACCAGCACCAGCCAGCGACCGTCCTGGACCTTGATTGCCACGGCGTCGCAGCTGTCGCGGGGCAGGTGCGGATCGTCGGCGTCCAGGCAGCGCTTGAGCTCATGCACCTTGCCGTCCAGGCCCAGCTCCGGCGGGATGCTGCGGATGCGCCCGCCGATCGGGTTGAGCTGGGGGGCGAACAGGCCGTAGGCGTCGAAGCTGCGCTCCTCGAAGGCCTGGCTTGCGATCAGCGCGTCGTCCAGCTGCTTGCCGCTCATATGGGCGAACAGGTGCTGGCGTTGAAGCATGGAATGACGGGTGAGCTTGTTCAGGTAGCTGGTGACCTCGAAGTACAGCACCCCCATGAGGATGCTGCTCCAGGCCACGAACAGGAAACTGTACAGTGCCAGCAGGCGGCTGGTGGAGGAACTCCAGCCCTTAGACGGGTTCGGCAATGGCATAGCCGGAGCCCCGCACGGTACGGATCAGCGGGTTCTGCCCGGGCGAATCGATCTTCTTGCGCAGACGGCCGATGTGCACGTCGATCAGGTTGGTGCCAGGGTCGAAGTGGTAGCCCCAGACCTCCTCGAAGATCATCATCCGGGTGATCACCTGGCCGGAGTGGCGCATCAGGTACTCGAGCAGCTTGTACTCGGTGGGCAGCAGGTTCAGCGCCTGTTCGCCGCGGCGCGCCTCGTGGCTGATCAGGTCCAGCTCGAGGTCGGCGACCTGCAGGCGGGTCTGGGTCATCGGCACGCTGTTGCGACGCAGCAGCACCTCGACCCGGGCGGCCATCTCGTCGGAGGCGAACGGCTTGGTCAGGTAGTCGTCGCCGCCGGCGCGCAGGCCGCGCACGCGCTCGTCGACGTCCGACAGGGCGCTGATCATCAGGATCGGCGTGGTGATCTTCAGGTTGCGCAGAGTGGTGACGATGGTCAGGCCATCGACCTCGGGCAGCATGCGGTCGAGGGTGATCAGGTCATAGCCGCCGGCGATGGCCTTGGCCAGGCCTTCACGGCCATTGTCGGCCCAGTCGACTTCCAGACCGTGGCTGGACAGTTCGGCGACGATTTCCTGGGCGGTGACGGCGTCGTCTTCGATGGTCAGTACGCGAGGCATGCTGGTTCCTGGGCGGCGAGTGGAGACCTGATTGTGCCAAAGAATAGACAACCGGCGATTTAAGAAAAATTCATCTGGCTGTATGGGAGACGCATTCCCCTGTAGGAGCGGGCTTGTCCCGCGAAGACCGGCGAAGCCGGTGCCATGCAACGCGGTGCCTGTTTCGCGGGGCAAGCCCGCTCCTACAGGGGGGCGTGGAGGTTCCAAGAAAAATGGGGCATGCCATCGCTGGCATGCCCCATCGTCACTTCAGGCGGATGCTTCAGGCGACCTTGACGATCCAGCCCGCCGGGGCTTCGACGTCACCGCTCTGGATACCGGTCAGCTCGGCGTAGAGCTTCTGGGTGACCGGGCCGACTTCGGTTTCGCTGTGGAACACGTGCAGCTTGCCGTTGTACTGGATGCCGCCGATCGGCGTGATCACCGCGGCGGTGCCGCAGGCGCCGGCTTCGATGAAACGGTCGAGCTTGTCGATTTCCACGTCGCCTTCGATCACTTTCAGGCCCAGGCGCGATTCGGCCAGTTCCATCAGCGACAGGCGGGTGATGCCCGGCAATACCGAGATCGACTTCGGCGTGACGAATTCGTCGTTGGCGGTGATGCCGAAGAAGTTGGCCGAGCCGACTTCCTCGATCTTCTTGTGGGTCAGCGGATCGAGGTAGATGCAGTCGGCGAAGCCGGCTTTCTTGGCCTCGTAGCCTGGTTGCAGGCTGGCCGCGTAGTTGCCGCCGACCTTGGCTGCGCCGGTGCCTTGCGGGGCTGCGCGGTCGTAGTCGGAGATCAGGAACTTGTGCGGGGTCATGCCGCCCTTGAAGTACGAACCGACCGGGATGGCGAAGACCGAGAAGATGAACTCGGGAGCGGTGCGCACGCCGATGTTGTCACCGGTGCCGATCACGAACGGACGCAGGTATAGCGCGCCCTTGCCGTGCGGCGGCACGAATTTTTCGTTGGCCTTGACCACCTGCTTGCAGGCTTCGATGAACTGTTCGGTCGAGACCCGTGGCATCAGCAGGCGGTCGCAGCTGCGCTGCATGCGCGCGGCGTTCTGGTCCGGGCGGAACAGGTTGATCGAACCGTCCTTGCAGCGGTAGGCCTTCAGGCCTTCGAAGCACTGCTGGCCATAGTGCAGGGCGGTGGAGCCTTCACTGATGTGCAGCACATTGTCTTCGGTCAGGGTGCCCTTGTCCCACTCGCCGTTACGCCATACGGACAGGTAACGTTTGTCGGTCTTGATGTAGTCGAAACCCAGCTTGTCCCAGTTAATGCTTTCGTTACTCATGACACCCTCATTGCTCTGGCCCGAACACGGCGGGCTGCTTTTATATGCGCACCCCGCCACCATAATACATCCGGCGCGGATCGGGAACGGCCAGTCACACAATCCGCCGGGCGTGTACGTTCGGGTCAGGCGCTGTCGCGATGGCGATTACGATGAACGAACAGGCCTGAGCCTGTGCAGAACTGCACATCCACATTCCTTGGAATTTACCTTGGCCAGGAACATTGCCGTGCAGGGGGATGTTGCTAAAGACCCCGACTTCCGAATGATGTGTTGGAGGATTCTGAAGGTTGTCGGATGTTAGTCAGACATGTCTTTGTGTATTCAGCCTAAACGCCAGGCCTTTCAAGGTGTTCGCCGTAACTCTTGCAGCGCCTATCAGATCGAGCGCCGCCCGCGCGGCGCATCGCGACGCAAGGCCGCTCCTACATCTGTTTCGGGCCAGTCAATCCTGTGACATTACCTGGTACGCCTTGTTGGTACGACGCGGTTTCAGCGTGGTCACCACTGGCGCCCCACCTGTCTCACGACATGCACCAAGGCGGGCAACCATGGCCTGACAGGTTTGGCACGTTGCAACAAATGTAGGAGCGGCCTTGCGTCGCGATGCGCCGCGCGGGCGGCGCTCGATCTGATAGGCGCTGCAAGCGTTAAGGCGAACACCTGGTAGCCCTGATGCGGTCAATAGCCCTCGCGCCAAAAGACCTTGAAAGGGATGAGCCTAAACGCAGATAGTCCTTCAGAATCAGGTTTTCCAGAAAAACGTGGTCATGCGAGACCACCAGCAGCGCCCCCTTGAACTGTCGCAACAACTGCTCCAGCGCCTCGAGCGACGGCAGGTCGAGGTGGTTGTTCGGTTCATCGAGCAGTAGCAGGTCCAATGGCTGTTCACGGTACAGCACGGCAGCCAACGCGACCTTGAGCCGTTCGCCGCCACTGAGCAGGGCGCCGGGCAGTGTGATGCGTGCCGCGTCGATGCCCAGCTGCGCCAGCCGACGACGCAGTTCGTCGTCGGGCAGGCGCGGATTGGCGGCGCGCAGATGTTCCAGGGCGCTCTGCCGTGGCCCCAGGCAACTGCCATGCTGGTCGAGCAGGGCCACTTCGCCAGTCAGCCGCAGGCTGCCCGCGCGCGGCGCCAGTTCACCGGCCAGCACCCGCAGCAGGGTGGACTTGCCGCTGCCGTTGTCGCCCACCACCCCCAGTCGCTGGCCCAGGCACAGGCGCAGGTCCAGCGCCGTGGTCGTGCCCCGTGGCAGGTACAACCCTTCCAGGGCCAGCACCTCGCGTCCGGCATGTCGTTGCGGCGTGGGGGCGTGCAGCATGACCGGCACCTCGCGTTCGACCTGACGTGCCGCCTCGCGCACTTGTTCGTCCAGGGTCGCCTTGGCATCCCGCAGCTCGCGGCGCTGGCGCCCGGCGGTGGCCTGGCTGCGCTGTTGCTGGCGGTCGAGCAGAATCTGCGCCTGGTTCGCCTGCCTGGCCTGGCGCCCGGCGCTGGCCTGGTGACGCTCGAGATTCTCGCGCTGACGTTGCAATGCCAGGGCCTGGCGTTGACGTTGCTGCTTGAGGCGCAGCAATTCCTGCGCGGCCAGTTCGGCCTGCGCGGTGCTCTGCTGCCGGTAGAAGGCGAAATCGCCGCCATAGGCGCGCAAGCCAAGGGGCGACAGTTCGACGATGCGTGCCATGTGCCCGAGCAGTGCCCGATCGTGACTGATCACCAGCAGGCCCTTGTCCCAGCCCTGGAGCATGTCCAGCAGCATGGCCCTGGCACTGCTGTCCAGGTGGTTGCTTGGCTCGTCGAGGATCAGGTAGTCGGCCTCGCTCAGCCAGGCGCCGAGTAGGGCGACGCGCATGGCCTGGCCGCCGCTCAGGCGATTGGCCGGGCAGTGCGGGTCGAGATGACCCAGGCCATGGCGTTGCAACTGGGCCTGCAATCGCGAGCGGATGTCCCAGCGATCGCCGACTGCGTCGAAGTCCGCCGGGTCGATGCTGCCGCGTTCGATCCGTTCGAGGGCGCGCAGGGTGCCACCGATCCGGGCCAGGTCAGCGAGAGTGGCGCTGTTGGCGAGTACCTGCTGGTCGAGATGATGCACCCGGCCATGGCGCAGGCAGTGGCCCTGGCTGGGCTCGCGCAGGCCGGCCAGCAGTTGCCCGAGCAAGCTCTTGCCCACGCCGTTGCGTCCGACCAGGCCGGTGTGGCGCAGGTCGAAGGATTCGTTGAGGTCGGTGAAAAGTGGCCTGCCATCGGGCAGGACCAGGGTGACGCTGTCCAGCGTCAGGATCGACGAGTTCGTCATGCACAACTCCACTCATGCCGCGACATCCCCGGTGTGAACCGGAGGCTGAAGACTGGCCGTCAGGCTGACGGCGGCATCAATGGCGCATTGGACGAATACCTCGTGGTGTGGAATGGGTGCAAGACTAGTCCAGCAACGCGTTGGAAGGCAACGTTTTCGCCTATGCGCGTCGTCAGCACATGCGCAATCCCCTGTAGGAGCGGCCTTGCCGAGGCGTCGGACCGGCCGGAAAGGGCCACTAAGCGGCCCCGGCAATATCTGCTTCGGCGCAGAGGTCTAAGGACTGCTGCGCAGCCCTTTCGCGGCACGAGGCCGCTCCTACAGGGACCGCGCAGGGCTTGAAGGGCTCAGCGCAAACGCCGGTTCCAGTCGCCGCCATGATCGCGCCAGCATGCCTCTTCGCTGTCGAAGCGCACATGCCAGGCCACGTGGTCCAGCTCGATCCCCGCGTCGCTCAGCGCCTGGGCCGTCAGCGCGATCATCCGCGCCTTGTCCGCGCCGGCCAGGGCCTGGACCTTGTCGGTGTCGTCGGTGAATACCCAGGTGATGCGCAGGCTGGCGGGGAAGTCGTCGAGGTCCACCTGG
The DNA here is from genome assembly GCF_021283245.1 of Pseudomonas sp. NMI760_13. Taxonomy (NCBI): domain Bacteria; kingdom Pseudomonadati; phylum Pseudomonadota; class Gammaproteobacteria; order Pseudomonadales; family Pseudomonadaceae; genus Pseudomonas; species Pseudomonas sp. NMI760_13. The sequence continues at coordinate 118,934 of NZ_JAJSRC010000005.1, read as the reverse complement.
TGGGTGAGCCAGGCGAAACCGACGATTTCGCCCTGGGCGGTGGCACAGGCCTCGGTCAGGCAGGCGACCATCTCCCGCTCCAGGCGCGCCAGGGCACGCTTGCCGCCGGCCATCAGACGTTGTCGATCTGCTGGCAGAAGCGCAGGCGGTTGCCGAACGGGTCGGCGACCTGCATCTCCAGGCCCCAATCGACTGCCTCGGCGTGCGGTCGCGCATAGCCGTATTGTTTGGCCAGCAGTTCACGCTCCAGGGCCTTGAGGTCCTCGACCCGGGCGAACACTGCCGCGCCCGGCGTGGCGTCGCCGTGGTGCTCGGACAGGTGCAGGATCAGACCGTCGCGGTGGACCTGCATGTACAGCGGCAGGTCCGGGGCGAAGCGGTGTTCCCAGTCGAGCTGGAAACCGAGGAAGTCGAGGTAGAACTCCCGGGCCTTGTCGACCGAGAAGATCCGCAGGATCGGAATGGCAGGGGCGAATTGCATGAGGACGTCCTTGGCTCGAAAAAGGGCAGGGTGGTCACTTTAGCGCACTTCGCCATCGAGGCTGGCACCCGAATTGCGCGCCGGGGCGCAGCCGCTCTGGGCCGCAGCCTTGCGGCATGACTGACGGTTCGAAAGTTTCATCATCGTTCATCTGCGCAGTTGGCCCGCTCCCTGCTATATCCCCTCAGCGAATATTGATCGAGTGGTCAGCCCGGCGTGCCCGCAAGCCCCCGCGCTTGACCCTCAATCCGGCCGCCAGGCCACGGATTTCAGGGGTTCCAGGATGTCGTTGGCGCAACAGATCGACCCACCGCAGGCTGACCCGGGCTGGAGCGCCCATCTGCAGTTGCGCTTCGTCCAGCGCGAGGGCGTGACCCGCCTTGGTGCGCGCCGTCATGTCGGACCTCTTTTGGTGCAGCGACCCTTCTACCCGGAGGGCGCGCCGTGCCATGTCTATGTGCTGCACCCGCCCGGCGGGATCGTTGCTGGTGACCGCCTGGAGCTGGACATCCACCTGGAGACCGGCAGCCACGCCTTGCTGACCATGCCCGGCGCCAGCAAGTTCTACCGCAGCATTGGCCCCACCGCGCGCCTGGCCCAGCGCTTTCACCTCGCCGCCGGCAGCACCCTGGAGTGGCTGCCCCAGGACAGCATCTTCTTCAACGGTGCGCGGGCCTGCCTGGACAGCCGCTTCACCCTCGAGCCCGGTGCCCGCCTGCTGGCCTGGGAGACGCTGTGCCTGGGCCGCCCGGTGATGAGCGAGCGCTTCGAGCAGGGCGCCCTGGACAGCCGATTGCGCATCGAACTGGCCGGCGAGCCCGGCCTGCATGAGCGCCTGCGCATCCAAGACGGGCACCTGGACAAACTGGCCGGGCACCCGCTGATCGCCACGTTCTGCGCCGCGCCGGCCGACCAGGCGCTGCTCGACCAGGTGCGCCAGGCCCTCGACGAACTGGCCACGCCCGCCGGCGCGACCCTGCTCGGCCCGCTGCTGGTGATCCGCCTGCTCGACCATGACAACCAACACCTGCAACGTAACCTGCAGCGCCTCTGGCACCTGCTGCGCCCGGCCGTGCTCGGCCTGGCGCCGTGCCCGCCGCGCATCTGGGCCACCTGAAGAGAGCCGCCATGGAGCTGACCCCGCGAGAGAAAGACAAACTGCTGCTGTTCACCGCCGCCTTGCTGGCCGAGCGGCGCCTGGCCCGTGGCCTGAAACTCAACTACCCGGAAGCGGTGGCGCTGATCAGCGCCGCGGTACTCGAAGGCGCCCGCGATGGCCGCACGGTAGCCGAGCTGATGAGCCTGGGGCGCGAGGTGCTGGTGCGCGAACAGGTGATGGCCGGTGTGCCGGAGATGCTGCACGACGTCCAGGTCGAGGCGACCTTTCCCGACGGCACCAAGCTGGTGACCGTGCATGAACCCATCGTTTGAGGAAGCCGGCATGATCCCCGGAGAAGTCCAGGTCGCCGCGGGCGACATCGAGCTCAATCTCGGCCGCCAGACTGTCAGCGTCAGCGTGGCCAACCATGGCGACCGCCCGGTGCAGGTGGGCTCGCACTACCACTTCTATGAAGTCAACGACGCCCTGGTATTCGAGCGCGAGCCGACCCGTGGCTATCGCCTGGACATACCGGCCGGCACCGCGGTGCGCTTCGAGCCGGGGCAGGCGCGCACCGTGCAACTGGTGGCCTATGCCGGCAAGCGCGAGGTGTACGGTTTCCAGGGCAAGGTGATGGGCGCGCTGGAGGGCAGGGCATGAGCCGCATTTCCCGCCAGGCCTACGCCGACATGTTCGGGCCCACCGTCGGCGACCGGGTGCGCCTTGCTGACACTGCGCTGTGGGTGGAGGTGGAGAAGGACTTCACGATCTATGGCGAGGAGGTCAAGTTCGGTGGCGGCAAGGTGATCCGCGACGGCATGGGCCAGGGCCAGATGCTCGCGGCCGAGGCCATGGACCTGGTGTTGACCAACGCACTGATCATCGACCACTGGGGCATCGTCAAGGCCGATATCGGTGTCAAGCACGGGCGTATTGCCGCCATCGGCAAAGCCGGCAACCCCGATGTGCAGCCTGGTGTCACGGTGCCTGTAGGGCCGGGTACCGAGGTGATCGCCGCCGAAGGCAAGATCGTCACCGCCGGCGGCATCGACTCGCATATCCACTTCATCTGCCCGCAGCAGGTGGAAGAGGCGCTGACCAGCGGCGTGACCACGTTCATCGGCGGCGGCACCGGCCCCGCCACCGGCACCAACGCCACTACCTGCACCCCCGGCCCCTGGTACCTGGCGCGCATGCTTCAGGCCGCCGACTGCCTGCCGATCAACATCGGCCTGCTGGGCAAGGGTAACGCCTCGCGGCCCGAGGCCCTGCGCGAGCAGATCGCCGCCGGCGCCGTGGGCCTCAAGCTGCACGAGGACTGGGGCTCGACGCCCGCCGCCATCGACTGCTGCCTGGGGGTGGCCGAGGAGATGGACATCCAGGTGGCGATCCACACCGACACCCTCAACGAGTCGGGCTGCATCGAGGACACCCTGGCCGCCATCGGCGAGCGCACCATCCATACCTTCCACACCGAAGGGGCGGGCGGCGGCCACGCGCCGGACATCATCCGCGCGGCGGGCCAGGCCAACGTGCTGCCGTCCTCGACCAATCCGACGCTGCCCTACACCGTGAACACGGTGGACGAGCACCTGGACATGCTCATGGTCTGCCACCACCTGGACCCGAGCATCGCCGAGGACGTGGCCTTCGCCGAGTCGCGCATCCGCCGCGAGACCATCGCTGCCGAGGATATCCTTCACGACATGGGCGCCTTCGCCATGACCTCCTCCGATTCCCAGGCCATGGGCCGGGTCGGCGAGGTGGTGCTGCGCACCTGGCAGGTGGCGCACCAGATGAAGCTGCGCCGCGGCCCGCTGGCGCCGGACGGCGCCTACAGCGACAACTTCCGGGTCAAGCGCTACATCGCCAAGTACACCATCAACCCGGCATTGACCCACGGCATCGCCCACGAAGTCGGTTCGGTGGAGGTGGGCAAGCTGGCCGACCTGGTGCTGTGGGCGCCGGCGTTCTTTGCGGTCAAGCCGGCCCTGGTGCTCAAGGGCGGGATGATCGCCACGGCGCCGATGGGCGATATCAACGGCTCGATCCCAACCCCGCAACCGGTGCACTACCGGCCGATGTTCGGCGCCCTGGGCGCGGCGCGGCATGCCACGCGCATGACCTTCCTGCCCCAGGCCGCCGTGGACCGTGGCCTGCCCCACGAGCTGAAGCTGCAGAGCCTGATCGGCGTGGCCCATGGCTGCCGGCGGGTGCGCAAGGCCGACATGGTCCACAACACCTTGCAACCGCTGATCGAGGTCGATGCCCAGACCTACCAGGTGCGCGCTGACGGCGAGCTGCTGGTGTGCGAGCCGGCCCACGAGCTACCGCTGGCGCAGCGCTATTTCCTGTTTTGACGGCTTGAAAGTGGGGCGTGGGAGCGGGCTTGTCGTAACGCCGCACCGCCCGGATCACCGGCAGCGCCGGTGCCATTGATCGCGGGGCAAGCCCGCTCCCACGGTGCCTATCGTTGCAAACCTGGTTTTGTTTGTAAGGAGTGAACATGATCGTACTGACCCGCCGGCTTACTGAAGCCGCCCCGGTGACCGGCAGCGTCACGCTGACTGTCGACAGCCGCATCAAGAGCCGCCTGCGCGTGATCCTCGACGATGGCCGCGAGGCCGGATTGATGCTTGAGCGCGGCCATCTGCTGCGTGGCGGCGAATTGCTGAGCGACGCCGAAGGCACTCAGGTGATCCAGGTAGTCGCCGCGCCGGAGGCGGTGTCCACGGTGCGTTGCGCCGACCCGCACCTGCTGGCCCGCGCTGCCTACCACCTGGGCAACCGCCATGTGCCGCTGCAGATCGAGCCGGGCCTGCTGCGCTACCAGCACGACCATGTGCTCGACGACATGCTGCGCGGCCTGGGGCTGGAGGTGGTCGCCGAACAGGCGCCGTTCGAGCCCGAGGCCGGTGCCTACCAGAGCGCGCCCCATGGTCATTCCCATGGCCACGCCCATCCGTTCGTACGCCTGCCAGCCCATTCCTGACCTCACCCTGGAGCCCACAATGAAAAAGACTTTCGCCCTGGTACTGCTGATGGTGGCCCTGCCGGCCTTCGCCCACCCCGGCCACGACGCCAACCCGCTGCAGGACGGCCTGCTGCATCCGCTGACCGGGCTCGATCACCTGCTGATGCTGCTCGGCACCGGCGTGCTCGCCGCCCTGACCCGGCGCAACCTGACCTTGCCGCTGGCGACCCTGGCGGCGATGTTCGGCGGCGCGGTGTGCGGCCATCTGTTCGGCGACGTGGTCGGCATGGAGCAGATGATCCTCGGCTCGCTGCTGGTGGCCGCTGCCGCCATGCTGCTGCCGAGCCGCCAGTTGCTGCTGTCGCTGATCATGCCGGTGTTCGCCCTGTTCCACGGCTGGGCCCATGGCGTGGAAGCCACGCCCAGCGCGTTCTGGCAGTTCAGCGTCGGCTTCGTCACGGTCAGCGGCTTGCTGCTGGCTGTAGGCTTCGGTGTCGGCTGCCTGCTGCGCCGCCATGCCGGCCTGCAGAAAGCCTTTGGCGGCGGCCTGCTGGCCGGTGCCGCGCTGGTGCTGGCCGGTTGATGACCAGCGACCTGGCGCTGCTGCGCCTGCTGCAGCTGGCCAGCCCCGGGCTGCCCGTGGGTGGCTTCACCTATTCGCAAGGCCTGGAGTGGGCCGTGGAAGCTGGCTGGGTGAAGGATGCCAAGGGCTTTGCCGCCTGGCAGCGCGAGCAGTTGCACGACACCCTCGGCCATCTCGATTGGCCGCTGCTGGCGCGCCTCTACCGGGCCTGCCAGGCGGACGATGCCGAGGCCTTCGCCCACTGGAGCCTGTTCCTGCTGGCCAACCGCGAGACCGCCGAGTTGCGCCTCGAGGAGCGCCAGCGCGGCAGCGCCCTGGCGCGCCTGCTCGATGGCTGGCAGCTGGCGCAGGCTCCGGCCTGGCGCGCCAGCCTCGAACTCAGCCAGCTGGGCGGCATGGCCTGGCTCGGCGCGCATTGGTCGATCCCGTTGCGCCAGCTCGCCCTGGGCCATGGCTTCGCCTGGCTGGAAGGCGCGGTGATGGCAGGGGTGAAGCTGGTGCCGTTCGGCCAGCAGGCCGCCCAGACCTTGCTGCGCGACCTGGGCGAGGCGCTGCCCGCCGTGCTCGACCATGCCCTGGCCCTCGATGACGACCAGCTCGGCGGCGGCCTGCCGCTGCTGGCCATCGCCTCATCGCGTCACGAAACCCAATACACCCGATTGTTCCGTTCCTGAGGACTGCCTAGATGGAAAACTACCAGCAACCCCTGCGCGTCGGTGTCGGCGGCCCGGTCGGTTCCGGCAAGACCGCGCTGCTCGAGTGCCTGTGCAAGGCCATGCGCGACCACTACCAGATCGCCGTGGTGACCAACGACATCTATACCAAGGAAGACCAGCGCATCCTCACCGAGGCCGGGGCCCTGGCGCCCGAGCGCATCGTCGGCGTCGAGACCGGCGGCTGCCCGCACACCGCGATCCGCGAGGACGCCTCGATGAACCTGGCCGCCGTCGAAGATCTGGCGCGCAGGTTCGGCAACCTCGAAGTGATCTTCGTCGAGAGTGGCGGCGACAACCTCAGCGCCACCTTCAGCCCGGAACTGGCCGACCTGACCATCTACGTGATCGACGTCGCCGAGGGCGAGAAGATCCCGCGCAAGGGCGGGCCGGGGATCACCAAGTCGGACTTCCTGGTGATCAACAAGACCGACCTGGCGCCTTATGTCGGTGCTTCGCTGGAAGTGATGGAGCGTGATACCCGGCGCATGCGCCCGGAGCGACCGTGGACCTTCAGCAATCTGAAGAAGGGTGAGGGGTTGCAAGCGGTGATCGACTTCATTGTCGAGCGGGGGATGTTGGAGAAGGATAAGTGATGAAATTGGTGTCTAACTCGGCATTTTCGACATATTTCCTACGGTTTAGGCGTTGATTTCCGGGTTATGGATGGGCCTTTGGTGAAAGCCGTTTCCTGCGACAAGGGATATCGTGTGTCGGACTGATGACAGGGCGGAATGAGAAGTTTCACTTGTCGCGGTTAAACCACATTATTTACTGAAGGAAACTGTTATGAAAATGTTCGCATTTGTCGCTCTGTTGGCCACTGCTGGCTTAGCTCAGGCTCAATCGTCCTGGTTGCCGATGCCGATCGAATGCCCAGAGGGTTACTACCCGACGGCAATGGGATCCTGCCAGCCTGATTTCGACTTCGACTAAGTCAAGTCAGCTGTTTCAATGCGATACCCGCGCCGCTGGGCAGTCATGCTCAGCGGCGCTTTTTTTGCTTGCTGGCCTTTCTCCTGAGCGTGGGCTGCCCACCCTCAAAGCGAATTGTTTCAACTCAGCGCCAATGTCAGCACCATTGGCAGCGTCACGGCGGCGATGATGGTCTGCAGGGCGATGATGGTCGCCATCAGCGGCGCGTTACCACCCATCTGTCGGGCCATCACGTAGGATGACGAGGCGGTGGGCAGGGCCTGGAACAGCACCGCCACCACCGCCGCCTGGCCGCCCAGCCCGAGCAGCTGGCACAATGCCCAGGTGGTCAGTGGCATGACCAGGAACTTGAACAGTGCCGAGACTACCAAGGGCTTGGCCTGCTGGCCGATCCGCGCGCCACCCAGTGCTGCGCCAACGCAAAGCAGTCCTAAAGGTAACGCCGCCTGGCCCAGGGCTTTGACCGTGGGCTCCAGGCCTGCTGGCAGGCCCACGCCCGTCAATCGCAGCAATAGCCCCCCGGCACAGCCGATGATCAGCGGGTTGGCAAAGATCGCCTGGAGTACCACGGCCGGCGAGCTGTGGCGTGCGCTGAAGCGAGCGAAGACCAGCACACAGAGCAGGTTGACCAGCGGCACGATGGCGGCGTTGGCCACGGCCGCCAGGGCGATGCCGGCCGTGCCGTAGATACCGGCGGCCAGGGTCGCGCCAATGTAGTTGTTGAAGCGCACGCCACCTTGGAATACCGAGGTGAAATCGGCACCGTCATAATTGGCAACGCCCTGGTAGAGCACCAATAACAGGGCGCCAAGCAGCGTCGAGAGCATTAACACGCCCACCATGCCCAGCACCGGCACGCCGTCGAGGTTGGCGGTGGCCAGGCCGTGGAGGAACAGCGACGGCAGCAGCACGTAGTAGCTCAGGCGCTCGGCGCCGGGCCAGAAGGTTTCGGCGAGAAAGCCACGCACTCGCAGCCAGGTACCGAGGGTGATGAGCAGGATGATCGGGACGAGGGTGGTGAGCAGCAGATGAAGCATGGGGGCGGGTCCGTGGTCGGGTACCGTCACAGACTAGCGGAGTGGAGTGAGCAGAAAAAACGGTGTTTTCTTGAGCGACTGTTGAGAAAAACTGCACGAACTGAAAGCCCGCGCTCCATGACCAATGCGTGACTCATTGATTTAATTTTATCCTGTGGGAGCGGCTTTAGCCGCGAACACCGGCGAAGCCGGTGCCATCCACTGCGTCGCTTGCTTCGCGGCTGAAGCCGCTCCCACAGGGTGCGCGCTGACCGCGCAATCATGGTTCGCGGCGCGACACTGTGATCAGGCCTCCAACGCGGTCCTCAACACTGCACTCAAATGCCGGCGCTGACTCTTCTCATGCTCCAGCAGCACCATACGCCGGATCAGCTGCGGTTCGCCGAAGGGCAGCACGGTGGCTGCTGGCAGCCGCTCGAGGTCGTCGTCGCTCATGGGAATCACCGCCACCCCCAGCCCCATGGCCGCCATACGCGCCAAGGCCTCCTGGCTGTCCAGTTCCATCTGCTCGTTCACCTGCAGCCGCTGACGACGCAGCTCCTGCTCGATCTGCCGACCGGCCCAGGCGCGTTTGTCGAAGCGCAGGAACGGCTGCTCGGCGAGCAGCGTCGGCAGGTTCTGGCCGGCCAGTTCCGGGCTGGCGATGGCCCAGAAGCGGTCCTCGAACAGCGGCGTGTACTGAAGACTCTGCGGGTAGGGGCTGACCGGCTCGGTGGTGATCGCCGCGTCCAGCTCCCCATCCTCGACCCGTCGGGCGAGCTCTGCCGACATGCCCGAAACCACACTGACATGCAGTTCGGGGTGGTGCGCCTTGATCCACACCAGCGCTTTGGGCAGGCGCCGGGCAAGCACGGTATGAATTGCGCCGATGCGCAGACGCCCACGCAAGCTTGGGCCGCTGGCCAGGGTGTCTGCCAGCTCGTCGTAGGCGGCCAGGATGCCTTCGGCACGGACCACTGCGAGTTGGCCAGCCTCGGTCAGCATGACCTGGCGGCGGCTGCGGTCGAACAGGGAGACCTGCAGTTCGACCTCCAGGGTCTTGATATGCAGACTCACCGCCGAGGGGGTCAGGCTCAGCAGGTCGGCGGCGCGGGCGAAGGTGCCGTGGCGAGCGATGGTGACCAGGGTGCGCAAGGCTTTGAGGGACACGCGGGGCAGGCTCCGGTTCGTGGCTTGGCAGGTTGGGCCGTGCAGGAGGGGGGAGGCGGGTACGATACGCGAAAACATGGTTCCACGCTGAAGGCGAGCGTTGGCCTGAGGTCTGATCACGCGAAGGATGCTGGAGGACAAGATTGTGGGAACACTGATGGGCGAAGTCTTGGCTCAGATGGACCGATTTCATTGTCGTACGAGGCGCCCACGGATCAATGTCGGACTGCCGCCGGTCATCATCGGGCTAGCGCTTGGTTCGGTTTGTAGAACAGGAAGTGCGTGGTCTCGGCCGTCTTGCGGTAGGCCTTGGCCCAATCCGGGTTGACGTTGCGGTCGTGAAAATACAGCGCGCCGCCGGTGGGGTCCTTCAACTGCTGGTTGAGGGCCTTGCGGGCAATTTCCTTGGCCACTGCATAGCGTTCCTCTTCTTCCACCTGATCGGGGCGTCCATCGCACCACCAGGAAAACTGGCAGCTCTTGCTCTCTACACCTTGCTTGACCACCGCGCAGACGCTGTCGGGAAAGCCCTCGTGCCCCAGGCGATTGAGCACCACGCTGGCTACCGCACCCATGTCCTGGGCATTGGCACCCTTGGCCTCCCAGTAGATGGTGCGCGCCAGGCAGGTGATGCTGTCATCCATCGGCGACTGGCCCGCCGGGTCGACCGCCTGGACTTCTCCAGGGGTCAGGGTCTCCTGCTTTTTCGGCGGTGGTGCATCCTCGGCCACCTTTTCTTCCAGTACCTGAGCCTTGTCTTCGGCGACCGCGGCTTTCTGGCTGTCAGCGGCGGGGAGGAGGCCTGCGAACAGGGCGAGGGACAGGCCGAACAGCATCCACGGTAGGCGCATGGTCGATATTTCTGAGGGTGGGCTGTCTACAGTCTAGCTGCACGGCTTCAACTCAGCGCCCAGGTCGTCCATAAGCCTGGCTGATGCGGTCGATGACCATCGCCAGGGCGACGATCGCCAGCCCCGCCTCGACGCCCTGGCCGACGTTCAGGGTCTGGATCCCGGCCAGCACGTCTTCGCCCAGCCCGCGGGCGCCGATCATCGACGCCACCACCACCATCGACAATGCCATCATCACCGACTGGTTGAGCCCGGCCATGATGCTTGGCAAGGCCAGCGGCAGGGCGATGCGGCGCAAGCGCTGCCAGCGGCTGGCGCCCAGGCCGTGGGCGGCCTGCAGCAGCGACGGGTCGATCTGCGCCAGGCCCAGATCGGTCAGGCGAACCAGCGGCGGCAGGGCATAGATGAGGGTGGCGAACACCGCTGGCACCTTGCCCAGGCCGAACAGCATCAGCACCGGGATCAGGTAGACGAAGGCCGGCAGCGTCTGCATCACGTCGAGCACCGGCAGGATCAGGCGCCGGGCCAGGGGGCGAGTGGCCAGCAGGATGCCCAGCGGCACGCCGACCAGCACGCACAGGCCGGTGCTCACCAGCACCAGGGCGAGGGTCTGCAGCAGCTTATCCCACAGCCCGAGCATGCCGATCAGCGCCAGCAGCAGCGGCAACACCAACGCCCGTGCCAGGCTGCGGCTGGCGTGCCAGGCCAGCAGCCCGACCAGCAGCAACAGCAGCCACCAGGGCAGTAACCGGAGCAGGTTCTCCAGGCCCACCAGCAGTTGCAGCAGTTGGTCGGAGATGCTGCGCAGGTGATCGCCATAGTGCAGCACCAGCCAGTCGACCAGGCGGTTGACCCAGGCGGCGAAGGAGAATTGCAGAGCTTCGGGGAAACCACCACTCACAGGCCGGCCTCGACCTTGGCGGCGTTTTCGGCGGGCAGCCAGGCCTTCCACACAGCGGGGTTGTCGCGCAGGAAGGCGAGGGCGGCCTCGCGGGGCGGCTGGCGGGTTTCGCTCATGCGTGCCAGGGCCGTGTTCAGGGTGATGATGGGCAGGTCGACCTTTTCGAACACCGCGACCAGCTCGGGGTGGGCGTCACGGAATGCCTTCGACACGCCGATCGAGAGCTTGGCCGGCAACGAGCGGCTGCCTTTCGGGTTGGGGTTGGCGGCATCGGTCAGGGTGGCCCAGGCGGTGGCATCGAACGCCGGCTCCTCCAGGCGAACCAGGTCGTAGCGGCCCATCAGCGGAGTAGGGCTCCAGTAGTAGAACAGTACAGGCTGACCTCGGCGGATCGCCGAGCCTATCTCGGCGTCGAGGGCGGCGCCGGAGCCGCTGCGGAAGTTGTTGTACAGCCCGTCCAGGCCGTAGGCCTTGAGCTTCTGGCTGTTGACGGTCTCGGAGGTCCAGCCGCTGGGGCTGTTGAGGAAGCGGCCTTTGCCGGGTACCTCGGGGTCCTTGAACACTTGGGGGTAGTCTTTGAGGTCGTAGACGCTGCGCAGGTCCGGGGCCAAGGGTTTCAGGTCGCGTGCAGGGTCGCCCTTGATCACGTAGGCCGGCACCCACCAGCCTTCCTCGGCGTTCTTCACCGTGTCGCCCAGGGCGAACACCTGGCCGGCCTGTTCGGCCTTGACCCAGGCGGGGCTGCGTCCGGCCCATTCCTCGGCGATTACCTGCAGGTCGTTGCGCGCCAGGGCCACTTCCATGCTGACGGTACTGCCGGGGAGGGTGTCGGTGGGGTAGCCGTAACCGTGTTCGACGATCAGGCGCAGGATCTCTGTGGTCAGGGCACCGCTTTCCCAGCCAATGGCGCCGAAGTGGATGGGGGCGGGTTGGTCCGCAGCAGCGGCAGAATCGGTGCTGGCCAGGCCGAAGGCGAGGAGCAGGCTGGCCAGAAGGGTGGGGACTTTCTTCATCGGGGCCTCGTCGGTTGCCGGTCCTTGGGTTCGGGCAGAAGTGTAGACGACGAAGTTGCCGGGGCTGCTGCGCAGCCCTTTCGCGGCACAAGGCCGCTCCTAAAGGGGGCGCGTCAGCACCTGTAGGAGCGGCCTTGTGCCGCGAAAGGGCCGCAAAGCGGCCCCGACGGGGTGGAATCAAACGCGGAACTGATCCATCAGCCCCTGCTGCTGGTTGGCCAGGCTGTTGAGCGACTGGCTGACCCGCGCCGATTCGTTGGCCTGGCCGCTCAGCGACTCGGTCACGTCACGGATGGTGGCGACGTTGCTGTTGATCTCCTCGGCCACCGCGCTCTGCTCCTCGGCGGCGCTGGCGATCTGCAGGTTCATGTCGGTGATCACGGTCACCGCCTGGCCGATGCGCTGCAGCGCGGTGACGGCCTGGCCGACCTGCTCGACGCCGCCCTGGGCCTGGCGGTGGCTGCTGTCCATGGCGCCGACCACTTCCTGGGTGCCGGCCTGCAGGGCTTCGATCACCTGGCGGGTTTCCTCCACCGACTCCTGGGTGCGGCGGGCCAGGTTGCGCACCTCGTCGGCGACCACGGCGAAGCCACGGCCGGCCTCACCGGCGCGAGCGGCCTCGATGGCGGCGTTGAGCGCCAGCAGGTTGGTCTGCTCGGCGATAGAGCGGATCACCTCGAGCACCGAGCCGATCTTCTCGCTGTTGCGCGCCAGCCCCTCGACCTGGGCCATGGCGCCGCTCATGTCGGCGGCCAGGGTGTCGATGCTGGTGGTGGTGCGGTCGATCACCGCCAGGCCTTCGCGGGTCGCCTGGTCGGCTTCGCGCGCGGCCTGGGCGGCCTGGGCCGCGCTGCGGGCAACGTCCTGGGCAGTGGCGCTCATCTCGTGGGAGGCGGTGGCCACCTGGTCGACCTGGCGGTATTGCTGCTCCATGCCGGCGCTGGTCTCGGCGGCAATCGCCGCGGACTGGTCGGCGGTGCCGCGAGCGGCCTGCACCGAGCGTTTCACCTCGGCGATGGTCGGCTGCAGCTTGTCGAGGAAGCGGTTGAACCAGCCGGCCAGCTCGCCCAGCTCATCCTGCTTGTCGTACTGCAGGCGGCGGGTCAGGTCGCCTTCGCCGCTGGCGATGTCCTTGAGCATGGCGGCCACGCCGAGGATCGGCCGGGTCACGCCGCGGGCCATCAGCCACACCAGCAGCAGGCCGGCGATGGCGGCGGCCAGGCCCAGGCCCAGTTCGAGCAGGGTACCGCTGGTGTTGAGGGCGTCGAGTTCAACCTTGAGGGCCTCGGCCGGACCGGTCAGGGCGCTTTCCGGCACGTCCAGCAGCACGCCCCATGGCTTGCCGCCAGGGATCGGCTCGAAAGCGGCCAGCACTTTCAGGCGTTGCTGGTCGTGAAGGATCTGCAGCTTGCCGTCGGCGAGCTTGCGCACAAGCTCCGCGCCCTGGGTGCGGTCGACCTGGTCGAAGCGCTGGGCCAGCTTGCCGGCGTCGGCGCTGTAGCCGGCCAGCAGGCCCACGGGGCTGAGGATGCCGACGGTGGTCTGGCCGTCGTAGAGGCTGCGGCTGGCGGTCTGGCTCAGGGCCTGCAGGCTGTTGAGGTTGATGTCGATGGACAGGGTGGCGATGACCTTGTCGCCCGCCTTGAGCGGGAACACGATGCTGGTCATCAGCACGCGCTGGCCGTCGATGTCATAGAAGTACGGCTCGACCACGCACACCGTGCCGGTGCTGCGCGGGCACACCCACCAGGTGTTGGCCGGCTGGCCGCTGGGGCCGATCTCGGTGTTGGCCATGTCGTGCTCGGGCAGGGCCATCGAGGTCAGCTGGCCGACCCGCGGCTGCGACCAGTACAGGGCGAAGCGCCCGGTCTCGTTGCTGCCCAGTTCGCTCTGGCCGGCGAACAACTTGTCCTTGCCATCCAGCGCGCCCGGCTCGAACACCAGCGACAGGCCGAGCAGGTCGGGGTTGGCCTGCAACGCGGCACGCACCTGGGCGGTCATGTCCTGGCGCAGGTCGTAGGCGTCGAGGAAGCGTTTTTCGGCCTGCTCGCGCAGGAACAGCACCTGGCGGGCGAAACCGGCGCCGTACTGGTAGGCGTCCATGAACTGGCGACGGATGTTCAGGGCCTGGACCTCACCCTGGGATTCGATGCGCGACTGGGCCGAGTCGGAGAGCATGCGCATGCTGCTGGCTTTCACCAGGTCCGAACTGTGGTCCATGCGGTACAGCGAAAGGCCGACGAGCAGGGTGACGATGGCCGCCAGGCACAGGCCCGCCAGCAGGGTGATCTTCCATTGGATGGAGAGTTGTCGCAGCAAAGGCATGGGGAAAATCCCTTGTAATAGGTTTGATGCTGCCGACTGTGTCGGCCTGCTCGGTTTTTTCTTTATTCAAACGTTCAATTAAACCCTGCGACTTTCGTCTATTCCCTACGCGATGTTGCGGCGCAGACGCTTTTGACTTCTGCCGGCCTGTGCTTCAGAGTGTGCGCCCTTCATAACAACATCCCCTGGTCCGGCCACTGCCTGCGCGCAGTCTGTCGCCGGAATGCCCGCTTTTTGTCTGTCGTAACGAGGTTCGCACACCATGAATGCAGTGATTGCCGCGGTCGGGCTCATGCTGATCCTGAGCCTGTCCCGCGTGCATGTGGTCATCGCCCTGATCATCGGCGCCCTGGCCGGAGGCCTGGTCGGTGGCTTGGGTATCGAGGGTACGCTCAAGGCCTTTAATGGAGGCCTGGGTGGCGGGGCCACGGTGGCCCTGTCCTATGCCTTGCTCGGCGCCTTCGCGGTGGCCATCGCCAAGTCCGGACTGGCCCATGCCCTGGCCGACCGGGCGCTGGCGATGATCGATCGCCAGGGCCATGCCGACGGTGGCAAGGTCAAGTGGCTGCTGGTCGGCCTGATGCTGGTGGTGGCGGTGTCGTCGCAGAACATCCTGCCGATCCACATCGCCTTCATTCCCTTGCTGGTGCCGCCGCTGCTGTACGTGCTGACCCGCCTGCGCATCGACCGCCGGCTGATCGCCTGCGTGATCACCTTCGGCCTGATCACCCCGTACATGTTCCTGCCGGTGGGCTTCGGCAACATCTTCCTCAACGAGATCCTGCTGGCCAATGTCAGCCGCGCCGGGGTGGACGTCAGCGGCGTCAATGTGACCCACGCCATGGCCATCCCGGCGGCGGGCATGCTCGCCGGCCTGTTGCTGGCGGTGTTCTTCAGCTACCGCAAGAAGCGTGACTACGACCTGGAACGCATCGAACAGGTCGAGCAGGTCAGCGTGCAGTACAACCCGGTGACCCTGCTGGTGGCCGGGGTGGCGATCGGCGCCGCGTTCATCATCCAGCTGTGGCTGGATTCGATGATCATCGGTGCGATGGTCGGCTTCCTGATCTTCTCGCTGTCGGGCATCGTGCGCTGGAAGGACACCGACAGCCTGTTCACCGAAGGCATGAAGATGATGGCGATGATCGGCTTCATCATGATCGCCGCCTCCGGCTTTGCCGAAGTGATGAAGGCCACCGGCGAGGTGAAGAGCCTGGTGGAAGCCTCGGCCCAGTGGATCGACCACAGCAAGGGCGTCGGCGCGCTGCTGATGCTGCTGGTGGGGCTGCTGGTGACCATGGGCATCGGCTCGTCGTTCTCCACCGTGCCGATCCTGGCGGCGATCTTCGTGCCGCTGTGCGTGCAGCTGGGCTTCGACCCGCTGGCCACCGTGTGCATCGTCGGTACCGCCGGCGCACTGGGTGATGCCGGATCGCCGGCGTCGGACTCGACCCTGGGGCCGACCTCGGGGCTGAACGTGGACGGACAGCACCATCACATCTGGGATACCGTGGTGCCGACGTTCATCCACTACAATCTGCCGCTGCTGGCGTTTGGCTGGTTGGCGGCGATGACGCTCTGATCTGCTGTCACAGCCGCACGCTGTCTCTGTAGGAGCGGCCTTGTGCCGCGAAAGGGCCGCAAAGCGGCCCCGGCGATCTTTGCGTAAACGCTGATACCCTGGGGCCGCTGCGCAGCCCTTTCGCGGCACAAGGCCGCTCCTACAGGGGCAGAGGGCGCAGCTTCAGCTCAGCCGCGGGTCGGCGCGGGGACGATGCGGTTGAGGACGGTGCTGCCGTCCTTGCTGCGGGTCAGGTACACCGGCAGCACCTTGGGCAGGGTGTCGACCAGGCGTGCAACCTCGCTTGTGCTGTAGACACCGCTGATGCGAATGCTGGCGGTGCTGTCGTCGGCCACCATGAGCGGCTTGTCCAGGTAGCGGTTGATCACCGGCAGGGCCTGGCCGAGGCTGAGGTTGTCCAGCACCAGCTTGCCGCTGCGCCAGGCCAGGCTGTTGGCGTAATCGTCGCTCTGGTTCAGTTCGGGTTCGAAATCGCCCTTGTGGTAGCTGGCCTGCATGCCCGGGCCAAGACGGTAGCCGCCAGTGTTGCCGCCGGCGCTCACCAGCACCGAGCCTTCCACCAGCGTCACCTTGACCTGGTCCTGATACTTCCACACGTTGAACTGGGTCCCGGTAACCCGGGTCTGGCCGTTGGCGGCGTGGACGATGAACGGGTGGTTGCTGTCGTGGGTGACCTTGAAGAATGCCTCGCCCTTGACCAGGGTGACCTTGCGCTCGTCCTTGTAGTTGAGGAAGCGCAATTCGCTATGCAGGTTCAGCTCGACGCTGCTGCCGTCGCTCAGGCGCACGTGGCGCAACTGGTCGGTGGCTTCGAAGTGCTGGTAGCCGTTGGGCAGCCAACCTTGCTCCCAGCCGACCCAACCGGCCAGGGGCAAGGCGAGCAGGGCGATGGCGGCAGCCGAGGCGAACGGGCGCCAGTGACGCGTCGGCGTCGCTTGCCGGGTGGGCAGTGGGATCACCTGGGCGCTACGTGGGAGCAGGTCGGCGGTGTCCCAGATTTCCAGCATCGCCTGGTATTCCTCGGCGTGCCGCGGGTCGCTCGCCAACCATTGGCCGAACGCCTCGCGCTCGCCCGCCGTGCAGTCGTCGGCGTGCAGGCGCATGCACCAATGCGCGGCGGCATCGGTAATGGCATCTTCGTCGCTTGGAATGTGGCGGTCCTGGTTCATCGCGGCTCCCGGTTTTGCGGCATTCTACCCCCGGGCGGGTGCTTCCGAGAACGAGTTAATGGCGAATGACTATCAATTGTGCAGTTTTTCGTCGTATCTGAGGTTGGGTTTCATCTGCGACAGGGTGATTTGCCGGTTTGCGTGGGCGATCCCCTGGCGCATGGCACCGGCTGCGCCGGTGTTCGCGGGCAAGCCCGCTCCCACAGGGACCGCGATGCGATGCAGGAAACAATACTCGAGCGCGCATCGGATACCCTGTGGGAGCGGGTTTACCCGCGAAGAAGGCAATGCGTTTTATGGCACCGGCTGCGCCGGTGTTCGCGGGTAAACCCGCTCCCACAGGGGTGGTTGCCTGCGTGGGAGCGGGCTTGCCCCGCGATGGGGCCCTTCAGACGGTACGCAGGCGCGCCTTTTCCACCTGCTGCATTTCCACGCCATCGAGCAACGCCTCGACTACCGCCTTGGCCGCGTCCAGCCCGTGGTCGTTGCCCAGCAGCAGGTCGGGACAGGTGCCGGTCGCCAGCTCCATGGCCTTGAGGTTGGTGGCGAATGCGCCCTTGAGCAGGGTGGACAGGTGCACCAGCGCATCCTCGAAGTCCACGCCTTCGCGCACGGCGAACAGGGAAGGGTGGCTGCATTCGCAGTTGCCGAAGCTGGAGTGCGCCGTGGTGGCGCGGGACGGAGGATCAGGTAAGCCTTTTGTCATTGTGTCGCTCCTTGATTCAATGGAGCCGCCACTCGACGTGACCAAACGAATGGGTGGCGACTGTACGCGGGTTGGTCAACCGGGAATCAAGGAAACCGGCGCGCACGGAGGCGCCCCACGCACAGCCGCCATAGAACGAGACAGCCGGGCACAAAAAAAAGCGCCAACTGAATCGCAGAGCGGGCGCTTGTGCGCCTTGATGTTCGCGGGTGACCAAACCCGGTTGCTGGATTTACAGCAGCGAGCGAAGGTTACCGGGGCGGAGCGATCGATTCAAGGATTGAAGTGTAAGCAAGTAATCGAATGACAAACGTTTTAAATGGGTCAGCTGATCTCCCGAACCGGCTCCATTTTGCGCACCAGATAATCAATCAGTACCTTCTTGCCTTTGGAGTAATCGTTGATTTGCTCTCGCATCGTCGCTTGGTTGGTTGCGTTGGGAGCAGCAACATAGTTACGGCTCGCCTCTACTGCTCTGTGGAGCTGGCGAACTACATCCTCCAAGAGGTCCCGATCATCGGAGGTAATACCAACATTTGGTAGGGTGAAACCGGCCACGGTACCGTCGATGCGATCAGAATTGGGCAGAGTATGGGCGCTGGAAAGAGCGTTCTGCGTGGTGACCTGATTGATAAGGTCCGAATGACCTGGGTAGCGCAGTTGCAGTGTGTCCATTTCAGTGTGATGAATGGAGCTTACACGGTCGACTTGAGTGCTCTTGGGCAGGTCACTAAGTTGGCCTAAGTCGACAGAACGGCGTTGGAGTGCCTGCTTGAAGGCTCCTCTGGGATCTGCATGATTTATAGGGTCTCCGGCACAGTATCCGTATGAATTGACGCCCCCATCAACGAAAGGACTCAACTTGTCCGGTGAGCAAAACCTCATCAGCACCGGATTATAGGCACGATGCCCGTTGCCCAGTAGGTAGACCGCTGCCTGTGGATCACGCATCACACCATTGAAGCCAAGGCGTAAACAAGGCGACTCGCGAACCGGATCGTATCCATAGGCCGAATAGGCAAACCCATGGCTTGCCCCTCGCAACACCGAGCGTGCCAGGTCGCTCGCCAACAGCCTGGTCACTGGACTGCTCATTGGCGTCCCCACTGTTCAGAAATGACCAATCCACGTTAACGTGCGCCCCTGGCCAGTGAAACTGGCAAAAATGCCAGGTATGGCACTACCGACAAAGAGGACTTGCAATGCCAGAACCCTCCAACCTGCTGGCCTTCGCCCTGATCAGCCTGGGCATGGTGCTGACGCCGGGCCCCAACATGATCTACCTGATCTCCCGCTCCATCTGCCAGGGGCGTGGCGCCGGGTTGATCTCGCTGGGTGGCGTGGCGCTGGGCTTCGTCTTCTATATGCTCTGCGCCGCGCTGGGCATCACCGCGCTGGTCATGGCCGTGCCTTTCGCCTACGACGCCCTGCGCATCGGCGGCGCGCTGTACCTGCTGTACCTGGCCTGGCAGGCGCTGCGCCCGGGCGGGCGTTCGCCGTTCCAGGTCCGCGCCCTGCCGGCCGACAGCCCGCGGCGGCTGTTCATGATGGGGTTTCTGACCAACCTGCTGAACCCCAAGATCGCGGTCATGTACCTGTCGCTGATGCCGCAGTTCATCGAGCCCGGCCACGGCAGCGTGCTGGCGCAGTCGCTGGTGCTGGGCAGCACGCAGATCGCCATCAGCGTCACGGTCAACGCGCTGATCGCGCTGATGGCCGGTTCCATCGCCGTGTTCCTGGCCGGCAGGCCGGTGTGGCAGCAAGTCCAGCGCTGGCTGATGGGCACGGTGCTGGCGGCGCTGGCGCTGCGCATGCTGGCCGAAGGACGCCGTTGATCGTCGGCGTCGATCCGATGGAACGTTTTGCCACCGGGCGACTTCTTACCCTCAGAGGAAAGAAAACGTGCCCGGGAAAACCGAGACATGAAAGCGCGCCAGGAGAGCAAGACGGTTAACCTGCAAGCACTGCCGAGTTTCCTGGGCGGCGGTGGCGAAGTCAGCTGCCTGTTGCAGGCGATGGACTGGCGACAGTCTCCGCTCGGAGTGCCGGATGGCTGGTCGCCAGTGCTGCAGTCGGTGGTGGCCATGCTCCTGCCGGCGCAGGCGCAGATCGTGCTGTTCTGGGGGCCGCAGTACATCGCGTTGTACAACGATGCCTACTGGCCGACCATCGGCAGCAAGCACCCCGCGGCCCTGGGCCGGCCCGGACAGGAGCACTGGAGCGAGTTGTGGAACGACCTCGAGCCGCTGCTGCGCGGAGTGCGTGAAACCGGGGTGACCTTCTCGGCCCGGGATCGGCCGTTCTATATCGAGCGACATGGACCGGGCGAAACCGCCTATTTCGATGTCTCCTACTCTGCCGTGCGCGAGGCCGACGGTGGGGTGGGCGGCGTGCTGTGCATCGTCACCGACACCACCGAGCGGGTGCGTTTCCAGCAACGCCAGGCGTTTCTCCAGGAGTTGCGCCAGGCCTTGCCGGGCCTGGGCGAGGCCGAGCGCATAGAGGCCCATGCGGTGCGCCGCCTGGGGGAGGAACTGGGCGCGGCGCGGGTCTGCTTCGGCGAGGACCTGGGCGATGGCCGACGCTATCGAGTTGCTCAGGAGTGGGCCGCCGAAGTACCGTCGATGGTCGGCTTCAACCAGTACTCGGCCCTGGACCCGGCCCTGCGTGAGGCCTTGCTGGCCGGCCAGGCCGTGCAGCGCAACTATGAACCGAGCAAGGGCGCGTCGGCCCGGTTCAAGGGCCTGTGCGCCACGCTGCACGTGCCGGTGCTGCGCGCCGAGCATCTGGAGGCGATGCTCGCGGTGCATTTTCATACACCCCATGCCTGGGGCGAGAGCGAATGCCTGCTGGTGGAAGAGGCCGCCCGGCAGGTCTGGGCGGCGGTCACTCACGCCCGTGCCGAGCGCGCCCTGCACATGCTCAACGAAAACCTGGAGGAGCGGGTGGCCAACATGCTTGCCCAGCGCGAGGCCGCACTGGTGCAACTGCACGAAGCACGCAAGATGGAGATGATCGGCCAGCTTAGCGGCGGCATTGCCCACGACCTCAACAACATGCTGACACCGATCATCGCTTCCCTGGAACTGCTGCGCCGCCATCCGCAACCGGAGCGCGCCGAGCGCCTCATCGATGGCGGCCTGCAGGCGGCCGAGCGCGCGCGCAATCTGGTCGGGCGCCTGCTCAGCTTCGCGCGGCGGCAGACCCTCAAGCCGACGACGGTGTCGCTGGCGGCACTGGTGGGGGACATGCGCGAGCTGATCGCTCGCTCGCTGGGCCCGACCGTTGCCATGGAGGTCAGTGTCGAGACGGCACTGCCGGGGGTGCTGGTGGACCCGCACCAACTCGAACTGGCTTTGCTGAACCTGGTGGTCAATGCCCGCGATGCCATGGGCGAGGGCGGGAAGTTGACCATACGCGCCGGTCTTGGCGGCGACGGTACGCCTGGTCCGCCCGGTCTGCAGGCAGGGCCACAGGTGTGGCTGCGGGTCACCGACAATGGCTGTGGCATGAGCGAGGAGGTGCTGGCGCATTGCGTCGAGCCGTTCTACTCGACCAAGGGCGTGGGCCGCAGCACCGGGCTTGGCTTGCCGATGGTGCAGGGCCTGGCGCTGCAGTCCGGCGGCGGCTTCGGCATTCGTTCGCGCGTGGGTGAGGGCACCGAAGCGACCTTGTGGCTCCCGGCCAGCGAGCAGGAAGTGGTTGATGAAGCGGCCAAGCCGCTCGAGGTTCCCCGGGCGCAAGGCCAGATCCGCGTGCTGCTGGTGGACGACGAGCCACTGGTGCGTCAGGCCACGCTCCTGCAACTGCGCGCCCTCGGCTACGAGGTGACCGAGGCCGAGGGGCCGGCCCAGGCGTTGGCGTTGCTGGACAAGGGCCTGCTGCCCGATGTGCTGCTGACCGATCATGTCATGGCCGAGACTACCGGCGTGCGCTTCGCCCAGCAGGTGCGCGAGCAGCTGGTGCAATTGCCGGTGCTGATCATTACCGGTTACACCAACCTGACGCCGCGTGAGTTGCATGGCTTCGAGGTACTGCGCAAACCGTTTCGCCAGGACGAGCTGGGGCAGAGTCTGGCGCGGCTATTGGCGAGGCGAAAGTGAACGCTGTGGAGGAAACCTCGAACAGCATGCAGCCCGCTCCCATGCCATGGTGAGTTGATACGACTCACCGACTAGCCAGTACATCCCCCAGCATCTGGCACACCTGTTCGGCCGAATAGGGCTTGGCCAGGAACGCGAAGCCCTGGTGGCCACCTTCGGCGATCGCTTCGCTGTAGCCGGAGGTGAGAATCACCGGCAGTTGCGGTTGGCTGCGCCGCAGTTCCCTGGCCAGGGCGAGACCGCCCATGCCCGGCATCACCACATCGGAGAACACTGCGTCGAATCCGCCGCGGGCCGCCGCGATCTGGGCCAGGGCATCCTCGGCCGAGGTCGCCCAGCTGATCTGGTAGCCATGGTCACGCAGGATCTGCGCGGTGAAGCTGCCGACATCCGGATTGTCCTCCACCACCAGGATGCGCTTGCGCTCGCCGGGCAGGACCAGCGGCACCGTCACGTCAGGTGTTTCGCCATCGGCCTGCGGCACCTGGGGCAGATACAGGGTGAAGGTGGTGCCCTGGCCTGGCACGCTGAGCACCTGCACATCGCCACCGGATTGCTTGACGAAGCCGAACACCTGCGACAGGCCAAGCCCGGTACCCTGGCCGGCGGCCTTGGTGGTGAAGAACGGATCGAAGATGCGCTCCAGCAGGTGCGGGGCGATGCCAACGCCACTGTCGATGACCGAGATCGCCGCGAACGGCCCGTCCTGCGCCGCCTGTCCACGCAACGCCGGCAGTCGCTGATTGGCCTCCAGGCGCAGACGCAGCGTGCCCGCGATGCCGTCCATGGCGTCGCGGCCATTGATCATCAGGTTGATCACCGCGGTTTCCAGCTGGCCGAGGTCGGCGTGCACGTGGCAGGGCGTGTCGGGCAGTTCCAGGCCGACCTGGATGCGGGCGCCGGTGGCGGTGTCGAGCATCTCGGCCATGGCTTCGAGCCTGGGACCGGCCTCGAACACCTGCGGGCTGAGGGCCTGGCGCCGAGCGAAGGCGAGCAGTTGTCCGGTGAGCTTGGCGCCGCGGTCGACGGTGTCGGAGACGGTCTTGAAGTAGCGGCTGCGCCGAGTCTCGTCGAGGTCCGCCCGCTGCAGGAAGTGGATGGAGGAGCGGATGATGGTCAGCAGGTTGTTGAAATCGTGTGCCACGCCGCCGGTCAATTGGCCGATGGCCTCGAGCTTCTGCGCCTGGCGCAGCACGGCCTCGGTGTGCAGCAGCTGGCTGGTGCGCTCCTCCACGCGTTGCTCGAGGGTGGCGTTGAGGGCCTCCAGCGCCGTCAACGCCTCGCGCACCTCGGCATTGGCCTGGACCCGCTGGATATGTGCCCAGCAGCGCTCCGTGGCCTCACCGATCAAGGCCCTCTCGTAGCGGGTCCACGTCCTGGGCGCCTTGTCATGGATGGCCATCAGCGCCGTCAGGCGGCCTTCCTTGATCAAGGGCATGCAGATGGTGGCGGTAATGCCGATGGCCTGGAAGGTCGCCGATTCATGGGGTGACAGTTGCGCAAGGTTGTCCTCGATCACCAGCGCCAGTCCGGCGCGCAGGCGGCTGACGGCCAGATCGCCGAAGTCGGCAAGGCGGTACTGGCCAAGCAGGCGCGGCGAACCTGGCGCGACCCAGTCGCCGCAGATGGTGAAACCGTCCTCGTCAGGGTCCATGACCGCATAGGCGCAGCTCGACAGGTGCAGGTGCTCGCCCAGCAGGCGCGTGGTGGTGGCCATGACCCGTTCAGGATCGATGGCGTTGGCCGCCGCCCGGCTCAAACTGTCGAGAAAGTTCAGGCGCTGGTTGGCCACCACGCTGGCGGTGGTCTCGGTAACCGTGTCGATCATCCCCACCACCTGCCCGTCGTGGTCGCGGATGGGGCTGTAGCAGAAGGTGAAGTAGGCGCGCTCCGGGCTGCCGTGGCGCTCGATCATCAGCGGGAAATCTTCGATGTATACGGCTTCGCCGTCGAGGGCGCGCTGGGCCAGGTGGCGGATATCGCTCCAGGCTTCCTGCCAGACCGCGCTGAAGGGGCGGCCCAGGGCAGAGGGTTTGTTGCCGAGGATTTCGCTGAAGGCGTCGTTGTGCAGGGTGATCAGCGCGTCGCCCCACAGCACGGCCTGGGGAAAGCGCGAGGCCAGGCACAGGGCAACCGTGGTCTTGAGCACATCGGGCCAGCTGGCAAGGGGGCCCAGGGTGGTCGACGACCAGTCGTGGTTGCGGATGCGTTCGGCCATGAGGCCGCCGCCGTCGAGCCATTTCGCCATGTGCTTTGCGGGTCCTTGTGCGTTAGAGCATCAGGGTGCACCGAGACGCGGCGCTTGGCGAGGGGTTTTGTGTCGTCTGGGGGGGCGCCATCGCGGGGCAAGCCCGCGCCCACGGTATGCATCTCTGGAAGAATCGCGTGGGAGCGGGCTTGCCGGCAACGGAGCGCAGGGCGACCCGAATCAGACCTTGAACTGCGCCACCAGCCCATTGAGTTCCAGCGCCAGGTGCGACAGGTCCTGGGCCGATGCGCTGGTCTGGTTGGCCCCGGTCGTGGTCTGCATCGACAAGTCGCGGATGTTCATCAGGTTGCGGTCCACTTCCCGCGCCACCTGGGCCTGTTGTTCCGAAGCGCTGGCGATCACCAGGTTGCGCTGGTTGATCGAGGCGATGGTCCGGGCAATCAGTTCCAGGGCCTGGCCGGCCGATTGCGCCACCTCCAGGGTGCCGCTGGCACGGCCCTGGCTGCTGTGCATGGCGCTGACCGCGCGCTCGGTGCCGACCTGGATGCCGCCGATCATCTGTTCGATCTCGGCGGTGGACTGCTGGGTGCGATGGGCCAGCGCCCGCACCTCGTCGGCGACCACGGCGAAGCCACGCCCGGCTTCGCCGGCACGGGCGGCCTCGATGGCGGCGTTGAGGGCCAGCAGGTTGGTCTGCCCGGCGATCGAGCCGATCACATCCAGCACCCGGGTAATCTCGTTGGCGCTGCTGGCCAGCTGTTCGATCTCCCCGGCGGTACCGGTGACATCGTCGACCAGATGCTGGATCGAAGCCAGCGCCTGGTTGACCTGGTCACGGCCGTCCCGGGTGGTCTGGTCCGCGCCTTGGGAGGCCTCGGCGGTGCTCACCGCGTTGCTCGCCACTTCCTCGACGGCGCTGGTCATCTGGTTGACCGCAGTGGCGGCCTGGTCGATCTCGGTGCTTTGTTGCTGCAGGCCGCGGCTGGTGTCCTCGGTGACGCTGTGCAGCTCTTCGGAGGCCGAGGCCAGGCGGTCGGAGGACGCGGCGATCTTGCCGATGGTGTCGCGCAGGCTCTGCTGCATGCGGCGCAGGGCGTGCAGCAGCAATGCCGGCTCGTCGTGGCCGACTACCGTGATCTCGCGGGTCAGGTCGCCGGTGGCGATGCGCTCGGCCACCATGACGGCGTCGGCCAGCGGCGCGACGACGCTGCGGGTGAACAGGGTGGCGATGGCGATCAGTGCCAGGACGATCAGCACCAGTGCCGTGATGATCACCGCATACGCCTGGTCGCTGACCGTGTCGCTGCGGTGCGAGGCCGTTTCCGCGCCTTTGTAGTTGAAGGCCACCAGTGTTGCCATGGCGTCCATCATGCGGTCGGCGCGCTGGATCAGCGGGCCGTTGATCAGGCGCCTGGCTTCGGCCATGCGCCCGGCGCCGATGTTTGCCAGCACCTGTTGCTGTTGCTGGGTGTATTGCTGGCGCGCCACCAGGAAGGCATTGAACAGGCCGCGGTCCTGGGCGTCGGAGATGGTCTTCTCGTAATCCTTGAGGTCCTGCTGGATCGCTTCCTCGATACTGTTGAGCAGGTTGACGCTGGCGTTTTCGTCGGTGTCTTCCTCCAGCGCCGCGCGCAGCGTGGCGGCGCGTTCCTGGGCCAGGGTGCCGCCGATCTCGTTGAGGGCGATCACGGCCGGCAGCCAGTTGCGGCGGATCTCGTTGGTGGCATCGTTCATCTGCCGGGTTTCGTACAAGGCCACCAGGCCCATGGCCAGGACCAGGCCGGCCAGCAGCGTGAACAGGCTGGTCGCCCGTTTACCGATCTTCATGTTTCTCAACAGCATGGATGTTCCTTGACGTCAGAATGCAAACGTCAGGAGCATGATTCCGGGGGCTGCGGGGAGATAGTCGCCAGGTCGCACGTATTGCGGCGGATTTTCCTATTTGCCGGTACCTGTCCCGGCGTAGGCGGGCTCCCGGCGGACGGCGTCATCCGCTGGTAGCCCGGTTGAGCGGCAATGTAATGCGCTTGCTCAGACTTTGAACTGCGCCACCATCCCGTTCAGCTCCACCGCCAGGCGTGACAGGTCCTGGGCCGCCGCGCTGGTCTGGTTGGCGCCCGCCGAGGTCTGCATCGCCAGGTCGCGGATGTTCACCAGGTTGCGGTCCACCTCCCGGGCCACCTGGGCCTGCTGTTCGGAGGCGGTGGCGATTACCAGGTTGCGCTGGTTGATGGTGGCGATCGCCTCGGCAATCAGCTCCAGGGCCTGGCCGGCCGACTGCGCCACGGCCAGGGTGCCGTTGGCACGGCCCTGGCTGCTGTGCATGGCGCTGACCGCACGCTCGGTGCCGGTCTGGATGCCGCCGATCATCTGCTCGATCTCCGCGGTGGACTGCTGGGTGCGGTGGGCCAGGGCACGCACCTCGTCGGCGACCACGGCGAAGCCGCGGCCGGCCTCACCGGCGCGGGCGGCCTCGATGGCGGCGTTGAGGGCCAGCAGGTTGGTCTGCCCGGCGATCGAACCGATCACGTCCAAGACCTGGCTGATCTCGTTGGCGTGGCTGGCCAGCTGCTCGATTTCCCCGGAGGTGCCGGTCACGTCATCGACCAGGTGCTGGATCGAGGCCAGCGCCTGGTTGACCTGGTCGCGACCGTCGCGGGTAGTGCGGTCGGCGCCCTGGGAGGCGTCGGCGGTGCTCACGGCGTTGCTCGCTACCTCTTCGACGGCGGCGGTCATCTGGTTGACCGCCGTGGCGGCCTGGTCGATCTCGGCGCTCTGCTGGTGCAGGCCGCGGCTGGTGTCCTCGGTGACGGTGTGCAGCTCCTCGGAGGCCGAGGCCAACTGGTCGGAAGACGCGGCAATCCTGCGCAGGGTGTCGCGCAGGCTATGCTGCATGCGGCTCAGAGCGGCCAGCAGCAAGGCCGGTTCGTCGCGGCCGAGCACGACGATTTCGCGGGTCAGGTCGCCGGTGGCGACCCGCTCGGCCACGGCAACGGCGTCGGCCAGGGGCACGACGATACTGCGGGTGAGGAGGGTGGCGATGCCGATCAGCGCCAGGGTGATCACGGCAATGGCGGCGATGATCAGGCTGAAGGCTTCGTCGGAGGCCGCGCTGCTGCGCAGCGAGGCTTGCTCGGCGCCCTTGGTGTTGTAGTCGATCAGTTCGGCCAGGGCCTTCATCATGCTGTCGGCGTACTCGGCCAGCGGGCCGTTGACCAGACGTCGGGCCTCGTCCAGTCGGTCATCGCCGGCGGCGCTGCGAATGGCTTGCTGCAGTGCGTGATAGCGTTCGCTCAGGCCCATGAAGGTGTCGAACAGGGCGCGGTCGTCCGCGGCGAAGATGGTGCGCTCGTAGGCCTTGAGGTCGTTTTCGAGCTGTTGGTTGACCTGGACGATCTTGTCCAGCGTGGCATGGCGGGCGCTGCTGCTGTCCTCAAGGACACTGCGCAGGGTCAGGGCGCGGGCCCGGCCCAGGTTGCTGCTGACCTCGCCCAGGGCGAGCACGGCGGGCATCCAGGTGAGACGGATTTCGTCGGTGGCGCTGTCCATCCGCCGGGTTTCGTAGAGGGCGACCAGGCCCAGGGCCAGGACCAGGATCCCGAGCAGGGTGAACATTCCTGCTGCCCGAATACCGATCTTCATGTTCCGTAACTGCATGCGACGCTCCTTGACGGTGGCTGGCAGGCGTCAAGAGCGCGGACTGACCGGGCTCGGCTGGAAAGGCTCTCGATGCACTGCGAAGGGGGTTATATCCTCACGGTTCATGTTGTTTTTTCTGAATGATGACATAACGCCACTATTATTGACCAGTCGTTCAATGTAATGACGCATACAAACAGGCCCGTCACTTCCGGGACGGGCCTGTTGTTTTCGTTCACTCGACGATCGGAATCAGCGGGTCGGCCGCCGCCAGGGCCTGGGCGCGGTCGGCGGCCGGCGGGTAGATCCAGACCGAGTTGATCTGGCGCTTGAGGTCCTTGCCTTCCTGGCCCTGCAGCTTCAGTTCGCGGGTCCAGCCTTCGCTGTACGCGGCGCCCCAGTCGCCCAGGTCCAGGCAGGTGACGTACTTGGGCTGGCGGTACGCTATCGGCGCCTGGCCCAGCAGGTCGGCCATGGCGTTGTTGCCGCTGTGGCGACCCATGGGGATGGCGTGCTGGCAGGTCATCAGGGCGTGGTTGCCCAGCTCGTCCACCGCGGCCCAGGCCACATCGCCGGTGGCATAAATGTGCGATTGGCCGATCACCTTGAGGTGGTCGTCGACCCGCAGGCGACCGAAGCCGTCACGCTCGCCGGCGACCTGCGCGGTCAACGGGCTGGCCTTGACGCCGGCGGTCCAGATCACGGTCTTGCTGGCGATGTACTCGCCGTTGTCCAGGGTCACGCCGCCGGCATCCACCGCCACCACCGAGGTGCCGGTCAGCCATTCGACGCCCGCCTGCTCGCTGGCGGCGACGATGGCCGGGGTGATCCCGGCACCGAGGGCGGCACCGACGCTGGCGCCACGGTCGATCAGCACCACGCGGGCATGGCCTTCACCAAGGATGGCGCGCAGGCGCGGCGGCATCTCGGTGGCGGTCTCGATGCCGGTGAAGCCGCCGCCGCAGACCACCACGGTGTTGCGCGCCGGCGAGGCGGGCAGGCTGGCCAGGCCGTGCAGGTGCTGTTCCAGGCGCACGGCCGACTCCATCTGGTCGACATCGAAGCTGTGCTCGGCCAGGCCCGGTACGGCAGGGCGGGCCACCTGGCTGCCGGCGGCGAGGATCAGGCGGTCGTAGGCGAGCTGCTGCGGCAGGCCATCGGCATCGCGGTAGCCGACCTGGCGGGCGGCGCTGTCGATGCTGTCGGCGGTGCCAGGGATGAACTCCACGCCCACCACGTCGAACAGCGCCTCCAGCGGTGCCTGCAGCGTGTGGACGTCGGCCTCGTAGAAGCGTGGACGGATGCGCAGTTGCGGCTGCGGGGCCAGCACGCTGATGCGCACGTCGCCGCGTTGTGCCTGGTCGAGCAGGCGGGCGGCGCTCAGGGCGCTCCAGACACCGGCAAAGCCGGCACCGATGATCAGGATACGAGAGGTCATGTGGATGCTCCGCAAGGACAGGAAAAAGGTCTTCGATGAGGCGTTCACGGCCCGTCGAATAACTACGACTGTATTGATCGTAGTTTAAATCGGCAAGTGTTATTTTTCGGGTCGTCCTTTCGCAAACGCAGGTGTGTCGGCTGTATCCAGCGTGTTTATTGGCTTCTGCTGGGATGTTGATATGCTTGCACGGCGACGACCGGCTTTGCCTGCCACCGATTATGGGCGTACTATTTGCGACAGAATTAGTCGGAGATTGATATGTCCCTTTACAGCGCCGGCGTCGAATACGGCATCCATTGCCTGCTGTTCCTGGTGGACGAGCGCGGCGACAGCCGCGAATCCAGCGTGCGCGACCTGGCCGAGTTGCAGGGCGTGCCCCAGGAATACCTGGCCAAGGTCTTCACCAAGTTGGCCCGCGCTGGATTGGTGGCGGCGACCGAAGGCGTGCGCGGCGGATTCCGTCTGGCGCGGCCGTCCGACGAGATCACCGTGCTGGATATCGTCACGGCCATCGACGGGCCGAAGAAGCTCTTCGACTGCCGGGAGATCCGCGAGCGTTGCGCGGTGTTCGAGGGCGCCGCGCCGGCCTGGGCCACCGAAGGCACCTGCGCGATCCATGCGGTGATGCTGGGGGCGCAGAAACGCATGGAGGAGGCGCTGGCCCAGCAAACCATCCTCGACCTGGCGCGGCGCTTCGGGCGCAAGGCGCCGGCCGAGTTCGGGCAGAAGGTCAATGACTGGATGAGCGAGCGGCGCGACGGCAAGGGCGCCGGTGGGGACATTCCGCTGCAGGCCGTCTGACGACCTGGGTCGGTTGGGCGGCGCAACGGAAAATTGTGCTCAACCCCAAGGTAAATCCTTGCCTGCGCGATCAGCCCACAGGTGCCAAGCCGAGGTAAGCTGACAGAAAAATTCCGTGCGCCGCTCCCGGCGCCAGAGAGGTCAGCGTGGCTTCCTACACCTTGCGCCAACTCAAGTACTTCGTCACCACGGTGGAGGCCGGCAGCGTCGCCGAGGCCTCGCGCCAGCTGTATATTGCCCAGCCGTCGATCTCCACGGCGATCAAGAGCCTGGAGGAGAGCTTCGGCGTGCAGCTGTTCATCCGCCATCACGCCCAGGGCGTGTCGCTGACGCCCAGCGGCAAGCGTTTCTATGCCAAGACCCGGGCCCTGCTGCAGATGGCCCATGAGTTCGAGCAGAACGCCCTGGCCGACAACGACACGGTGGCCGGGCAGATCGACATCGGCTGTTTCGAGACCGTGGCGCCTTTGTACCTGCCGCGACTGATCGCCGGTTTTCGCCAGCGTTATCCCGGGGTGGACATCCGCCTTCGCGACGGCGAACAGCAGGACCTGATCCAGGGCCTGACGGCGGGCACCTTCGACCTGGCGTTCCTCTACGACCATGACCTGGACGGCACCATCGAGACCGAGCCGTTGATGCCAGCGCAGAAACCCTATGTGCTGCTGCCGGAAAAACACCGTTTCGCCGGCCAAACCCAGGTGTCGCTGCGCGACCTGTGCCCGGAACCGATGATCCTGCTCGACGTGGCGCCGAGCCGCACCTATTTCGTCAGTCTGTTCAACGAGCTGGGGCTGACGCCGAACATTGTCTTCAGTTCGCCGTCGATCGAGATGGTTCGGGGCATGGTGGGGCAGGGCTTCGGCTTCTCGCTGCTGGTGACCCGGCCGCATTCCGAATTCACCTACGACGGACAGCGCCTGGTGACCCTCGACATCACCGAGCCTGTAGCGCTGTCGGGCCTGGCGGCGGCGCACCTGAAACGTGTGCAGCTGACCAAGCCGGCGCAATTGTTCGTCGAGTTCTGTCGCGAGGAACTGGCACGCCTGTAGGCGTTGACCATCCGTCGCCAACATGGCGCTGGCGAGCGAACGTTGCCATGCCAGCGGTTTCTTCCACTAAGGTGCTAGAGGCACTTCGACGTTGTCATTGCCTGGGCGAATGGACCTGCACCCGGGCATGGGCAATATCAATTGGCAGCCTGCCAGTCGAGGGCGTACCAAACCCAACAGGCCATCCAGTACAGAGAGGGTCGTACCATGTCGTTGATTGGCGTTTCAATGCTTGAGATGCGGCAGATGATCGAACAGGCCTGCCTGCCTGACCGCTGCGAGGTGAGCTGCCCGGACGGCGAACACCTCACCATTCGCCTGGGCCAGGGACAGAGCCTGGACGACTGCCTGACCGTGACCGGCGTGCCGATCGCCGAGCTCAACAGCTGTCATGACCTGCTGGGCCTGGTGGCAAGGGTCAAGGCGCAGCGCAAGGCCGCAAGGTCAGCGCCTGAGGTCATAAAAGTTCAAGCAGCAGGTTGATGCCACCGTCACCGCATTTGACATGCTCGCGGACCACGCCGCGATAGTTGCGTCCTTCCCAGGCGAAGGCGACGCTGTGGGCTTTCTCGACCTTGCCCGGCAGCGGCGGCTCGATATGCAGGCGCAGTGCCGGGCGGCCTTGCAGACTGAGGGCCGCCAACTGCACCTGGCACTCGGCGCGCTGGGCCACCCGACCGAACAGGGTGTCGCGGACAAAGTCCAGTTCCAGCAGGACGCAGGGTGCGCGGCAGGGCATCTTCATGGTGGCTTTCCGGCGAAAGAGGCATACCTCGAACGTTGGAAGCTTAAAAGCGCAAGACGTTCAAATTATTTCAGCCTGGACCTTTCGCTGGGCGCCTGTAGGAGCGGCCTTGTGCCGCGAAAGGGGCGCGGAGCGGCCCTAGGGCTTCTGCGTTGATGCATCAATCGCCGGGGCTGCTTCGCAGCCCTTTCGCGGCACAAGGCCGCTCCTACAGGCCAGGCATGGACGGCGCGCCGAGAATCTCCAGCACCTTATCGCGCAGTTGATCGATGCTGAACGGCTTGCCGATCAGGTGCATGCCCTCGGGCACGGTGAAACTCTCGGCATAGCCGCTGGCGAACAGCACCGGCAGCAGTGGCCGGGCCTCGCGGGCCTTGGCGGCCAGTTCCTCGCCGCGCAGGTCGGGCAGGCCGACGTCGGTCATCAACAGTGCCAGGGACTGCTCGGGATCCTCGATGATCTTCAGGGCCGCGCCGGCGCTGTCGGCCTCGATAGTGGTGTAGCCCAGTTCGCCGAGCACTTCGACTATCAGCATGCGTACGATGTCGTCGTCTTCGACTACCAGAAGGTGCATTGTGCGGATCCTGTTTCGGTGGATTGTCTCTACTCTGTGCGCAAGGCGGTGGCAGAAGTTCCCAAGCTTAACGGCACCGGCAAATAGATGGAACGATTGCCGCAGACAGGCTTCAAATACTGGCTAAATGCCCTGCCAGATCCGCCAAAGCTGGTTAGACTCGCTGTATTCCCCCGGTCGGTCTGGCGCAGGGCAACCCTTACACGATGTAGACGCCAGTCTGTTCAATGGACTTTTTTCACTCGGGCACTTTCAGATGATTCAAGCAGCCTCGATGGACCAACGCAGCTTTCGCAAACTGCTGAGCCGCAACGTCGGCCTGCCCCTGGGCGTAGGGCTCCTGGGCGCCGTGGCGTTTGTCGCGGTGATCAACTATCTGCTCTCGGCCATGCAGTGGGTCGAGCACACCGACCGGGTGATCGGCAATGCCAACGAGACGATCAAGCTTTCGATCGACATGGAAACCGGCATGCGCGGCTACCTGCTGACTGGCGAGGAGCGTTTCCTCGACCCCTATGAGGTCGCCAAGCCGCGTATTTTCGGCAGCCTGGACAGTTTGAAGGAAATGGTCGCGGACAACCCCCAGCAGGTCGACCGCATTGACCGCATCGCGGCCTTGCAGCGCGAGTGGAATACCTTCGGTAACGAGATGATCAGCCAGCGCCGCAGCCAGGGCGACGTGCAGGCGTCGATTGGCCGTGGCCGCGGCAAGCGCCTGACCGACGAGATCCGCAAGGAGTTCGACACCTTCATCAACACCGAGCAGCAACTGCGTACGACCCGCAACGAGACGGTCAGCACGGTCACCATGACCGCGATCTCGGCCTTTGTGCTGTTCATCGTCGCCCTGAGTGCCTTGCTTGCCTACCTGGGGCGCCGCGACCTGCTGGCGCTATCGGCCAGCTATGTGTCGAACCTGGAGGCCCAGCAGCGCGCCGCCGAGCGCCTGGAGCAACAGGCCTGGCTGCGGGCCGGGCAGACCCAGCTGGCCGAGCAGGTGCTGGGGCAGCTGACCTTGCCCATGCTCGGCGACAATATCCTGCGTTTCTTCGCCGGCTATCTGGGCAGCGTGGTCGGCGCGTTGTACGTGCGCGACGAGCATGGCCAGCTGGTGCGGGTCGCCACCTATGGGCTGGACACCGAGCAGCAGGGCAGCGAGCCGCGTCTGGGCGATCATGCCGGCCTGTTGGGCGAAGCGGTGATCCAGAGGCGCCTGCTGCGCCTGGACGAACTGCCCGAGGATTACTACCGCCTGAGCTCTGGCCTGGGGCGCGGCCTGCCACGCAGCGGCGTGCTGGTGCCGTCCCAGGACGACGGGCGGGTCAACGGCGTACTGGAGCTGGGCTTTCTGCGCACGCTGCAGGAGCGCGACGTCGAACTGCTGGAGCGGATCACCGAGAACCTGGGCATCTCCATCGAGAGCGCACGCTACCGCCAGCGCCTGCAGGAGGTACTGGCCGAGACCCAGCAGCTCAACGAAGAGCTGCAGGTGCAGCAGGAAGAGCTCAAGACCGCCAACGAAGAGCTCGAGGAGCAATCGCGGGTGCTCAAGGAGTCCCAGGCCCACCTGGAGACCCAGCAGGCGGAACTGGAGCAGACCAACGAACAGCTGGCCGAGCGCACCGAGGCCCTGGATCGCAAGAACAGCGAGCTGAACCAGGCCCAGGTCGAGCTGCAGGCCCGCGCCGACGACCTGCAGCGTTCGAGCAAGTACAAGTCCGAGTTCCTCGCCAACATGTCCCATGAGCTGCGCACGCCGCTCAACAGCTCGCTGATCCTGGCCAAGCTCTTGTCCGAGAACGCCGAAGGCAACCTCAGCGAGGAGCAGGTCAAGTTCGCCGAGTCCATCTACTCGGCCGGCAACGACCTGCTGAACCTGATCAACGATATCCTCGACATCGCCAAGGTCGAGGCCGGCAAGCTGGAGGTGCGCGCCGAGAGCACGCCGCTGGAGCGCCTGGTCGAAGGGCTGCGGGGCATGTTCCAGCCGCTGGCCCAGGACAAGGGCCTGGCCTTCGAGGTGAAACTCGAGCAGCCGTTGCCGGCGAGCCTGTTCACCGACCGCCAGCGCCTGGAGCAGATCCTCAAGAACCTGCTGTCCAACGCCATCAAGTTCACCGAGCGCGGCCAGGTCAGCCTGGGCATCAGCCACCAGGCCGGCCTGGGCATCGTCTTTGCCGTGCGCGACACCGGTATCGGCATTGCCGCCGACCAGCAGCAGGCGATCTTCGGCGCCTTCCACCAGGTCGACGGCACCAGTAACCGCCGCTACGGCGGCACCGGTCTGGGCCTGTCGATTTCCCGCGACCTGGCGCACCTGCTGGGCGGGCAGATCAATGTTGACAGCAGCCCGGGGCAGGGTAGCGTGTTCAGCCTGATCCTGCCCGAGCACTTCGAGCCGTCGGCGCAGCAGGTAGAGGTGCACAGCCTGCGCCCGGCGGTCGACGAACTGCCGCCGGCGCCGCCGGTACCGGCGCCGGTGCGCACCGAGCGCCCGGCCCCGGCCTTTGCCGACGACCGCGCCCAGGCGCCGTTCGCCAACCGCTGCATCCTGGTGATCGAGGACGAGCCGAACTTCGCCCGCATCCTCTTCGACCTGGCCCACGAGCTGGGCTACAGCTGCCTGGTCGCCCATGCCGCCGACGAAGGCTTCGAGCTGGCCGCCCAGTACCTGCCCGACGCCATCCTGCTGGACATGCGCCTGCCCGACCATTCCGGGCTCACCGTGCTGCAGCGCCTGAAAGAGCAGGCCGGCACCCGGCACATCCCGGTGCACATCATTTCGGTGGAAGATCGCGTCGAGGCGGCCATGCACATGGGCGCGGTGGGCTACGCGGTCAAACCCACCAGCCGCGAGGAGCTCAAGGCGGTGTTCGGCCGCCTGGAGGCCAAGCTCACGCAGAAGCTCAAGCACATCCTGCTGGTGGAGGACGATGACCTGCAGCGCGAGAGCATCGCCCGCCTGATCGGTGACGACGATATCCAGATCACCGCCGTGGCCATGGCCCAGGACGCCCTGGCGCTGCTGCGCGAGAACATCTACGACTGCATGATCATCGACCTCAAGCTGCCCGACATGCTCGGCAACGAGCTGCTCAAGCGCATGACCGCCGAGGACATCCGCAGCTTCCCGCCAGTGATCGTCTACACCGGGCGCAACCTCACCCGCGAGGAAGAGGCCGACCTGCTCAAGTATTCGCGCTCGATCATCATCAAGGGCGCGCGTTCGCCCGAGCGCCTGCTCGACGAAGTCACGCTGTTCCTGCACAAGGTCGAGTCGCAGCTGTCCAACGAACGCCAGCGCATGCTCAAGACCGCGCGCAGCCGCGACAAGGTGTTCGAGGGGCGCAAGGTCCTGCTGGTGGACGACGATGTGCGCAACATCTTTGCCCTGACCAGCGCCCTGGAGCACAAGGGCGCCATCGTCGAGATCGGCCGCAACGGGCGCGAAGCCATCGAGTGCCTGGAGGCCAACGATGACATCGACCTGGTGCTGATGGACGTGATGATGCCGGAGATGGACGGCTACGAGGCCACCCGCCTGATCCGTCAGCAGCCGCGCTGGCGCAAGCTGCCGATCATCGCCGTGACCGCCAAGGCGATGAAGGATGACCAGCAGCGCTGCCTGCAGGCCGGGGCCAACGACTACCTGGCCAAACCGATCGACCTGGACCGCCTGTTCTCGCTGATCCGGGTCTGGCTGCCGCAATTGGAGCGAATCTGAAATCTTGACCAGTGAACGCAACACCGATATCGAGATCCGGCTGCTGATCGAGGCGATCTACCTCAAGTACAGCTACGATTTTCGCGATTACTCCGGCGCCTCGATCAAGCGCCGGATCCTCCACGCCGTGCGCCAGTTCGACTGCCGCACGGTGTCGGCGCTGCAGGAGCGGGTGCTGCACGACCCGGGCATGTTCCTCGAGCTGCTGCAGTACCTGACGATCCCGGTCAGCGAGATGTTCCGCGACCCCGGGCATTTCCTCGCGCTGCGCAACGAAGTGGTGCCGCTGCTGCGCACCTGGCCGTCGCTGAAGCTGTGGATCGCCGGCTGCAGCACCGGCGAGGAGGTGTACTCCATGGCCATCCTGCTGCGCGAGGAAGGCCTGCTGGAGCGCACCATCCTCTACGCCACCGACATCAACCCGCATTCGCTGGAGCGCGCCAAGCAGGGCATCTACTCGATGCAGAGCATGCGCGAGTACGAGGAGAACTACCGCAAGGCCGGTGGCCGGCGCGATTTCTCCGAGTACTACACCGCCGCCTACGGCAACGCCATCATGGACTCAAGCCTGCGCGACAACGTGACCTTCGCCGACCACAGCCTGGCCACCGACAGCGTGTTTTCCGAGACCCAGCTGGTGTCATGCCGCAACGTGCTGATCTACTTCAACAAGGACCTGCAGGACCGCGCCCTGGGCCTGTTCCACGAGTCGCTGTGCCACCGCGGCTTCCTGGTGCTGGGTAGCAAGGAGTCGGTGGACTTCTCGGCCTACAGCGAAGGCTTCGAGCCGCTGGTGCGGCCCGAGCGGATCTACCGCAAGACATGAACGGCGTGCGCGCGATCGTCATCGGCGCCTCGGCGGGCGGCGTCACGGCGCTGTTCAGCGTGCTTGGCGCGCTACCGGCGGACTTCGCCATCCCGGTGTTGTGCCTGCTGCACCTGCCGGACGACCGCCACAGCCAGCTCGCCGAGGTGCTGCAGCGGCGCCTGCGCCGGCCGGTGCGCGAAGCCTTCGACAAGGCGCGGATCGAGCCTGGGCTGATCTACGTGGCGGGGCCGGGCTATCACTTGTCGGTCGAGCGCGACCTCAGCTTCTCGCTCAGCCAGGAAGCGCCGGTGCATTTCTCGCGCCCGGCAATCGATTTTCTCTTCGAGTCGGCCGCCGATGCCTATGGCCCGGGCCTGCTCGGCGTGCTGCTCACCGGCGCCAACGAAGACGGCGCCCGGGGGCTGTTGCGCATCAGACAAAGCGGTGGCCGGACGGTTGTCCAGGACCCCCGCGACGCACAGGTGGCGTTGATGCCGGAGGCCGCCCTGGCCCTGCACGACCCTGACCATATTCTTTCCCTTGGCGGTATCGGGCAGTTGCTCGCTACCCTGGAACCCAGCGCATGCTAAGCCACATTACCGCGAAACTGCTGATCGTCGACGACCTGCCGGAGAACCTGCTGGCCCTCGACGCCCTGATCCAGGGCGAGGACCGCGAGGTGCACCAGGCGCAGTCCGCCGAGCAGGCGTTGTCGCTGCTGCTCGAGCACGAGTTCGCCCTGGCCATTCTCGATGTACAGATGCCGGGCATGAACGGCTTCGAGCTGGCCGAGCTGATGCGCGGCACGGAAAAGACCCGCAGCATCCCCATCGTCTTCGTCAGCGCCGCCGGGCGCGAAATGAACTACGCCTTCAAGGGCTACGAGAGCGGCGCCGTGGACTTCCTGCACAAGCCGCTGGAAACCCTGGCGGTGAAGAGCAAGGTGTCGGTGTTCGTCGATCTGTTCCGCCAGCGCAAGGCCCTCGACCGACAGTTGCAGGCCCTGGAGCAGAGCCGCCAGGAGCAAGAGCTGCTGCTGGCCCAGTTGCAGGTGGCGCGGGGCGAGCTGGAGCACGCGGTGCGCATGCGTGACGACTTCATGTCGATTGTCTCCCATGAGGTGCGCACGCCGCTCAACGGGCTGATCCTGGAAACCCAGCTGCGCCGCCTGCACCTGTCCCGCGGCAACCTGGCGGCGTTCAGCGAGGACAAGCTCAAGGCCATGGTCGAGCGCGACGAGCGCCAGATCAACAGCCTGATCCGCCTGGTCGAGGACATGCTCGATGTATCGCGGATCCGTACCGGCAAGCTGTCGATCCGCCCGCGGACCTTCGACCTTGGGCAACTGGTGCGGGGCCTGGTGGAGAACTTCGCCACCCAGGCCGGCGCCGTGGACACGCCGCTCGAACTGCAGCGCTGCGACCCCTTGCAGGGCGACTGGGACGAGTTCCGCATTGAACAAGTGGTGGCCAACCTGTTGTCCAATGCCTTGCGCTATGGTGAGCGCAAACCGGTCCAGGTGCGGGTGTTCGAAGCGGGCGAGATGGCCTGCGTGCAGGTGCAGGACCATGGCATCGGTATCGATGCGCAACACCTGCAGCGGATCTTCCAGCAATTCGAGCGCGTCGCCGCGCAGCAGGCCACGGGCGGGCTGGGCCTGGGCCTGTACATCTCCGAGCAGATCGTCCTGGCCCATGGCGGGCGGATCCAGGTCGACAGCCAGGCCGGCATCGGCTCGACCTTCACCGTGTATCTGCCGCTGTCGGCACAGTCGCAACATTGTGACCCGGCCCGCGCAACCTCTGCGTAGTGCTGGGGTCTGATGGCTAACCTGTTGAATGCGAAGGCGTTGTCATGAGTGAAGATGCACAAGACGTGGTACTGGTGGTCGAGGATGAACCGGCGATCCGCATGATCCTGCGCGATTACCTGGCCGGCGAGGGCTACCACGTGCTGGTGGCCGAGGACGGCGAGGAGGCGTTCGCGATCCTGGCGAGCAAGCCGCACCTGGACCTGATGGTCACCGATTTCCGCCTGCCAGGCGGGATTTCCGGGGTGGAAATCGCCGAGCCTGCGGTGAAGCTGCGCCCGGACCTGAAGGTGATCTTCATCAGTGGCTACCCGGCCGAGATCGTCGAGTCGGGCAGCCCGATCGCGCGCAAGGCGCCGATCCTGGCCAAGCCTTTCGACCTCGACACGCTCCACGAGCAGATCCAGACGCTGTTGCGCTAGGCGCATGCGAACCGGCCAGTTTTCCAGGCCGGTGGTTGCTTTTATCGCCGTTCGCGTGCTCTCAATGAGGTCACCGATTCGCCACCGACGCCCCAGTTGTCGGTGGGCACTTCCTCGATCACCACGAAAGTGCTCGCCGGCGGCTTGTTCAGGACCTTTTCCAGCAGGCGGGTGGTGCCTTCGATCAGTTGACGCTTGTGTTCGGCCGTGACGCCTTCATCGGTCACGCGGATATGGACATAAGGCATGTGCGTCGCTCCAGGTTCAGTGCCAGGTACCGGCGGTGCTGCCACCGTCGACGGGGAGGATGACGCCGCTGACGAAACGGGCATCGGTCAGGTACAGCACGGCGTCCACCACATCCTCTGGCTTGCCGGTGCGACCGCTTGGCGACAGTGCGCCGAGCCCTTCGGTGTGGCCGCTGTGCAGCGGCGTGTCGATGATGCCTGGGGCCACGGCGTTGACCTGCACGCCGCTCGCTGCCAGCTCCAGGGCCAGGCCCTTGACCGCCTGGTTCAGCCCGCCCTTGACCAGCACCGGCAGCAGCGCCGGGACGCGGGTGTCCGGTTGCAGGGCCACCGAGGCGGTGATGGCGACGATATGCCCGTGCCCCTGGGCCTTCATGATTTTCGCTGCGGCCTGGGCAGGGTAGAAGAAGCCCTTGAGGTTGGTGCCGACCAGCGCATCGACGTCTGCCTCGGTGTAGTCGGTCACGGGCTTTGGAATGAAGATGCCGGCGTTGTTGACCAGGATATCAACCCGGCCAAAGGCTTCCTGGGCGGCGGCGAATAGCCGCTCGGCGGTGGCTTTTTCGGCGATGTCGCCCGCCACGCCGATAAAGGCGGCCGGATTTCCCAGGCGCGCTGCGGCTTCGTCCAGGCGAGCCTGGGTGCGGGCGTTGCCGACCACGTTATCGCCACGCTTGAGGTAGGCCTGTGCCAGGGCGAAGCCCAGGCCGCTGGAGGCGCCGGTGATGATGACGGTTCTTGCGTTGCTCATGGGAAACTCTCCGGTGATGCGAGCCGTTGCTCGGGTGTGGAGCCACTTTAAGTTGCAATCTCGGCTTGAAAAATGAGGCGCAGGGCATTTCAATCGATACATCATGTAATTAATAGAGCCCGCCATGACCCGCCATTTCGATGACCTGCAACTGGGCAGCCTGGAGTTGTTCTGCCTTGCCGCCGATGCCGGCAGCTTTACCGAGGCGGCCACCCTGGCAGGGGTCACCCCCGCGGCGGTGAGCCGCTCGGTGGCGCGCCTGGAGGAGCGTCTGGGCGTGCGCCTGTTCGTGCGCACCACCCGGCAGATGCGCCTGAGCGAGGCCGGCCAGGCCTATTACCTGCACTGCCGCCAGGCACTGGGGCAGTTGGTCGAGGCCGAGCGCCAAGTCACCGGTGGCCAGCTCGAGCCCGCTGGCCGCCTGCGCATCAGCGCACCTACGCCCTATGCCCATCACCGCCTGTTGCCACTGCTGCCGCGTTTTCGCCAGCGCTATCCAGGGGTGCAGGTGGATGTGCATGTCAGCAATCGCAACGTCGATTTCGCCGAGGAACACTTCGACCTGGCGATCCGTGGCCGCGCGCCCGCCGATTCGCGGTTGGTGGCCCGGCGCCTGGAGGACGCCGAGCTGGTGGTGGTCGCCACCCCCGGCTACCTGGCCCGGGCTGGTACGCCACAGGCCCTGGAGGACCTGGCCGGGCATGAGTGCATCCAGTTCGAGCTGCCCAGCAGCGGCAGGCGTCCGCCCTGGAGCTTTTGCCGTGACGGGCTGCTGGTCGAGCTCGAGACCCAGGGTGCGCTGACTTGCCTGGGCGATTTCCTCGCCACCACGACCCTGGTGCGCCATGGGGGCGGCCTGATGCAGGCGTACCGCTTTACCGTGCAGGATGCGCTGGACAGTGGCGAACTGGTGGAGGTGCTGGCCGGGCATGGCGGGACGTCGCGGCCGTTCATGCTGGTGTATCCGCAGGCCCGTTACATGCCGTTGAAGGTGCGGGTGTTCATCGACTTCCTGATCGGCGAGGTTGCACGACCGTTGGGCTGAAGCACCGTCGGGCATGCACGGGCGGACTAAGCTCTGTTCTGCGTCGATTTCCCAGGAGAACACGCCATGAAATCCATGACACTGCTAGCGATCACCTGCGTACTGAGTTTCGCCGCCCAAGCCGAGGATGGTCCGGCGACCAATTGCGATGCCAAGATCAATGATCTGGAGTACATCAGCAAGACCGATGGCCAGGCACTGCATGGCGGCATGGCCCATGACTATCACGAGCTGCTCAAGGAGGCCAAGGACGCCCGGGACAAAGACGACATGGCCAAGTGCCAAGCCTCGGCCGACCGCGCCAAGACCATCTACAACAAGGCGCGGGGCAAGTAACGGTCTATGATTGCGCGGCCAGCTCCCACAGGTGCTA
Organism: Pseudomonas sp. NMI760_13; assembly: GCF_021283245.1. Taxonomy (NCBI): domain Bacteria; kingdom Pseudomonadati; phylum Pseudomonadota; class Gammaproteobacteria; order Pseudomonadales; family Pseudomonadaceae; genus Pseudomonas; species Pseudomonas sp. NMI760_13. The sequence goes on along the minus strand of NZ_JAJSRC010000005.1, from coordinate 77,670 downwards.
CTCCAACCTGTAGGAGCGGCCTTGCCGGGGCGCCGGACCGGCCGGAAAGGGCCGCAAAGCGGCCCCGGCGATCTTTGCAAGAACGCTGAAATCCTGGGGCTGCTTCGCAGCCCTTTCGCGGCACAAGGCCGCTCCTACAGAGATCGCGTCAGTTGAAAAAACTCAGCAAGACCGTTTCTCCCACAGGCAATGCGGTTGGGCCCTCAGGCGCTCTGGTGTAAGCTCTGCGGACCTTTCCACGAGACCGCCGCATGAACTTGCCCAGCCCGCGCCTCGACAGCCTGCTCACCGGCTGCGCCCGGCCGTTCACCCGCCCGGGTTCGCACAGTGCCATCGACAAGCAGCCTCACCAAGGGCCTCTGGCAGTGACCTTCCTCGGTATCGCCGGCGACGAACAGGGTGATCTGCGGGTACACGGTGGTGTCGAGAAAGCCATCCACCATTACCCCCGCGATCACTATCCCGACTGGACTGCCGAACTGGGCGAGCATCCCTTGCTGGACCGGCCCGGCGCCTTCGGCGAAAACTTCAGCAGCACCGGCTGGCGCGAGGCCGATGTCTGCCTGGGCGACCGGATCCGCGTCGGCACGGCGTTGCTGGAAATCTCCCAGGGGCGCATGCCGTGCTGGAAGCTCAACGACCGCTTCGACGTGGCGCAGATGGCGTTGCGGGTGCAACAGAGCGGGCGAACCGGTTGGTACTACCGGGTGCTGGAGGAGGGCGTGGTCGAGGCCGGAGATGCCCTGCAACTGGTCGAGCGCCCGCACGGCGAATGGTCGGTGGCGCGGCTTTCGGCGGTGCTGTTCGACAAGCGCCTGGAACCCGACCTGTTGCGCGAGTGCCTGGCGCTGCCGCTGGTGCCGAACTGGCGCCGGACCCTGGAGAAGCGCCTGGAGCAACATCAGGTCGAAGACTGGACCTCGCGCCTGCAGGGCCGCAGCGAAGGCTGAGCGGCATCGCGAACAACGTTATCAATACAAGGAAAGCCCCATGGCCTTCGAACTGGATGATCGCCTGGTCATCGGTGTCGCCTCCAGCGCCGTGTTCGACCTCAGCGAATCGGACGCGGTGTTCCGTCGCGAGGGCGAGGCGCAGTACCGCAAATACCAGGAGCAGCACCTGGACGTGCCGTTGGGAAAAGGCATTGCCTATCCCTTCATCAAGCGTCTGCTGGCCCTCAACGACCTGCGTGGCGATCCCGAGGACCCGCTGGTGGAGGTGGTGCTGTTGTCGCAGAACGACCCGGACACCGGCATGCGGGTGATGAAGACCATCGGCCACTACGGCCTGAACATGACCCGGGCGATCTTCACCCAGGGCCGCTCGCCGTACGAGTACATCCCGGCGCTGAACATCGCCCTGTTCCTCTCCGCTGACAAGCAGCACGTCGATGCCGCGATCAAGGCCGGTTATCCGGCAGGGCAGGTGTTGGATTCGAAGTTCGATGACGACGAAAGCGACGACAACCTGCGCATCGCCTTTGACTTCGACGGCGTGCTGGCCGGGGATGAGTCGGAAGCGGTGATGCAGTCAGGCGGGCTGGACAGCTTTCACGCCCATGAGGTGATCAACGTCACCCAGCCGCACAACCCTGGTCCGCTCAAGGAGTTCTTTGTGCGCATCGCCCGTATCCAGGCAGCCGAGGAACAGCACAAGCTGGCCCATCCGGGCTACGAGAACCGCCTGCGGGTATCGATCGTCACGGCGCGCAACGCGCCCTCCCATGAACGAGCGCTCAACACCCTGAAAAGCTGGGGGGTGATGGCCAACGATGCATTCTTCCTCGGGGGCATCGAGAAACGGCGGGTGCTGCAGGTGCTCAAGCCGCACATCTTCTTCGACGACCAGTCGGGGCATCTGAAGAGCACCAGCACCGTGGCGCCGTCGGTGCACATCCCGTTCGGGGTTACCAACCGGGCGCGCTGAGCAGGCAGGGGCCGCATGGGCGGCCCCGGGTTTCTTGCGCTCAGTGATCCGCCAAGCCGTCATCCTGCGACAGTAGCGCCCGGGCCAGTTCCTCGTCACTGGCCTGCAGCCCGGGATTGGCCTGGCGTACGTGGGCCAGTGCCGACTCCAGGTAAGCCCCGCGAATGGCACCACCACTGGCGACGAAGGCCGACAGTTCGTCACGGGCCGGAATGATCCGTTTGTCGTCCTTGAAGGTCGAGTACAGCGATGCGGAGATCCCCGCCGAGGTGGCGACATCCCCGGCATCGACGCGGGCCAGGGCGAAGCCTGCGGGGAGCAGGAGCAGCAGTGCGGGAACGAGCAGTAAATGGCGCATGGCGAGTCCTCCGGAAAGGTAATGCCCAAGGGAGTTACTGCATGATGTTAAGAGCGTGAAGGGGCGCAGGGAGTTCCACAGGCGGTCGAATGGCGCACTCGCTAATGGCATGCGGCCATTGTATTGTTCAGGCACCTTCTCGGTAGATCGGTTCAAGGAAGATTCATGAAGTTTAAGTTTGCGCTGTTGGCCACTTTGATTTTTGTTTCACCGCTGGCCCTGGCCGACACATGCCAGCCCAATAACATTGGCGGTCAGAATTGCCGTTACAGTGACGGCACCACGTCCAGAAGCCGGCCCAATAACATTGGCGGTGAGGATGTCACCTACAGCGATGGCCGCAGCTCCAGGAGCAGGCCCAATAACATTGGCGGCCAGGACACCACCTACAGCGACGGCCTTAGTTCCAGGAACAGGCCCAATAACATTGGCGGCCAAAACACCACCTACAATAATGGCCTTAGTTCCAGAAGCCGGCCCAATAACATTGGCGGCCAGGACACCACCTACAACGATGGCCGCAGTTCCAGGAGCAGGCCCAACGCCCTCGGCGGCCAGGACACCACCTTCCGCGGGGGCAGCCGCTCAAGCAGCCGATCCAAAAATTCTGGTGGTTAGGAAATCTGTCACTACGATTCGAAGGGCAAGTGCTGGTGATGACTCGCTGGCGATACTCAATCAACGGAACCGAATGCCCATGGCCGAATACACGCTCCACTGCTTTGCCGAATCCGGCAACGCCTACAAGGTCGCATTGATGCTGGAACTCACCGGCCAGGACTGGGCGCCGGAGTTCGTCGATTTCTTCCACGGCCAGACCCGTGGCCAGGACTGGCGTGATGCGGTCAATGAACAGGGCGAGGTGCCCGTGCTGGAGCACGCCGGGGAGAAGCTCACCCAGTCGGCGCTGATCCTCGACTACCTGGCCGAGCGCACCGGGCGCTTCGGCCCGCGTGACGATCATGAGAAGCGCGAGATCTGGCGCTGGATGCTGTTCGACAACCACAAGTTCACCAGCTACTACGCGGCCTTGCGTTTCATCTATTGCCTGAAGAGCATGGGCGAGTCGGATGTCACCCGCTTCTTGCGCGAGCGGGCCAAGGCGGCCTACCAGATCGTCGATGCGCACCTGGCAAACACGCCGTTCATGGTGGGTGGGCGGCTGACCATTGCCGACCTGTCCCTGGCGGGATATGTGTACATGCCTGAAGACACGGGGTTGGCGCTGGAGGAGTTCCGCCATATCGAAGCCTGGAAGGCGCGTATCCAGGCGGTTCCAGGCTGGAAGCACCCCTACAACCTGATGCCGCGGGCGGCCGGCTGAGGCAGCCCTGCACGTTCAGCAGCAGGCGTGACGACGTACCGCAGCACGGATCGCGACAGCGCACGTGGCGTTCGGCCATTTCTCGTGCACACTGTGTAAGGCCACGTTGTCAGTGGCGTCATCCATAGTACGAGGAACGCAATGAACGGACGTTGTCTGGGCGTGTCTGTGTTGTTGTCGTTCGCCCTGGCGATGGTGCCCAAGACCAGCGTCGCCGCTGACGCCTGCCAGCACCTCACCGCCACCGGCAATCCTGAATACCCCCCTTACCTCTGGCGTGACCCGCAGGACCCCTCGCGCCTTATCGGTGCCAATGCCGACCTGCTCAAGCAGGTGGCCAAGGAGCTCGGCCTGGTGGTGGACGTGGTGTATGTCGGGCCCTGGTCGAGGGCCCAGGAAGAGGTGAGCAGCGGGCGCGTCGACATGCTTGCCGGGTATTTCCACACCCAGGCGCGGGAACTGCTGGTGGATTTCGTCAATCCGCCATTCCTGTTCAACTCCAGTGTGGTCTGGGTGCGCAAGGGCGAGGGCTTCGCCTACAGCGACTGGTCCGACCTCAAGGGGCGACGCGGCGGGACGCTGGTCAACAATAGCCACGGCCAGGCCTTCGACGACTACGCGCGGGCGCAGCTCAACCTCGAGGCCGTACCCAGCGTCACCCAGGCATTCCAGAAGCTGCTGCTCAAGCGCAGCGACTATGTGATCTTCGAACATTATCCCGGGCTGGCCCTGGCTCGCACGCTGGGTAAGGAGCAGGCGCTTGAGGTGCTTGAGCCACCAATCTCCAGTGAAGGGTTGTACCTGGCGTTGTCACACAAGTCCGGCTGCAACAAGCCGGCGCTGCGCGAGCAGCTGGCGCGCAAGATGAAGGCGCTGGTTGCAGGCCCGTTGCCCGAGCAACTGGTGGTCGAGAACCTGCAACGCTGGAAACGCCAGCAGACCGGCCAATAGGTTTTGCGTCATTTGCGCGAGTGCCGTCCAGTGCCTTTGATCTAAGGCGCGCCAGCCTATGGCCTATGCTGTTGCGGCGAATCACATCCCTGTTTCCCTAGCGAAGGTGTTCATCCATGAGCAAGCCAACGGTCGTATTGGTACACGGTTTCTGGGGCGGTGCCGCCCATTGGGGCAAGGTGATCGTCGAGCTGGCGCGCAAGGGCATCACGCAAGTCCGCGCCGTGGAGCTGCCGCTGACCTCCCTGGCGGACGACGCCGAGCGCACGCGCAAGATGGTGGCGCAGGTCGGCGGACCGGTGCTGCTGGTCGGCCACTCCTATGGCGGAGCGGTGATTACCCAGGCGGGCAACCAGGCCAATGTAACGGGGCTGGTCTACATTGCGGCCTTCGCACCCGATGCGGGTGAAAGCCCGGGCGGATTGACCCAGCAGCATCCACCGCTGGCGGCAGCGAACCTGGCGCCGGACAGCGACGGCTACCTGTGGATCAAGGCCGACAAGTTCCATGAGAGCTTCTGCCAGGACCTGCCGGCGGACGAGGCGCTGGTCATGGCGGTGACGCAGAAGGCGCCGCTGGCGAGCACCTTTGGCGACACCATCGTTGATCCGGCGTGGAAGCACAAACCGTCGTGGTACCAGGTCTCCAGCCAGGATCACATGATCGCGCCGGCCAACCAGCAGATGATGTCGGCGCGGTTGAAGGCGCGCAAGGTCATCACCCTGGATGCCAGTCATGCATCGCTGGCCTCGCGGGCCAAGGAAGTCGCCGCGCTGATCGAGGAGGCGCTGGGCTAGCTCAGCCCTTGCACTTGGCCACGACGACCTGGCAGGTGTGCGGCGTGCCGCCCGACCTGCCGGCGTAGCGCACGCAGCTGGCCAGCGACTTCTTGCTGGCCATGGCGAGGGTAGGGCCGAAGGCCAGGCCACCCTCGCCGCTGCTGGGCAGGGCCTTGGCATAGCAAGCGGAGCCTTGTGCTGCGTAGCGGGTGGTGGTGTGTTTGCTAGAACAGCCGGCAGTCAGCGACAGTGCGAGGGCAAGCAGGGCGAGCAGCACTGCCTGCCTGGGGCGGGTGGCCATGGCGAGCTCCTGGGGCGGCGTGGTTTCAGGGTGTTGGCCTGTTCAGATTAGCTGGAGTCGCTTCGCCTGGCTTGGGTTTCGTCATGACGCTATCGCGGGGCAAGCCCGCTCCCACGCCATCTTCCAGGTCATTCAGGCATGTTTCACAGCGTGGGAGCGGGCTTGCCCCGCGATGAGGTCCGAGACGACCAATGGCAATATGCCTTCAATTACTGGGCAATGCGCTCTAGCCCAGTCCCTGCGGCGCCTCCGGTCAATCATTGGATCCACTCAGACCCGCGAAAACCCCGTGCGTTTCGCCAAAGCTTGAGTACAATTATCGGCTTTTCCCGGGCCGTCCTTCGGCCTGTTCCTGGAAGTGCGAATGCTGATCGGTAGTTACTCCTCCTCGCTGGTGTTGATTTCGCTGTGCGTGGCCATCCTTGCCTCCTATACGGCCCTGGACCTTACCGGGCGCATCGCCACGGCCAAGGGGCGGGCGGTGTACCTGTGGATGGGTGGCGGGGCGTTCGCCATGGGCATCGGCATCTGGTCGATGCATTTCATCGGCATGCTGGCGTTCAGCCTGCCGATCGAGCTGGGCTATGACACCGCCCTGACGGCCTTGTCGCTGCTGATCGCGGTGGCCTCCTCGGGCTTTGCCCTGTGGCTGGTGAGCCAGCCGAAGCTGCCGTGGTTGCAGCTGGCGTTCGGCGCCTTGATCATGGGCACCGGCATCGCCTGCATGCACTACATGGGCATGGCCGCGCTGCGCATGCAGCCGGGTATCGACTACGACCCGACGCTGTTCGGCGCGTCGCTGGCCATCGCGGTGGGGGCGTCGGCGGCGGCGCTGTGGATTGCCTTCCGCCTGCGCCAGCACACGCCCTATGTGCGCCAGATCCGCGGCGTCGCGGCAGTGGTGATGGGCATCGCCATCGTCGGCATGCACTACACCGGCATGGCCGCGGCCAACTTCCCGGCGGGCAGCTTCTGTGGCGCGTTGGCCACGGGCCTGGCCGGCGACGGCCTGGACTACCTGGTATTGATCACCACCCTGGCGGTGCTGGCGGTGGCCCTGCTCACCTCGGTGCTGGACGCCCGCCTGGAAGCGCGCACGGCGGAGCTGGCACGCTCGCTGACCCTGGCCAACCAGGAGCTGACCCAACTGGCCCTGCACGACACCCTGACCGGGTTGCCCAACCGCACGCTGCTGGCCGACCGTATCGACCAGGCCATGGGCCGGGTGGCGGAGCAGGGCGGCTGCTTCGCCCTGATGTTCATCGACCTGGACGGTTTCAAACCGGTCAACGACGCCTTCGGCCACCATGTCGGCGACCTGCTGCTCAAGGCCGTGGCGGCGCGCCTGCGCGGCCATCTGCACAGCCAAGACACCCTGGCGCGGATCGGCGGCGACGAGTTCGTGCTGCTGGTGGAGCTGGACGAGCCGGACGACGCCATGAACGTCGCGGTCAAACAGGTCAACCTGATGGCCAGGCCGTTCCGCGTGGCCGAGCACGACCTGCAACTGTCGGCAAGCCTGGGTATCGTGCTGTACCCGGGTAATGGCCTGGACCAGCACGAGTTGCTGCGCAACGCCGACGCGGCCATGTATCACGCCAAGAGCGCCGGCAAGAACGGCTACAGCTTCTTCGACGCCTCGATGAACAGCAACGCGCGCCAGCAACTGCAGTTGCTGCAGGATTTGCGCACGGCCCTGGAGCACAACCAGTTCCGCCTGTACTACCAGCCCAAGTTCGACGCCGTGCAGCGCCAGCCCATCGGCGCCGAGGCCCTGCTGCGCTGGGAGCACCCGCTACATGGCCTGATGCTGCCGGACCGCTTCATCGGCCTGGCCGAGAAGACCGGCCTGATCATTCCGATCGGCGAGTGGGTACTGGGCGAAGCCTGCCGGCAGATGCGCCAGTGGCTCGATGAGGGCAACGACGACTGGCGCATCGCAGTCAACCTGTCGGCCATCCAGTTCTGCCATGCCGGGCTGGTCGACAGCGTGGCCCAGGCGCTGAACGAGAACGGCCTGCCGGCCAACCGCCTGACCCTGGAAATCACCGAGACTACCGCCATGCGCGATGCCGACGCCAGCCTGCATGTGCTGCAGCGCCTGTCGGACATGGGCGTGGACCTGTCCATCGACGATTTCGGCACCGGCTACTCCAGCCTGATGTACCTCAAGCGCCTGCCGGCCAACGAGTTGAAGATCGACCGCGGCTTCGTGCGCGATCTGGAGCAGGACAGCGATGACGCGGCGATCGTTTCGGCCATCGTCGCCCTGGGTCAGGCGCTGGGCTTGCGAATTGTCGCCGAAGGGGTGGAAACCGACCGCCAGCAGGACTTCCTGACCCGCCTGGGTTGCGACTCGCTGCAGGGCTACCTGCTTGGCCAGCCGGTGCCGCCCGAGCAGTTCATGAAGGGATTGCAGGTGTTAAAGGCGCGCCAGGAACAGGCAATCTAGACAGCGCTGCGCATGGGCCCGGCCAGCAGGTCGAAGGTTTCCATCTCGGCCTCCACTGCCTCGATGATCCGCTCGACATCGGCGGCGGGCATGATGGTGGCGCAGGGAATGCCGGCGATCGCCAGCAGGGTTTCGCCAGTGGCCCGGTCGAACAGCCGGGCGACCATGCTGCGCGGGGCATCCATGCTGGCCTCGAAGCCCAGCGGATGGAAATGCCAGCGCATCACCTGGCAGGCGTTGGGGAACGTCATCTTGTTCATGCCAGCCTCCTTGTTCGTGTCCTGAACGCGGTGATTCCGTAGCAGTAGCACTGTGGCCGTCCTGGCCTGTCGGGACTGTAACCATAGCACCTGCCATGGCAGCAATCGCCAGAAAATATGGCAGATGTACTAATGCATGACGGCGGTCACAGTCCTGTCACGATGAACGGTGGGTGTATATCGGCCGGGGCAAACGTTTTCCCCGTGGGCGGGCGGGCGGCAGCGATGGTTGCTCTGCTATGTTTATCGGCAGCGCTTTTCGGACCAACGGTGCCGGCCGGCAGACAGGGAGACAGTCATGCGTTATTCCACGCTCACCCAACGTATTGCCGGCCATGCAGTCACCGCCTGGGACATTCACTACCAGGCCCTGGAGCAACGCCGCCAAGGGCGCGAGATTATCCTGCTGTCGGTGGGCGACCCCGATTTCGACACTCCGGCCCCGGTGGTCGAGGCCGCCGTGGCCAGCCTGCGGCGCGGCGACACCCATTACAGCGATGTGCGTGGCAGCCTCGCCCTGCGTGAGGCAGTGGTGCGCCATAGCCGACTGCCCCTCGACCCCGCGCAGGTGGTGGTGACCGCAGGGGCGCAATGCGGTCTGTTCGCGACCTTCCAGTGCCTGTTCGAACCCGGCGACGAGGTGATCGTCGCTGAACCCATGTACGTGACCTATCACGGCGTGTTCGGTGCCTGCGGTGCGCAGGCCGTACCCGTCGCGGTACGCCCGGAGCAGGGGTTTCGCCTGGACCCTGCGGCGGTGGCCAGGGCGATCACCCCGCGCACCCGCGGCCTGCTGCTCAACAGTCCGCACAACCCGACGGGCGCGGTGATCGACCAGGCCGACCTGGAGCGCCTGGCGCAGTTATGTCGCCATCATGACCTGTGGCTGGTCTGCGACGATGTCTACCAGTCGCTGCTGTACGACGGTGAGGCGCCCAACCCGTTGAGCCTGCCGGGCATGGCCGAGCGCTGCGTGTCGATCGGCAGCCTGTCCAAGTCCCATGCCATGAGTGGCTGGCGGGTCGGCTGGGTGATTGGTCCGGCGCAGTTCGCCCGGCACCTCGGCACCCTGGTGATGAGCATGTTGTTCGGCTTGCCGGAGTTTGTCATGCAAGCGGCCTGTGTAGCTCTGGATCAGGCGCGCGATGACGTGCGGCGAATGCGCGAGGTCTATCGGCAGCGGCGTGACCGGGTGTGTGCGGTGCTGGTAGGCTGCCCGGGCATTCATGCCCATCGGCCGGCAGGGGGCATGTTCGTGATGCTCGATATCCGCGGCACCGGGCTCGGCGCCCAGGTGTTCGCCCAGCGCCTGCTGGACGAGGAGGGCGTGGCCCTGTTGCCGGGGGATGGTTTCGGACCGAGTGCGGCGGGGCACCTGCGCCTGGGGCTGGTGCTGGAGGCCGATGTGCTGGAGCAGGTGTGCCGGCGGATCGCCGCCTGCGCACTGCGGGTGCTAGCCGAGCAGTCCGGCGGCGATGTTGATGGTAAAGCCGAGGATCGCCGTGTTGAACACGAAACCTACCAGTGAGTGGGCCAGCACTACCCGGCGCATGGCTCGGCCGGCGACGCCGATGTCCGAGGTCTGCACGGCGACGTTGATGGTGAACGAGAAGTAGTGGAAGTCCCAGTAGTCCGGGTTGCGCTCGCCGTCGGCGAAGCGCAGGGGCGGTTCATGGCGGTCGCCGGTGTAGAACAGCCGGGCGTAGTGCAGGCTGAAGATGCAGCCGATCAGCAGCCATGAGCCGGCCACGGTCAGCCCGGTGTACAGGTAGTGCAGGGCCAGGGCGCCGCCCTCCAGGCCGCGGCTGGACACCAGTTGCAGGGTGACGGCGGCCAGGCTGGCGATGGCCGAGACGCAGACGGTGATCAGTACCAGGCCGGCGTTTTCATCCTCGATACGGGCAACCTTGCGTACCCGCTCGGCATTGGCCCGCAGGCTCAGCCACAGGACCATACCCAGGTACAACCAGACGCCGAGGTTCCAGCCGGCGAGGATATGCTGCACGGTGTCGCCGGCGGGGATCAGCCAGCCACCGAGCAGGCCGGCCAGGGTGGCGATACTGAGACGGGGGTGGGTGCGGGTGAGGTGGTGGAAGGCCATGCGGTCCCTTGGCGGATGGGCGTGGGTTGAACTGTAGACTATCGCGGGGCAGGCCCGCTCCCACGCAATGCGCGAAAGCCGAGGCGGGGCGTTCAGCCCGGCATGCCATCCACCCGTGCCCGCAGCAGAATCGGCAGGTAGTGCCAGAGGAACAGCAGCAGCGCGGTGCTGCCGAACAGCACCGACAAGCCCAGTCCCAGCGGCGTGATCGGCACCACCACGACCCGAGCCAGCGCCGCCAGCTGGATCAGCGCGAACGCCCAGCCAACGCTGCGCGGCACCGCCAGCGGGCGCCCGGTATGCCCCAGGCTGACCCGGGCCATCATCGCCACGATCAGTCCGGTCATGGCGCCGACCGTCAGGGCGTGGGCGGCCAGGCTCGGATTGATCGCCAGCCCGGCATGCCACAGCGCCAGGCCCAGGCAGGCCGGGATCAGCCAGGCGTAGGCCAGGTGCAGCGACCACAGCAGCGGCACCCGCCACAGGCCACGGTCATGCCACAGCGCCAGGCGCACGCCGTGCAGCACCGCCAGGGCGGCGAACAGCGTGGCCATCAGTGGCTGTGGCGCATCGTTGAAGCCCAGTACGTAGGTGAGCGGCAGCGCCACGCTGCCCATCAGGCAGGCGCGGTCCAGCCAGGGCCGGGCCGGCGCCGGACTCATGTTGCCCAGGCCGCGACGGGTGAAGAACGGGATCACCCGCCCGCCGATCACGCTCATCATCGCCGCCACCAGCCACAACCCGGCCAGCACGCCGCGCCGTTGCCACGCCTCGTTGTCCTGCAGCCCGCCGGCCAGGGTCAGCCACTGGCAAGCGGCGATCAGCAGCACCAGGACCACGATGGGGTAGTTGTTGCGCAGTCGCCGCTGGATGATCGGCCTGGCCAGGGCCAGCGCCACCAGGGGCAGGAAGGTACCCTCGATCAGGACCAGCAGCCAGGCCGGCAAGGGCAGGAACCAACTGATCCGGCCCAGCAGCCAGAGCAGGAACAGCCCCTGCAGCGGCCGGCCGCTCAGGCCTGGGATGCCGCTCCAGTTCTGTACGGCGGTGAGCAGAAAGCCGGCGACGATGGCCACCGCGAAGCCGAACAGCATTTCATGGCGGTGCCAGGCGAGCATGCCGCCCGCCGGGTCGAGCTGGAACGCGCCGGCCAGCACGCCGGCCCACAGCAGCAGGGCGAGCAGGGCGAACAGGCTGCCACCGAGGAAGAACGGACGAAAACCCAGGGCCCAGAGGGGCTGGCGTGGACGAGCGGTGATCGGCTGGACGAGCATGGCGGGGACCTTGGTTCGATCGGAGCGGTTGAATGGGGTACCATCACGAACCATGCCAGCGTTCAAAGGCCTTGAATATCAAGGTGATGGCACTGCATGAAGTCATTATGACTCTTTTTGTTTGTAGTCTTTTTGACCTTGATCAGGGTTGAAATGACTCGCTTTACGCCGTCTTGCGCCCGCCGCGCATTCGGCTTTGCTACAGGATCCCCGCTGTGACCGACCTCCTGCGCAATCCGCTGCTGCAGTACCTTGCCCGCCTGGCCCCGTCCAGCCAGCTGACCATGCGCTACATCCTGCAGGATGCCGCCGACCGCCTGGGCTTCGCCGATGGCGATATCGCCGAGGTGCCCTGGTACCGACTTGAACCCGGCCATGTGATCGCCCTGGTCGCGGCGCTGCGCGCCGATGGCTACGCGCCCAATACCTCATCGCTGTACGTCAATGCCGTGCGCGGGGTGATGAACGAGGCCTGGCGCCAGGGGCTGATCGACCACGAGCAGTTGCTGATGATCCGCGAGGTCAAGCCGGCCGGCGGCAGCCGCCTGCCGCCGGGGCGCAACCTGCGGCGCAACCTGATTCGTGAACTGATGGATGTATGCGCCGCCGACCCGCGCCCCCAGGGCGTGCGCGATGCGGCGATCCTGGCGCTGCTCTACGGAACCGGCATGCGCAAGTCGGAATCGGTGGACGTCGACCTGGACCAGGTGGACTTCCAGGAGCGCAGCGTGCAAGTGCTGGCCAAGGGCAACCGCCAACTGGTCAAGTACGCCCCGGCCTGGGCCTTCGACAAGCTGCAGGCCTGGCTCGACCTGCGCCGCCAGCACCTGCCTGCCGGCGAGCGCGACGACAGCTTCCTGTTCAACCGCATCCGCCGCGGCAGCCATATCACCCGTGCGCGCATCACCAAGCACGCGATCTACTACATCGCTCGCCAGCGCGGAGCGCAGGTGGGGGCCAAGATCATGCCCCATGATTTTCGCCGGGCGTTCATCACCCGGGTGATCGAGGAGCACGACCTGTCGATCGCGCAGAAGCTCGCGCACCATGCCAACATCCAGACCACGGCGAGCTATGACCGGCGTGATGACAACGAGCGGCGGCGGGCGGTGGAGCACTTCGACTACTAAGCGGGGTCGAGGGCGTCAGGACACCTCGGCATAGCGCAAAACCCGACCGCGCCCCTGTTGCTTGGCCGCGTACAAGGCCCTGTCACCCATCGACAGCAGCCGAGACAGATCACCTTGCGCGGCCGGCTGGCTGACGATGCCGATGCTCACGCCCAGCAGCCCCGGCTCCAGCAGCGCCAGCCCGGAAAACCCGGCGCAGATCCGCTGTGCCACCTGTTCGGCCTCGGCTTCGCTGGCGTCACGCAGCAGGCAGGCGAACTCCTCGCCGCCGATGCGCGCAAACAGGTCGTCCCGGCGCAGGTGACGAGCGGTTTCCCGGGCGAACGCCAGCAGCACCTCGTCCCCGACGGGGTGGCCGAAGCGGTCGTTGATGCGCTTGAAGTGGTCCAGGTCGCACAACAGCAACGCCACCGGTGCCTGGCCTGCCGCGCAGTCATGCAGCAACCGTGCGCCGCGCTCCATGAACGCCCGGCGGTTGTCGATGCCGGTCAGTGGGTCGCTGTAGGCCGCGGCGCGGAGCAGGATCTCGGCGCGTTCGCGGACCATCGCCAGGGTCACATAGGAGATGCCGATGGCGAACAGCATCGACTCGAACAGGATGAAGGCGAAGAAGCCCGGGCTGGCGCCGCCGTTGTTGATGGCCTGGTCGAGGGCGACACCGTCCTCGACCAGCGTGCGCATCAGGTAGAGCGCTGCATGCAGGGTGGTCAGGATCAACGCCGGGGTATAGGACACCTGCAGGCGCACCCGTGGGCGCAGCAACTCGCCGATGCTTAGGACGGTGTAGCCCAGGGTCAGCAGCGAATACACCTTCACCCGCAGGCCGAGATCGCCGTAAAAGCCCGGCCACAGGCTGAACAGCCCCCAGAACACGGCGCCGGCCAGCAGCAGCGGCCAGTGCGGTTTGCGCCCGCCGAGCACGCGCATGGCCGTCCAGCCCAGGCCGGTGCCGACCAGCAGGACGATGTTGCCCAGTACCAGGGCCAGGTAGTCCACGCCAATCCCACGCAGGGCATTCAGGCAGACCCCCAGGCCCGAGATCAGCAGCATCGCGCCCAGGTAGCCCAGGCTCGGGTCGCTGGCGCAGCGCCGCCAGGCGTGCAGGGTCAGGATGCCCATCAGGGCCAGGATGAAAACGGCGACCAGGATCAGGGTCGGCAGGCTAAGCGGCACGATACAAGGGCTCAAAAGGGCAGACCGGCGATGCTAAGCCATGCGCATGGCCATTTGCTACCTCGCTCAGTGAATGCTCGACGCCAGCTCGAAGATCGGCATGTACATCAGGATCACGATCAGTCCGATCAGCAGGCCGATGAAGGTCATCAGCAAGGGCTCGAACAGTTTGACGAACCATTCGACCCAGCGGCCGATCTCCTGGTCGTGGAAGTCCGCGCAGCGCTCGAGCATTTCGCCCAGGTTGCCCGACTGCTCGCCGGCGCGCAGCAGGCGCAGCGAAACCGGCGTTACCAGTTGCCCGGCCTGCAGCGCATCGGACAACGGCAGGCCCTCGGCGACCCGTCGGCTGGCCTGCTCCAGGCCTTCGGCCGCGCTGCTGCCCAGCAGGCCCCGGGCCATGCCCAGGGCGGTGAGGATGGGAATACCGCCTTGCAGGAGGATCCCCAGCGAGCGATAGAAGCGTGCCAGTTCGTACATCACCAGGCGCTGGTGCAAGGCTGGAATACGGCGCAACACGCGGCCGGCGCCACGACGCACTGCCGGATGGCGACGCAGGGCGACCAGCGCGCCGAGGCCGGCGAGGGCGCCCAGCCCCAGGGGCAGTTGCTGGGCATGCAGGAACAGGCCGATCTGCATCAGCACCCGCGACAGCCAGGGCAGCTCGGTGCCCATGCCCTCGAACACCAGGCTGAAGCGCGGCACTACATAACCCAGCAGGAACAGCACCACGCCGCCGCCCACCAGCAACAGCAGCAGTGGATAGACCGAAGCGCCGACCAGTTTCTGGCGCACCAGGTCCAGTCGCTGGCGATAGCCGATGTAGCGGTTCAGGGCGTCGCCCAGGGCGCCGGTGCGTTCACTGGACTGCACCAGGGCCACGTACAGGGCGGGGAACACCCGTGGCTGCTGGGCCAGAGCCTGGGACAGCGAGCGCCCCTCGTACAGCTGGCGCACCAGCTGCTCCAGGGTCTTGCGCGTGGCGCCGCCCGGGGCTTTCTCGGCCAGGCTCTCGAGGGCGTCGATCAGCGGCAGGCCGGCGCCGAGCAGGGTGGCCAGCTCCTGGCTGAACAGCATCAGGTCGAACGCCGTCGGGCGGCGGCGCAGGGCCAGGCCCTGGCTGCGCACGCTGAGCACGCGCAAGCCCTGGTCTTCGGCCTGGCGCCGGGCCTGTTCGCTGTCCTCGGCCTCGACCTGCAATTGCACCACGCCCTGGCTGCCCAGGGCCTTGAGCTGATAGCGCATGGCCGGGCTCCTCACTGCCAGCTGGTGATTTCGGCGTTTTCCCCGTCACCGCCGGGCTGGCCGTCCTTGCCCATCGACAGCAGATCGTACTCGCCACCGTTCTCGCCGGGCTGCTTGTAGATGTATGGGCGTCCCCAAGGGTCCTGGGGCACCGCTTTCTGCAGGTACGGCCCCGACCAGCGCGCCTCGCCGCCGGGCGCGACCACCAGGGCCTGCAGGCCCTGTTCGCTGCTGGGGTAGTGGCCGACTTCCAGACGATAGAGGTCCAGGGCCTTGCCCAGGCCTTCGATCTGCGCTCGCGCCACCTTGGCCTCGGAACGGCCCAGCTG
Organism: Pseudomonas sp. NMI760_13; assembly: GCF_021283245.1. NCBI lineage: Bacteria > Pseudomonadati > Pseudomonadota > Gammaproteobacteria > Pseudomonadales > Pseudomonadaceae > Pseudomonas > Pseudomonas sp. NMI760_13. Next base: position 62,067 of record NZ_JAJSRC010000005.1, on the reverse strand, counting down.
GCTGAAGTACTTGGGCGCGACGATGCCGGCCAGCAGGCCCAGCACCACCAGCACCACCAACAGTTCGAGCAGGGTGAAGCCGCGTTGGCCGTGGATGTTGCGCTGCATGGTGAAACCCTCCAGTGCGTTTGCCTCTGTCATGCAACAGCCGTGCACGTCTGCGCCGGGCCCTTGCGCCATGCGCGCTGGCGACCGGCACGGCGCTTGCGTCATAACCGAAAAGCCCGGATCGACGGGGCATTTCCCCCACATCGGGGGCCACTCTTGATCTTTTGCGGCGGGAGGCGACCGACATGCGTGGACTGATCCTGGGACTGGCGGCAGGGCTGATGGCGTTCGGCGCCCAGGCCGATATCTACATCGCCAGCGATGGCAAGGGCGGCTTCGTGCTGTCCAATGTGCATCGGCCAGGACGGCACTATGAACGGGTGATCAAGGAGCGCGCGGTGGCTGGCGGGCCGGTCAACGCCCAGTTGGTCACCGGGCGGCCCTATGCCGACCTGGTGGCGGCCGCGGCCCTGGCCAACGATGTGTCGCCGGCGCTCTTGCATGCGCTGATCAAGGCCGAGTCCGGCTACAACCCCAAGGCCCGTTCGGCCAAGGGGGCGGCGGGATTGATGCAGCTGATGCCGGACACGGCGAAGGAGATGGGCGTCGCGGATGTGCTGGACCCGGCGTCCAACGTGCAGGGCGGGGCGCGCTATATCAAGCGCATGCTCAAGCTGTTCGACAACGACATCACCCTGGCGGTGGCGGCCTACAATGCCGGGCCCGACGCCGTGCTCAGCCGAGGGCGGGTGGTACCGCCGTTTGCCGAGACGCGGCGGTATGTGCCGGCGGTGTTGCGTGAGTATCGGTTGTTGCGGGGGTTGGCCGAGGATGCGCCGCTTTGATCGGGGTGGGGTTTCTAGGTGTTCGCCGTGAGTTTTGCAGCGCCTATGAGATCGAGCGCCGCCCGCGCGGCGCTCGATCTCACAGGCGCTGCAAGGGTTACGACAAGCACCTGGCAGCCCTCACACGATCAATAGCTCCCCAACACCCCATGCTTCCCCCAACTCTGGGCTATAACCTCTAGAGGTGCCCAGCCGCGGAGCCCGCCATGGACCTCGCCCCACGTCCCGACACGTTGCCGCCCGCCGACACCGGCCCGGCGCGCAAACCGTTCAACATGTTGCGCTGGTACGCCTGGGTGAGCCTGGCCATCATCCTCTCGGTGGGTGTCGGCCTGGGCCTGATCTCCAGCCGCTTCATCATCGACGAGAGCGTCGAGCGCGACGCCTTGCTCACCGCGCAGTTCATCACCTCCATCGCCGATGCCGAAGTGCGCCATGTGTCGATCCCCAACGTGCGGACCATGGGCGAGCTACTCGATCCGCGCACCGACCACGCCCTTTCGGACGTCGATCCCGAGGCCCGGCGCCGGGCCCGGGGCGAGTTCCTCGACCATATCGCCCACCTGCCGGACATGCTCCTGGCCAACATCTACGCCCCCGACCGCACGGTGATCTGGTCGAGCAACCCGGCGCTGATCGGCAAGCTGATCGAGTCGGACGACGACCTCGACCGGGCGTTCGAGTACAAGATGCGGGTGTCGGCCAGCTACCACGACTTCGAGCAGGCGCGCAGCGAGCAGAAGTTCGTCACCCCGCCCGAGCAGCTGTTCATCGAGAACTACATCCCCCTGTTCGATGCCGACGGCGAACATGTCACGGCCATGGTCGAGATCTACAAGGAGCCCCACGACCTGATCGTGCGCATCGAGCACGGCCTGCTGCTGATCTGGCTGGCCATCGCCGTGGGCGTCGGCCTGGTCTATGTCGGCTTGTACGGCATCATGCGCCGCGCCGCCCGGTTGATGGCGGTGCAGCAGAAGCGGCTGATTGGCAACGAAACCTTCGTCGCCCTGGGCGAAGTGTCGTCGGCTGTGGCGCACAGCCTGCGCAACCCGCTGGCGAGCATCCGCTCCAGCGCCGAACTGGCCCAGGCGTTCGACGAAGGCCCGGCGCAGAAGAACATCAGCGACATCATCAACCAGGTCGATCGCATGTCGCAGTGGGTGCGCGAGCTGCTGCAGTCGCTGCGCCCGCTCGGCGACGAGGCTGTGCCGGTGGATGTGGCCCAGGCCCTGCGCGACAGCCTCCAGGCCCATGGCCAGGCGCTGCAACAGGGTGGTGTACGGTTGGTCCTGGCCGACCTGCCGACGGTCCGGGTGCTGGGCCAGCCGGCCTTGCTCGGGCAGATCTTCAACAGCCTGATCGCCAACGCCCTGGAATCGATGGAGGCGGGCGGAGAGTTGCGCGTGGAGGTGGTGCGCCACGACCGACGCACCCTCAGCCTGCGTCTATCGGATACCGGCAAGGGCATGAGCGAGCAGCAGCAGCGCATGGCCTTCCGGCCATTCTTCACCACCAAGCAGGGTGGCGTGGGGGTAGGGCTGATGCTGGTCAAGCGGATCATGGAGTGCTTTGGTGGTTCGGTGCGGTTGAGCAGTCGCGAGGGGATGGGGACACGGGTGCTGTTGAATTTTCGCGTCGCAGCAGTGTGATGTGTAACGGTAGAAATGTCTCTTAATGGATTGTTTTATAAGGAATTTATTGGATGTGGGTAGCAATTCCCCAAAAGTGGGGGTTTTTCAACATTTAGCATTAACAAATTTATCTAAGTCTATGATTTATAATAAAAAATAGAATATTGAATGTACTGGCCGAGTTTTTGCTAGACCTGATACAGGCCTGAGGCGGCATCGTCTGTCCGGGCTCAATGGAGTCACTTTGCTACCACCGGTAGCAAGGGCATGCCGATAGCCCTCATCGGCCCCAGGCGGGAGCGACGCGATGCAGACGCTCGAAAACGAAGCCCCAGACAAGCCCGGCGCCTCTGCCAGCGGGTTGGCCGCGCCGCTGCGCGAGTTCAACCTGCTGCGCTGGTTCTCGCTGGTCAGCCTGCTGATCATCGCCTCGGTCGCCGGCGGGCTGGGGTACGTCTCGACGCGTTTCGTGGTACGCGACAGCGTCGAGCGCGACGCCATGCTCACCGCCCAGTTCATCCAGGCCATGGCCCAGGCCGAGGTGCGTCACTCGCAACTGCCGCCGGGCATCACCATGGGCGAGTTGCTTGACCCGCGCCTGGACCAGCAACACCTGCAGTTCACCCCGCAGTTGGCGGAGTCGACCCGGGTCGAGTTTCTCGACCACGTCGAACACCTGCCCGACACCCTGCTGGCCAATGTCTACGCCCGCGACCGCCTGGTGGTCTGGTCGACCAACCCCAACCTGATCGGCAAGCGCATCGACGAGGACGACGACCTGGAGCATGCCTTCCACTCGCGCAAGGCGGTATCGGCCAGCTACCACAAGGCCGACGAGGACCGCGAGGAACAGAAGTTCCAGCGCGAGCCCCGGCACCTGTTCATCGAGAACTACATCCCGCTGTTCGACAGCCAGGGTGAACAGGTGCTGGCCATGGTCGAGATCTACAAGGAACCCCAGGACCTGGTGCGACGTATCCAGCGCGGCTATGTGCTGATCTGGGCCTCGACCCTGGTCGGCGGGGCGCTGATCTACTTCGGCCTGTTCTGGATCGTGCGCCGCGCCGCCAGCCTGCTGCACCACCAGCAGGACCGCCTGGTGGCCAGCGAGACCTACGTGGCCCTGGGCGAGATGTCCTCGGCGGTGGCCCACAGCCTGCGCAACCCGTTGGCCAACATCCGCTCCAGCGCCGAACTTGCGCAGGACATCGCCAGTCCGGCGGCGCAGAAGAACATTGGTGACATCATCACCCAGGTCGACCGTATGTCGCGCTGGGTCCGCGACCTGCTGGTGTCGCTGCGCCCGACCAGCGACGAAGCCGAGTCGGTGGACCTGGTGGCGGCCATCGAGGATGCGCGCCAGGCCTTCGCCCCGCAGATCGAGCGCAACGGCGTACGTTTCGCCTTCGACGGGCCGCCGGCGCAATGGGTGGCCAGCCAGCCGCTGCAACTGACGCAGATCCTCAACAGCCTGTTCGCCAACGCCCTGGAGGCCATGCCCCAGGGTGGCGAGCTGCGCGCCGAGGTGCGCCAGCTGGAGGGCCAGCAGGCCCAGCTGCAGCTCAGCGACACCGGCAAGGGCATGAGCGAGCAGCAGCGGCGCATGGTGTTCAAGCCGTTCTTCACCACCAAGCAGGGCGGGCTGGGTGTCGGCCTGGCCCTGGTCAAACGGATCATGGAACGCTTTGGCGGCGCGGTCGAACTGACCAGCCGCGAAGAGGAAGGAACCCGCGTCAGCCTGACTTTCAACATTGCAGCGGGAGGGGACCATGGAGCACAGCATCCTGGTGGTAGAGGATGATGAAATCCTTGCAGATAACATTCGCACCTACCTGGGCCTGAAAGGCTTCGAGGTCACGGTGTGCCACAGTGCGGAACTGGCGCTGGAGCAGATCAAGCGCGCCCAGCCGGACGCCGTGCTGACCGACAACTCGCTGCCCGGCATGAGCGGCCACGACCTGCTGCGCACGCTGGTGGCAAAGGCGCCGGAGCTCAAGGTGATCATGATGACCGGCTACGGCAACGTCGAGGACGCCGTGCTGGCGATGAAGGAGGGGGCGTTCCACTACCTGACCAAGCCGGTGGTGCTGGCCGAGCTCAAGCTGATGCTGGACAAGGCCCTGGCCGCCGAACGCATGGAGCGCACGCTGTCGTTCTACCAGGAGCGCGAGGCGCAGAAGTCCGGGTTGCAGGCGCTGATCGGCGAGTCGCCGGCCATGCTCGAGCTCAAGCACACCCTGCGCCAGCTGCTCGACGCCGAGCAGCGCATGGCCAGCGGCGACCTGCCGCCAGTACTGGTGGAGGGTGAGACCGGCACTGGCAAGGAGCTGGTGGCCCGCGCCCTGCATTTCGACGGCAGCCGGGCCAAGGGTCCGTTCATCGAGTTCAACTGCGCCTCGATTCCCGCCAACCTGCTGGAGGCCGAGCTGTTCGGCCATGAAAAGGGCGCCTTCACCGATGCCAAGGAACGTCGCGTGGGCCTGGTCGAGGCGGCCGATGGCGGCACTTTGTTCCTCGACGAGATTGGCGAGATGGACCTGGTGCTGCAGGCCAAGCTGCTCAAGCTGCTGGAGGACCGCACCATCCGCCGCATCGGCGCGGTCAAGGAGCGCAAGGTCGACCTGCGGGTAATCAGCGCCACCAACTGCAACCTCGAGCAGATGGTCCAGCAGGGCAAGTTCCGCCGCGACCTGTTCTTCCGCCTGCGCATCATCGCGCTCAAGGTACCGCGCCTGTACGCGCGCGGGCAGGATATCCTGCGCCTGGCCCGGCATTTCCTGGCTCATCACGGGCGGCGCTACGGCAAGCCCAACCTGCGTTTCTCGGCCGAGGCCGAGGCGCTGATGCTGGGTTACGGTTGGCCGGGCAATGTGCGCGAACTGCGCAACATGCTCGAGCAGACGGTGCTGCTGGCCCCCAGCGAGGTGATTGGCGCCCATCAGCTGAACCTGTGTCTGACCCTGGTCGACGAGCCGCCGGCGCAACCCGCGCAAGTACTGGCGTTCGAAGCGCCGCGCCACGAGCCTCCGGGCGCCGCCAGCCTGCCGGACATGGAGCGCGACATGGTCTGCCGCACGCTTGATCGCACCGACTGGAACGTCACCAAGTCGGCACGACTGCTGGGGCTGTCGCGGGACATGCTGCGCTACAAGATCGAAAAACTCGGCCTGACCCGTCCAGACAAGCGCCAGTGGTAACCAGCCCAGCGCAATCCCTGTAGGAGCGGCCTTGTGCCGCGAAAGGGGTGCGAAGCGCCCCCAGGATTCGTGCATCAAGCCGATATCGCCGGGGCTGCCTTGCAGCCCTTTCGCGGCACAAGGCCGCTCCTACAGGGACCGAGTAGCGTTGTGAGCTCAAGGTTTCCCGCCAGTCCCTGACCCACCACCGTCACGCCCCATCCCCTCCGATCCACTACCTCCCATCCCCGGCAGATCACGATCATCGTTCTGTTCGGCCGGCGGACTTTCCGGGTCATTGCCCTTGATCCGCGGGTCGGTATCCCGCGGCATGGGCTTCTCGATCGGGTTGAGGGTGCTGTCGACCCCCGGCTGTGGCGCCGGATTGTGCGGATCGTCAGGGTAGGTGGCGCCGGTACCGGCGGCCAAGGCCAGTGGCGAGGCGAGCAGGGCGGCGAGGAGGAAGGCGTGTTTCATGGGGCAGGCTCCTTTGCGACGGAGAAAGCGGCCCTGCCAGCGCAGGGCCTCTGTCTCACTTGGGCCTGTGGCCCGTCAGCAAGGTGCCATGACGGCGACCAACGGTCACACCACCAGCGACAGCAGCATGATGAAGATGATGCCGACCACCGAGAGGATGGTCTCCATCATGCTCCAGGTCTTGAAGGTCTCGGCCACGGTCATGTTGAAGTACTGCTTGACCAGCCAGAACCCGGCGTCGTTGACGTGGGACAGGATCAACGAACCGGCGCCAGTGGCCAGCACCAGCAACTCCCGGTTGACCCCCGGCACCAGGTCGATCACCGGGGCGACGATGCCGGCGCCGGTGATGGTGGCCACGGTGGCGGAGCCGGTGGCGATGCGGATCACCGCCGCCACCAGCCAGGCCAGCAGGATCGGCGAGATCTCGGCCTGTACCGCCATCTGCCCGATCACGTTGCCGACGCCGGTGTCCACCAGCATCTGCTTGAAGCCGCCGCCGGCGCCGACGATCAGCACGATGGCGGCGGTGGGCGCCAGGCTCTGGTCGAGCATCTTCATGATCTGCTGGCGGTTGAAGCCGCGGGCCGAGCCGAAGGTGTAGAAGGCCAGCAGCAGGGCGGCGAGCAGGGCGGTGATCGGATGGCCGATCAGGTCCATCCACTGGCGCACGATGTGCTCGGCCGGCAGTACCACGTCGGCGAAGGTTTTCAGCAGCATCAGCACCACCGGCAGCAGCACGGTGATCAGGGTCACGCTGAAACTCGGCAGGTTCTGCTGGTTCGACTCGCGGGCGATCTGGTCCATCAGCTCCTGGGACGGGTTGCCCGGGATGTAGCGCGAGATGAAGTTGCCGAACAGGGGGCCGGCGATCACCGCGGTCGGCAGGGCCACCAGCAGGCCGTAGAAGATGGTCTTGCCGATGTCGGCGTGGAAGATGCCGATCGCCAGCAGCGGCCCCGGGTGCGGCGGCACCAGGCCGTGCACCACCGAAAGGCCCGCCAGCAGCGGGATGCCGATCTTCACCAGCGACACGCCGGAGCGGCGGGCGACGATGAACACCAGCGGGATCAGCAGCACGAAGCCGATCTCGAAGAACAGCGGGATGCCCACCAGGAAGGCGGCGAACATCATCGCCCAGTGCACCTTCTGCTTGCCGAAGGCGCGGATCAGGGTCTGGGCGATCTGGTCGGCGCCGCCGGAGTCGGCCATCAGCTTGCCGAGCATGGTGCCCAGCGCCAGGACGATGCCGACGAAGCCGAGCACGCCGCCGAAGCCGTCCTGGAACGATTTCATCACCTTGGCCACCGGCATGCCGGAGGTCAGGCCGAGAAAGCCTGCGGCCAGGGTGAGGGCGACGAAGGGGTGGACTTTGAAATGGGTGATCAGCAGGATGAGCCCGACGATGGTGACCAGTGCGTCGAGCAACAGGAAGGTATCGGTAGCCAGTCCGAACATGGTTCGTGAACCTCGGTCTTTTCGTTGTTGTTTTGGTGTCGCGTGTCTTGCGTCATTGCGTCTTGAGAAGCATGGAGACAGCGCTGTCTTTGGTGAGCCGGAAAAACCGCCGGATCAGGCAGTCCGCGCCAGCGCCTGCTCACCGCAAGGCTTTAGCCATTGGTGCACGTCCTCGGCCAGGGTAATCAGCGGGCGGGTGGCATCCAGGGCCAGGGTCAGGGGCTCGGCGTGCGGCGGTTCCAGCGCGGCGAACTGGCTGTCGATCAGGCTGGCCGGCATGAAGTGGCCGGGGCGGGCCAGCACGCGCTTTTCCGCTTCCTGCGGGGTCAGTTCGAGGAACACGAAGCACAGTTCGGGCACGGCCTGGCGCAGGGTGTCGCGGTAGCGGCGCTTGAGGGCCGAGCAGGTCAGGATTGGGCGTTCGCCGGCGGCCAGGGTGTCTTGCAGCTCCTGGCCCAGACGCACCAGCCAGCCGGCGCGGTCGTCGTCGTCCAGGGGAATACCGGCACTCATCTTGGCGATGTTCGCGGCGGGGTGGAAGGCATCGCCTTCGATCAGGCGGCCGCCGCTGCGGGTGGCGATGGCGGCGCCGACGCTGCTTTTACCACAGCCGGCTACGCCCATGACCACGATCGCGGACAGGGTAGGGTTCATCTGTACCTCCTGCTGGGTGAGATAGCGCTGTCTCGGTCGGGACGAACCGAAGGTCTTGCGCCACCCTCCCGGGTGTTATTGATCTTGTCTTTGGCAGTATGGACGCTGAACGCATGCCTGCTACCAAGATTGCATTGCCTGCATTCAGAGACAGCGCTACCTTAGTGACCGTTCCCCATTCCTGCAAGCGGTAAAATTACAACACTCATGTCCCGCACTGGCTCGCGCACTACCGGTCGTCCCACCCTGGCGGAAGTCGCCAGGCTTTCCGGGGTTTCCCCCATCACCGCCTCCCGCGCCCTGCGCGGCGTCAGCACGGTCGCGCCGGAACTGGCGCAGAAGGTCATGGCCGCGGCGGCCAGCCTGGGCTACGTCGCCAACCCGGCGGCGCGTGCCCTGGCCTCGGCGCGCAGCCAGTCGGTGGTGGTGTTGATCCCGTCGCTGTCCAACCAGCTGTTCATCGATACCCTCGAGGCCATCCACGAGGTGATGCGCCCCCGTGGCCTGGAGGTGCTGATCGGCAACTATCACTACGATATCGCCGAGGAAGAGAACCTGATCCGCAACTACCTGGCCTACCAGCCGTGCGGCATGCTGCTCACCGGCTTCGAACGCAGCGACGCCTCGCGGCAGATGCTCGCCGCCAGCCGGGTGCCGTGCGTGCATATGATGGAGCTGGGTGGTGAGGCCGATGCCCTGTCGGTGGGCTTCTCCCAGCACGAGGCCGGGCGCGCCGCAGCGCGCCACCTGATAGAGCGTGGCCGGCGGCGCCTGGGCTTCATCGCCGCGCAGCTCGACCCGCGGGTGATGCAGCGCGCCGAGGGCTTCCGCCAGGCCCTGGCCGAGGCCGGACTGCAGGCGCCCGAGCTGGAAATGCTCGATCCGCAGCCGTCGTCCATCGGCCTGGGCGGCACGCTGTTCAGCCGCCTGCTGGCCAAGGCGCCGGACGTAGACGGGATCTTCTTCTGCAACGACGACCTGGCCCAGGGCGCGGTGCTGCAGGCGCTGCGCGAGGACGTCGAGGTGCCTCAGCGGGTGGCGATGGTCGGCTTCAACGACCTGCCGGCCTCGGCGCACATGGTCCCGCGCCTGACCTCGATCCGCACCCCGCGCGCGGCGGTCGGCCGCGGCGCGGCCCAGGCGCTGCTGGCGCTGCTCGACGGCAAGCGGGTGGCCACCGGGCAGCAGGACCTGGGGTTCGAGCTGATGGTGCGGGAGAGCTCCTGAGCCGCTACAGGCACTGCATGATTCTGCCTGCACAAAACGGATAGCACTCTGCACAATCCGGATATCCCCGTCCCACCCAGGGACCTAACCTGACCCGGCCTGAACAATAACAACGGAGGCCCTGGCCATGTCCCTGGGATTCGACTATCTCAATGCCTTGCTCGAGGATGACCGGGAGAAGGGCGTCTATCGCTGCAAGCGGGAGATGTTCACCGACCCGCGCCTGTTCGACCTGGAGATGAAGCACATCTTCGAGGGCAACTGGATCTACCTGGCCCATGAAAGCCAGATTCCCGCCAACAACGACTTCCTCACCCTGACCATGGGGCGCCAGCCGATCTTCATCGCGCGCAACAAGGACGGCGAACTCAATGCCTTCCTCAACGCCTGCAGCCACCGCGGCGCCATGCTCTGCCGGCACAAGCGCGGCAACCGGTCCAGCTACACCTGCCCGTTCCACGGCTGGACCTTCAACAACAGCGGCAAGCTGCTCAAGGTCAAGGACCCGGGTAACGCCGGCTACCCCGACAGCTTCAACTGCGACGGCTCCCACGACCTGACCAAGGTTGCCCGTTTCGAGTCGTACCGGGGCTTCCTGTTCGGCAGTCTGAATGCCGAGGTCAAGCCACTGGTCGAGCACCTGGGCGAGTCGGCGAAGATCATCGACATGATCGTCGACCAGTCGCCCGAGGGCCTGGAAGTGCTGCGCGGCGCCAGCTCCTACATCTATGAAGGCAACTGGAAGCTCACCGCCGAGAACGGCGCCGACGGCTACCACGTCAGCTCCGTGCACTGGAACTACGCCGCCACCCAGAACCAGCGCAAGCAGCGCGAGGCGGGCGACGAGATCAAGACCATGAGCGCCGGCGCCTGGGCCAAGCAGGGCGGCGGCTTCTACTCCTTCGAGCACGGCCACCTGCTGCTCTGGACCCGCTGGGCCAACCCCGAGGATCGCCCGGCCTACGAGCGCCGCGAGCAACTGGCCGCCGACTTCGGCCAGGCCCGCGCCGACTGGATGATCGAGAACTCGCGCAACCTGTGCCTGTACCCGAACGTCTACCTGATGGACCAGTTCAGCTCGCAGATCCGCGTGGCCCGGCCGATCTCGGTGAACAAGACCGAGATCACCATCTACTGCATCGCGCCTAAGGGTGAAAGCGCCGAGGCCCGCGCCCGGCGCATCCGCCAGTACGAGGACTTCTTCAACGTCAGCGGCATGGCCACTCCGGACGACCTGGAGGAGTTTCGCTCCTGCCAGACCGGCTACGGCGCAGGTGCCGGCTGGAACGACATGTCCCGGGGGGCGAAGCACTGGATCGAAGGCGCCGACGCGGCGGCCAGCGAGATCGCGCTCAAGCCGTTGCTGTCGGGCGTGCGCACCGAAGACGAAGGCCTGTTCGTGCTGCAGCACAAGTACTGGCAGGACACCATGGTCCAGGCCCTGAAGGACGAACAACAGCTGATCCCTGTGGAGGCCGTGCAATGAGCCTGCATGACACCGTGCGCGATTTCCTCTACCGCGAGGCGCGCTACCTGGACGACGCCCAGTGGGACCAATGGCTGGAGCTGTACGCCTGCGACGCGACCTTCTGGATGCCCTCCTGGGATGACGACGACACCCTGACCGAGGACCCGCAAAGCGAGATCTCGCTGATCTGGTACGGCAACCGTGGCGGCCTCGAGGACCGGGTGTTCCGCATCAAGACCGAGCGCTCCAGCGCCACGGTCCCGGATACCCGCACCTCGCACAATCTAAGCAACATCGAGATCGTCGCGGCGGACGAGGGCAGCTGCCAGGTGCGTTTCAACTGGCACACCCTGAGCTTTCGCTACAAGACCACCGACAGTTACTTCGGCACCAGCTTCTACACCCTCGACCTGCGCGGCGAACAGCCGCTGATCAAGGCCAAGAAGGTGGTCCTGAAGAACGACTACGTGCGCCAGGTCATCGACATCTACCACATCTGATTCACCGCCGAGCCTGTCGGTGTGCCTGAGGGCGCGCCGCGCCCAGGCTCGCCCGCGAGGTGCACCATGAGCTACCAGATCGCACTGAATTTCGAGGACGGGGTCACCCGCTTCATCGAGGCCGCCGGCCACGAGACCGTGGCCGACGCCGCCTACCGCCAGGGCATCAACATCCCGCTGGACTGCCGCGACGGCGCCTGCGGCACCTGCAAGTGCAAGGCCGAGTCCGGGCAATACGCGTTGGGCGACAACTTCATCGAGGACGCCCTGAGCGAGGAGGAAATCGCCCAGGGGTACGTGCTGACCTGCCAGATGCGCGCCGAAAGCGACTGCGTGGTGCGCATCCCGGCTTCGTCGCAACTGTGCAAGACCGAGCAGGCCAGCTTTGAAGCGGCCATCAGCGACGTGCGCCAGCTGTCGGCCAGCACCATCGCCCTGTCGATCAAGGGCGAGGCGCTCAGCCGCCTGGCGTTCCTGCCAGGGCAGTACGTCAACCTCAAGGTGCCGGGCAGCGAGCAGAGCCGTGCCTACTCGTTCAGTTCGCTGCCCAAGGACGGCGAAGTCAGCTTCCTGATCCGCAATGTGCCGGGCGGGCTGATGAGCAGCTTCCTCACTCAACTGGCCAAGGCTGGCGACAGCATGAGTCTGGCAGGCCCGTTGGGCAGTTTCTACCTGCGGCCGATCCAGCGCCCCTTGCTGCTGCTGGCCGGCGGCACAGGCCTCGCGCCATTCACCGCAATGCTGGAGAAGATCGCCGAGCAGGGCAGCGCGCATCCGTTGCACCTTGTGTACGGGGTGACCAACGACTTCGACCTGGTCGAACTGGATCGCCTGCAAGCCCTGGCCGCGCGTATTCCCAACTTCACCTTCAGCGCCTGTGTGGCCAACCCCGATAGCCAGTACCCGCAAAAGGGCTACGTCACCCAGCACATCGAGCCACGCCACCTCAATGACGGCGATGTCGATGTGTACCTGTGCGGCCCGCCGCCGATGGTCGAGGCGGTCAGCCAGTACATCCGTGAGCAGGGCATCACCCCGGCCAATTTCTACTACGAGAAGTTCGCGGCGGCGGCCTGAAGCTTTTATGGGGCTGCCTGCATCGTGCGGGTGGGGTGGCCTCTTTTTATCCATGAATTTCGAGAGCGCCGGGGCCGCGTTGCGGCCCTTTCGCGGCACAAGGCCGCTCCTACAAGGGATCGCGCTTTTCTGTAGGAGCGGCCTTGTGCCGCGATGGAGGGCGGAGCCCTCCCGGCATTTCCGGATCAAGCAGGAGATCTACATGAACAACCGATTCCAAGGCAAAGTCGCCCTGGTCACCGGCGCCGCCCAGGGCATCGGCCGCGCCGTGTGCTGGCGGCTCAAGGCCGAGGGCGCGCAGGTGGTGGCGGTGGACCGCTCCGAACTGGTCCACGAACTGGCGGGCGAGGGCGTGCTGACCCTCACCGCCGACCTCGAACGGCATGCCGACTGCGCCCAGGTCATGGCCCGCGCCGTCGAGACCTTCGGCCGCCTCGACATCCTGGTCAACAACGTCGGCGGCACCATCTGGGCCAAGCCCTTCGAGCATTACCAGGTCGAGCAGATCGAGGCCGAGGTGCGCCGCTCGCTGTTTCCCACCCTGTGGTGCTGCCACGCCGCGCTGCCGTACATGCTCGAACGCGGCAGCGGCGCCATCGTCAACGTCTCGTCCATCGCCACCCGGGGCGTCAACCGCGTGCCTTACGGCGCGGCCAAGGGCGGCGTCAACGCGCTCACCGCGTGCCTGGCCTTCGAAACCGCCGGGCGCGGCATCCGGGTCAACGCCACCGCTCCCGGCGGCACTGAGGCGCCACCGCGGCGCATTCCGCGCAACGAGGCCGAGCAGAGCGCCCAGGAGCGGGCCTGGTACCAGCAGATCGTCGACCAGACCCTGTCCAGCAGCCTGATGAAACGCTATGGCAGCCTCGACGAGCAGGTCGGCGCGATCCTCTTCCTGGCTTCTGACGAGGCCTCGTACATCACCGGCGTGACCCTGCCGGTGGGCGGTGGCGACCTCGGCTGAAGGCCGCCCCGGCAAGGTTTCTCTGCACACAACAAGAACAACGGAGACAGATGCCATGCGAACACTCGACGTCCACGCGATCATCGACAATGCCCGCTTCACCCCCTTCCACTGGAGGGTCATGGCCTGGTGCGGCCTGCTGCTGATCTTCGACGGCTACGACCTGTTCATCTACGGCGTGGTGCTGCCGGTGATCATGCAGGAGTGGGCGCTGACCCCGCTGCAGGCCGGCGCCCTGGGCAGCTACGCGCTGTTCGGCATGATGTTCGGCGCCCTGGCGTTCGGCAGCCTGGCCGACCGCATCGGGCGCAAGAAGGGCATCGCCCTGTGCTTCGCGCTGTTCTCGGGGGCGACCATCCTCAACGGCTTCGCCAGCAGCCCCAGCGAGTTCGGCCTCTATCGTTTCTTTGCCGGCCTCGGCTGTGGCGGGCTGATGCCCAACGCCGTGGCGCTGATGAACGAGTACGCGCCCAAGCGCCTGCGCAGCACCCTGGTGGCGATCATGTTCAGCGGCTACTCGCTGGGCGGCATGCTCTCGGCGGGCATCGGCATCCTCCTGCTGCCGCGCTTCGGTTGGGAGTCGATGTTCTTCGCTGCCGCCGTACCGCTGCTGTTCCTGCCGGTGATCCTGTTCTACCTGCCGGAGTCCATCGGCTTCCTGGTGCGCCAGGGCCGCGTCGATGAAGCGCGCCAGTTGCTCAAGCGCCTCGACCCCGATTGCGGTGTCACCGAGCACGATGACCTGGTCGTGGGGGCGGGCTTGCCCCGCGATGCCGGTAAAGCCTCATCAGTGCTCGAACTGTTCCGCAACGGCCTGGCGATCCGCACCCTGGCCCTGTGGCTGGCGTTCTTCTGCTGCCTGCTGATGGTCTACGCCCTCAGCTCCTGGCTGCCCAAGCTGATGGCCAGCGCCGGCTACAGCCTCGGCTCGAGCTTGTCGTTCCTGCTGGTGCTGAACTTCGGCGGCATGGCCGGGGCGATTCTCGGCGGCTGGCTGGGCGACCGCTACAACCTGGTCAAGGTCAAGGTGGCGTTCTTCCTCGCCGCCGCGCTGTCGATCAGCCTGCTGGGGGTGAACAGCCCGATGCCGGTGCTGTACCTGCTGATCTTCATCGCCGGCGCCACCACCATCGGCACGCAGATCCTGCTGTATGCCGGTGCCGCCCAGCTGTATGGCCTGGCGGTGCGCTCCACGGGCCTGGGCTGGGCCTCCGGCATCGGCCGCAACGGCGCCATCGTCGGGCCGTTGCTGGGCGGCGCGCTGATGGGCATCAACCTGCCGCTGCAACTGAACTTCATCGCCTTCGCCATCCCCGGCGCCGTCGCCGCGCTGGCCATGGCCGTGCACCTGGCCAGCGGCCGGCGGCACGCCCTGGCCGCGGCGGCCTGAACCCCCACCCTGACTGAACTGGAGCCTGCATGACACGCCCGACCATCGACCGGCTGGAGACGCTCATCGTCGACCTGCCGACTATCCGCCCGCACAAGCTGGCCATGCACACGATGCAGCGCCAGACCCTGGTGATCCTGCGCCTGCGTTGCAGCGACGGCGTCGAGGGCATCGGCGAGGCCACCACCATCGGCGGCCTGGCCTATGGCTACGAAAGCCCCGAGGGCATCAAGGCCAATATCGACGCGCACCTGGCGCCGGCACTGATCGGCCTGCCCGCAGGCAACATCAACGCCGCCATGCTCAGGCTGGACACGCAGGCCAAGGGCAATACCTTCGCCAAGTCGGCGATCGAGACGGCCTTGCTCGACGCCCAGGGCAAGCGCCTGGGGCTGCCGGTCAGCGAGCTGCTCGGCGGGCGGGTACGCGACAGCCTGGAGGTGGCCTGGACCCTGGCCAGCGGTGACACCGCCCGGGATATCGCCGAGGCCGAGCACCTGCTGGAGATCCGCCGTCACCGGCTGTTCAAGCTGAAGATCGGCGCCAACCCGCTGGAGCAGGACCTCAGGCACGTGCTGGCGATCAAGCGCGAACTGGGTGAGCGCGCCAGTGTGCGGGTCGACGTCAACCAGTACTGGGATGAGTCCCAGGCCATCCGCGCCTGCCAGGTGCTGGGCGACAACGGCGTCGACCTGGTCGAGCAGCCGATCTCGCGCATCAACCGTGGCGGCCAGGTCCGCCTGAACCAGCGCAGCCCGGCACCGATCATGGCCGACGAGTCCATCGAAAGCGTGGAGGACGCCTTCAGCCTGGCCGCCGAGGGCGCGGCAAGCGTCTTCGCCCTGAAGATCGCCAAGAACGGCGGCCCCCGCGCCGTGCTGCGCACCGCGCAGATCGCCGAGGCCGCCGGCATCGCGCTGTATGGCGGGACCATGCTCGAAGGGGCGGTGGGCACCCTGGCCTCGGCCCATGCCTTCCTCACCCTGCGCCAGCTGACCTGGGGCACCGAGCTGTTCGGCCCGTTGCTGCTGACCGAGGACGTCGTCTGCGAGGGGCCGGTCTACCGCGATTTCCACCTGCACGTTCCGGCCACCCCCGGCTTGGGCCTGACCCTGGACGAGGCGCGGTTGTCGCGCTTCGCCCGCCGCTGAAGAAACACCCAGTCCTGTAGGAGCGGCTTCAGCCGCGAAGCAGGCGACACGGTGGATGGCACCGGCTGCGCCGGTGTTCGCGGCTGAAGCCGCTCCCACAGGGTCCCTGCCTGAATGATTCCGTCATACGTAAGGAGAGACGCCATGCTGTTCCACGTGAAGATGACCGTGAAACTGCCGGTCGACATGGACCCGGCCAAGGCCGCGCAACTGAAGGCCGATGAAAAGGAACTGGCCCAGCGCCTGCAGCGCGAGGGCACCTGGCGGCACCTGTGGCGCATCGCCGGCCACTACGCCAACTACAGCGTGTTCGACGTGCCCAGCGTCGAGGCGCTGCACGACACCCTGCTGCAACTGCCGCTGTTCCCCTACATGGACATCGAGGTCGCCGGCCTGTGCCGCCACCCCTCGTCGATCCATGCCGACGACCGCTGACCCCACACGACAAGAACAACACGAGGTACCTGATCATGACCGTGAAGATTTCCCATACCCCTGAGGTGCAGCAGTTCTTCGAAGAGGCCGCGGGCCTGCACAACGACAACGGCAGTCCGCGCCTCAAGCGTATCGTCCAGCGGGTGCTGCAGGACGCCGCGCGCCTGATCGAAGACCTGGAGATCAGCGAGGACGAGTTCTGGCACGCCGTCGATTACCTCAACCGCCTCGGCGGACGCGGCGAGGCCGGTTTGCTGGTGGCAGGGTTGGGCCTGGAGCACTTCCTCGACCTGCTGCAGGACGCCAAGGATGCCCAGGCCGGCCTGGGTGGCGGCACCCCACGCACCATCGAAGGCCCGCTGTATGTGGCGGGCGCGCCGATCACCGAGGGCGAGGCGCGCATGGACGATGGCAGCGAGGAGGGCGTGGCCACGGTGATGTTCCTCGAGGGGCAGGTGTTCGGCCCGCAGGGCCAGCCACTGGCCGGCGCCACGGTCGATCTGTGGCACGCCAACACCCGGGGCACCTACTCGTTCTTCGACCAGAGCCAGTCCGCCTACAACCTGCGTCGACGCATCGTTACCGACGCCCAGGGCCGCTACCGCGCCCGTTCGATCGTGCCGTCGGGCTACGGTTGCGACCCGCAGGGGCCGACCCAGGAGTGCCTGGACCTGCTCGGCCGCCACGGCCAGCGCCCGGCGCACATTCACTTCTTCATCTCGGCACCGGGCTACCGCCACCTGACCACCCAGATCAACCTCGCCGGCGACCGCTACCTGTGGGACGACTTCGCCTATGCCACCCGCGATGAGCTGGTGGGCGAGGTGGTGTTGCGCGACGACGGGCAGGGGCGGGTTGCCGAACTGACCTTCGACTTCCAGCTGCAGCAGGCGCAGGACAGCGAGGCCGAGCAACGCAGCGCAAGACCACGGGCCTTGCAGCAGGACTGAGGGCCTCATCGCGGGGCAAGCCCGCTCCCACAGATCAAACCGTGGCCCTTTGGTTTGCCAAGGGCCGCGTGGGAGCGGGCTTGCCCCGCGATCGAAGGCGCAGCCTTCGCCATGCCCAGGAGGAGGGCATACCAGCGTTTCACCCCCGTTCCAGCACTTCATCACATAACAACAAGATCAGAGAGCTTCGGAATGAACCACACCCCTTGCGTCGTCCTGGGCCTGACCCTGCTCAGCCCCACCCTGCTGGCCGCCGAAGGCGGCTTCCTCGAAGACGCCAAAGCCAGCCTCGGCGCGCGCAACTACTATTTCAGCCGCGACTACGGCGACATCGTCGGCGCCAACCGGCAGTCCCGGGCCGAGGAGTGGGCCCAGGGCTTCATCCTCGACTTCAAGTCCGGCTATACCCCCGGCACCGTCGGTTTTGGTGTGGACGCCCTGGGCCTGTTGGGCATCCGCCTGGACAGCAGCCCCGATCGGGTCAACAGCGGGCTGCTGCCGGTGCACGGCGATGGCCGCGCCGCGGCCGAGTACAGCCGCCTGGCGCCGACCTTCAAGGCGCGCTGGTCGAAGAGCGAACTGCGCCTGGGCGAGCTGCAACCCAACCTGCCGGTCCTCACCTTCAGCGATATCCGCCTGCTGCCGCCGACCTACCAGGGCATCAGCCTCAGCTCCGCCGAACTGGAGGGCCTGACCGTGCAGGCCGGTCACCTGGGCAGCACGCACCTGCGCAACGAGGGTGGCGACGACAGGATGAGCGCCATGCTCGGCCATGTGCCCATGCGCCAGGTACAGAGCGACGCCTTCGACTATGCGGGCGGCGACTACGGGTTCAATGCCGGGCAGAGCAGTGTCAGCCTGTGGTATGGGCAACTGCAGGACATCTACCGGCAGGGCTTTGTGGGTCTCAAGCACAGCAAGCCCGTGGGCGACTGGGTGCTCAGCGCCAACCTCGGCTACTTCAGCGCCCGCGAGGCGGGCGACGCGCGGCTGGGGCGGATCGACAACCAGGCGTTCTTCTCGCTGCTGACTGCCCGGCGTGGCGGGCACGGCTTTCATGTCGGCTACCAGGGCATCTACGGCGACAGCCCGTTTTCCCGGGTGTTCGCCAACATATCGCCGCTGGGCAACGAGGTGCCGACCTACGAGTTCGCCTACACCGACGAGCGCTCCTGGCAGCTGCGTTACGACTACAACTTCGCCGCCCTGGGCATCCCCGGGTTGACCGCGACGGTGCGCTACATCACTGGCGACAATGTCGACACCGGGCAGGGCTTCGAAGGCCGGGATCGCGAGCGCGACATCGACCTGGGCTACGCGGTGCAGAGCGGGGTGTTCAAGGGGCTGGGGATCCGGGTGCGCAACGCCATGGCACGTTCGAACTATCGCAGCGACATCGACGAGAACCGCTTGATCCTGGTGTACACCTGGCAGCTGTTCTGACTGCCACGATGGCTATTTGCATATTCACTGGCGAAGCAGGTAGCTTGCGCAGGTCTCGCTCAGGAACCGTTCCCTTTGGACTCACTCACCCAAGCCGTACTCGGCGCCGCCCTGCAGGGCACGGTGCTGGGCCGCCTCCAGGGGCGCCGTGCGCTGCTCTACGGCGCCGCCCTTGGCACCGTGCCCGATCTGGATGTGGTGATCCGCTACGCCGATCCGGTGTCGCAGATGACCTTCCACCGTGGCTTTTCCCATTCGATCTTCGTCCTGACCGGCCTGGCCTTGCTGCTGGCCTGGCTGGTCGCCTGGCGCTGGCCGGACAAGGGCTACACCCGGCCCCGGCTGTTCCTGGCCTTCTGGCTGGCGCTGGTCACCCACCCGATTCTCGACGCGTTCACCGTCTACGGTACCCAGCTGTTCTGGCCCTTGCACCTGACGCCGGAAAGCTGGGCCGCGGTGTTCATCATCGACCCGGTATACACCGTGCCGTTGTTGCTGGCGGTCGGCTATGCGGCGGTCAAGGGCCTGAAGGGCAGGGCGACCGTGTTGCTGTCCCTGGCGCTGGCGTTCAGCACTGCATACCTGGGCTTCGGCCTGGCTGGGCGGATGGCTGCCGAGCAACGTTTCGCCATGGCCCTGCAGGCGCAAGGCGTCAGCAACAGCGAGGTCCGCGCGGTGCCCATCGCCTTCAACAGCCTGATCTGGCGAGTGCTGGCGAAAACCCCGGAGGGCGACTACTACGAGGGCGTGAGCAGCTGGTTTGATCGCGAGCCGCCCGAGATGCTGCGTCAGTCGCGCAACCTGGAGACGGCCGGGATACTGGCGGGAGCCGCGTTACACGAGCGGCTGCGCTGGTTCACCGATGACTGGTTGCGCTACGACATCATCGGCGACTCGCTGGTGGTCACCGACCTGCGCATGGGCATGCCTGGTAGCTACAGTTTCCGCTTCGAGATGGCCCGGCGTGACGCTGCCGGACAATGGGCGGTCTCCCAGCCCCGGGGCTGGATCGGTGGCGGAGCCGCGTCCCTGTTCGATGGCGGCAGGTTGGCCTTGATCTGGCGTCGCATCCTCGAGCAGCAACCGCCGCTGCCTTTGGCGGCATGGGCGACGCCGGGCTCCGGGCACTTGTGAGGCAAAAAAAGCCCGCCATGACGGCGGGCAACAAGAGGCGTAGGGAGCAACGCACAACAAATTCGGGGTCAGGCGGCGAACGTCTCGCCGAGCAGGCGGTCGGCCAGGGTCTCGGCCGAGCGGCGGCTGGTCAATGGGCCGCTGATGGTTTCACCGTTGCGCAACAGGTACCAGCAGGCCAGCAGGCCTTGTTGGCGCAGGCTGCTGGGTACCGCGCTGCCGACAACGGACATGATCTGGATCGGGGCCATGGTGTATCTCCTCTCGAACATGGCCCCACCTTACGCAGATGCCCTCAGGGTTTGAAATCAATGTCCTCGATAGTGGTCATTGCTTTTATCAACTATGCCCCCTTACCAGCGTGGCGGACCGTAGTACACCGGTGGCGGGCCGTAGTAGCGACGGTACACCGGTGGCGGCGGGGCGGGGACATAGCGCCCGACCACGTAGGGCTGGTAGTAGACCGGCGGCGGTGGCGCCTGCACGTAGACCGGTGGCGGCGGGTAGTAGGCCGGCTGGCGCTCGACATAGACGGTACGGTCGTGGCCGCCCGATACCGCCGCCCCGACCACCGCGCCCACTACCGCCGCGCCGATCACTGGCCCCGGGCCATACCAGCCGCCACCATGGGCCGATGCCTGCCCGCTGATGGCCAGCGCACCGACCAGCAGGGCGATTCCGGGGATGAAACGCTTCATGGCGAACACCTCGCAAGACAACCCCACGCACGGGGCCTGATAACTATGACCGCAGCCACGGTAAAGTGCGTGCCGGCAAAGGGTAAAGGTTGTGTAAGGGGCGATCGGCGGCAGGGTCTGGTACGCTGGAAAAATCGATTCAGCCACATGACAGAGGAACCGCGATGAGCCATTCTCCGAGCCGGGACACGGTGCTGTGCATCTCCCTGGCAGGGCGCCCCGGGACGTTCGGCGTGCGCTTTCACAACCACCTCTACCGCCAGCTCGGGCTGGATTACTACTACAAGGCCATGACCACCCATGACCTGCCCGCCGCCGTGGCCGGCATCCGCGCCCTGGGCATCCGTGGCTGCGGCGTGTCGATGCCGTACAAGGAGGCGTGCCTGGCGCTGGTGGACGAGCTCGATCCGTCCGCCGCGGCCATCGCCTCGGTGAACACCCTGGTCAACACCGATGGCCATCTCAAGGCCTACAACACCGACTACCTGGCGGTGCGCCAACTGTTGACCCGGCATGAGGTCGATCCGAGCACCGCGTTCGCCCTGCGCGGCAGCGGCGGCATGGCCAAGGCGGTGGCCAGTGCGCTGCGGGACGCAGGATTCCGTGAGGGCACCATCGTCGCCCGCAACGAGCAAGCCGGGCGGCAGTTGGCGGACACCTGCGGGTACCGCTGGTTGCCGGACCTGGGCGACCGGTGTCCGCCGATGCTGGTCAATGTCACGCCGATCGGCATGGCAGGAGGGCCTGAAGCCGAGCAGTTGGCGTTCAGCGAAACCGCCATCGCGGCGGCGCAGCAGGTATTCGACGTGGTGGCCATGCCCGTGCGCACGCCCTTGATCCGCGCCGCCGAGGCGCTGGGCAAACCGGTGATCACCGGGCTCGATGTCATCGCGTTGCAGGCGCTGGAGCAGTTCGTGCTGTATACCGGGGTGCGGCCGACGGCCGAGCAGGTGGCGGCGGCAGTGGCGCATGCCCGGGAGATCTGACCTGAAACCTTGCCCAGAAACATCAGACTTAATCGCTTTCTTCTGACCCTGGTCGGGGTGGTGGAGAGCGACCCACGCATGGTCTGGGCCGCTCACTATCTCAGTGCCCTGGCCAAGGCGTTGATGGACGATGCCGAACTGGGCCCGGCTTGTAATCGCCGGGGCTGCCTTGCAGCCCTTTCGCGGCACAAGGCCGCTCCTACAGGGGCGCGCGATCCTCTGTAGGAGCGGCCTTGTGCCGCGAAAGGGTCGCAAAGCGACCCCGGCAATCTTGAAAACCGCAAAGCCTTGAAAAGCGGCGCAAAGCGCCCCCGTCTTTGGGGCAGCCTCCCCAGTATTCTCCACTTGTTTCTCCAACACACTGATTCAAAACACTTTTATTGATGGCATAACGCTTGCTTCCACCCTCCACAGAACCCTTGAGCCCCGTGGAGGTGCAGCATGGTCATCCCGCTCGAAGGCGCTGCCCCGTGCGCGCCCACCCGTGCCAGCGGAGCGCGGGCATGAACCGCAAGCTGCGCCCAGCCTACCTGGGCCTGCTGCTGGGCACGGCGCTGATCGGCCTTGGCGTCGCCTACGAAAAGCTCTGGTGCGACCCCCGCGAGCTGCTGCAGGAAGCCGCCGACCCCCAAGCCCTGCATACCCTCAACCGCGATGGCGTGACCGTGGAGTTCGAGGCCCGCCCCCTGAGCGGGGGGGAGCTGCGCGAGGGGGATTTTGCCAACATCCGCTTCAAGGTCAGCGACCAGACCAGCGGCCAGCCCTTGTCGGGCATGGCCCCCGGTGCCTGGCTCGACCCCGCGCAGTCGGCGCCGGTCGGCGACCGCGACAGCAGCTGCAAGGCGCGAGTGGCGTTGTTCCTCAAGAGCAGCATCGGCGCTCGCCCTTTGCTCGACCTGAACAGCTACTTCCTGCTGGTGCTGAACAAGGACGCGAGCCTGACCGTGATCGACCCGACCGTGTCGGTGGGCGGGGTCACCAGCACCCTGGCGCGCATCGACCTGCCGGGGCGGCCCATGGACTGGGTGGCCACCGGCGATGACAAGCAGGTGTTCGTGTCCATGCCCGAACGCAACCAGGTGGCGCTGATCGACACCGAGACCTTCACCCGCGTGGCCACCCTGGAGGCCGGCGAGCAGCCGCTGCGGGTGGCGCTGCAACCCGACCAGCGCCTGCTGTGGGTGGGCAACAACAGCCAGGACCCGGCCAAGGGCGGGGTAACGGTGATCGACGTGCCCAGCCGCACCAAGCTCAAGTCGTTCGTCACCGGCTCCGGCCACCACGAGATCGCCTTCAGCGCCGATTCGCGTTTCGCCTTCGTCAGCAACCGCGACGGCGGCACCCTGAGCGTCATCGACACCGCCCAGATGCGTCTGGTGAAGACCCTCGAAGTCGGCCCGCATCCGCTGTCGGTGGCGTACTCGCCCTTGTCGCAGGCGGTGTATGTGGTCGATGGCCAGGAGGGCTCGGTGCGGGTGATCGATGCGCGCAGCCATAGCCTGCGCCATACGGTCAAGGCCGAGCAGGGCCTGGGGCCGATGCGCTTCAGCCACGATGGCCGCTACGGCGTGGTGCTCAATACCCTGGAGAACCAGGCGCTGGTGATAGATGCCAGTACCGACCAGCTGATCCACCGCATCCCGGTGGCCGCCGAGCCTTACCAGCTGACCTTTACTAAGGCCTACGCCTACGTGCGCGGCCTGGCCTCACCGAAGGTGAGCATGATCAACCTGGCAAGCCTCGGGCAGGGGCGCACGCCGATCGTCCAGGGCTTCGAGGCCGGCTCGGCGGCGCCGCGCCAGGCCGGCGACCTGCCGCTGGCCCAGGGGGTGAGCATCTCCCGCGACGACAACTCGGTGTTCGTGGTCAACCCGGTGGACAACACCACCTACTTCTACGCCGAGGGCATGAACGCACCGATGTCGGGCTACAACAACCGCGGCCACCAGGCCCGCGCCGCGCTGGTCGTCGATCGCAGCCTGCGCGAGGTGGCGCCGGGGGTGTATGGCTCGACGGTCAAGCTGCCGGCGGCCGGCACCTTCGACGTGGCGTTCCTGCTCAACCAGCCGCAGATCATCCACTGCTTCAGCACCGAGGTCGCGGCGCTGCCGCAGTCGAGCCTGCGCAAGCGGGCCCATGCCGAGTTCATCGGCACCGCGCGGCCGTTGCAGCAGCACGCGCCCTACATGGCCCAGGTACGCATCCTCGGCGAGGACGGCAAGCCGCGCCAGGGGCTCGATGACCTGAGCCTGCGCTACTTCCTGGCGCCTTCGTCGCTGCCGCGTGACGTGGCGCTGGTCGAGGTGGGCGACGGGCTCTACCAGGCACCGCTGGAGCTGGCCGAGGCCGGCGCCTGGTACCTGCACGTGCAGTCGCCCAGCCTCGGGCGCGCCTTCACCGAAGACAACTACACCAGCCTGCGCGTCCTGCCGGCCGCAGCAAAGCCCAGTACTTCCCAAGGGGAAGCCAGGAGTGTGCGATGACGCGTCTGCATGGCGGAAAACTGCTGGGCCTGAGCCTGCTGCTGGCCAGCAACCTGGCCCTGGCCCACGCCGGCCACGATCACGGCGGCCAGCCCGAGCAACCCCCGGCCGCACGCCAGGAGAAAGCCAGCGTGCGCTTCGCCGACGTGGCGCTGCTGGACCAGGACGGCATGCCAGTGCGTCTGGAGCAAGACCTGGTGGGCGATCACCTGGTGGTCATGGGCTTCATCTACACCAGCTGTACCACGGTGTGCCCGGTGGTCTCGTCGATCATGAGCAAGGTCCAGCAGCAGTTGGGTGGGCGGGTGGGCGAGGAGATCCGCCTGGTATCGATCAGCGTCGACCCGCAGCGCGACGACTCGAAACGCCTGGCCGGCTATGCCCGGGCGTTCCAGCACGGGCCGGGGTGGAGCTGGCTGACCGGTTCGCCCTATGCCATCAGCGAGACGCTCAAGGGGCTGGGCAGCTTCAGCGCCAACCTCAGCGAGCACCCGCCGCTGATCCTGGTCGGGGACGGTCGCAGCGGGCACTGGACGCGCTACTACGGCTTCACCGACCCCAACGTGTTGATCGGCGAGATCAACCGCCTGAGCGCGCGCCGGGTGCACGCCAAGAGCACGGCCATCGCCGGCCAGGAGGTGCGGCCATGAGCGCGCAGACCTCCCGCCATGCCGGCATGCGCAGCCTCGACTGGCTGGTGCTCGGCGGCTGCCTGTGGATCCTCGCTTCGGTCGCGTTCGCCCACGAGGGCCACGCGCCGGCACCGCAACCTGCGCCGCAGCCCATGGTTAGCGGCGGCGGTACCCGCGATGCGCAGACCTGGTTCACCGACACCGTGCTCAAGGACCAGGACGGCCGCGAACTGCGCTTCTACAGCGATGTGCTCAAGGACAAGGTGGTGATGCTCAACGTGATCTTCACCCACTGCAACGATGCCTGCCCGCTGATCACCCGCAAGTTGCGCGAGGTGCGCGAAGCCATGGGCGCCGAGCTTGCGGCGCAGGTGACCTTCGTCTCGGTGAGCAGCGATCCGCTGAACGACACGCCCGAGGTGCTCAAGGCGTTTGCCCGCAAGCAAGGGGTGGACGGGCCGAACTGGCTGTTCCTCACCGGCGACAAGGCCAGCGTCGACCTGGTGCTCGGGCGCCTGGGGCAGTTCCTGCCCAGCCCCGAGCAGCATTCGACGCAGTTGATCGCCGGTGATGTGGCAGGCAAGCGCTGGAGCAAGATCCGCCCGGACGCGCCACCGGCGGCAATCGCCCAGCGCATGCAGCTGCTGGCGCAACCGCTGGCGGGGCGGTGACTACCATGTACTTACCGACCCCTGTAGGAGCGGCCTTGTGCCGCGATCGGGCGCGAAGCGGCCGTAAATCAGGCGACGCCGATATGCCTGATATACCCCATCGCCTGTCATGGCGGCCGCTGCGCGCCCGATCGCGGCACAAGGCCGCTCCTACAGGGGCACTGTGGCTGGTGCTGCTATGCACCCCAGCCCTGGCCCTGGACCTCACCGACCACGAACAAGCGGGCAAACGCCTCTACCGCGAAGGCCTCTCCAGCAGCGACGCCCAGTTGCTGGCCCGGGTCGGCCCCGCTGACATGAGCGTGCCGGCCAGCGTGCTGCCCTGCGCCAGTTGCCACGGCAACGACGGGCGCGGCCGCAGTGAGGGCGGGGTGCGACCGCCGAGCCTGGACTGGCAGCGCCTGGCCCTCGGCCCAGGTGATCGCGAGGTCAACAACCGACGCTACCCGGCCTATACCGAAGCCAGCCTGGCGCGGGTTGTGCGCAGCGGCGTCGATCCCGCCGGCAACCACCTGGACCCGGCCATGCCACGCTTCGAGCTGAGCCTGGCCGACCAGCGCAACCTGGCGGCCTACCTCAAGCGCCTGGGCGAAGACCGCGACCCGGGCGTGGAGGAGGGCAGCCTGCGCCTCGGTACCTTGCTGCCCGAACAGGGCCCGCTGGCCGAGGCCGGGCGGACGGTGCGGGCGGTGCTGGAGGATGGTGTCGCTCAGCTGAACCAGGCGGGGGGCATCCATGGCCGTCGACTGCAGCTGATCGCGCTGGACCCAGGGCCGGATCCAGCCAGTACCGCACAGGCGCTGGACCAGCTGATCCAGCGCGAGCGGGTTTTCGCCCTGATCGCGCCCGTGGCACCGCTGCTCGACAGTCGTCAGTTGGCACAAGCGGGCCTGCCGCTGATCGGCGCCACGCCGCGCAGTGGCGGCAGCGCGCAGGTGTTCGACCCTTTGCCGGGCGTGCCCGAGCAATTGCTCAGCGTGGCCTTGCATGCCCGCGACAGCCTTGGCCTGGCAGCCGATGCCGTGCAGGTGATCTACGCCGGTGACGACCAGGCCGAGGCGGCGCAGGTTGTACAGCAGCGCTTGCGCCAGTTGGGCTTTCCTGGCGTATCCGCGCAAGCGTTCACCGGCCAGGCGCTGGCGGGCGAGGGCATCGTCTTCCTGGGGCGCGCCCAGGCGTTTGCCGAGCTGGCCGCCAGCCTGCAGGCCGGCGGACGCAACCCATACCTGATGGCCGCGTCGAGCCAGGTGGCCGGTGCCGTGCCGGGGCTGGCACCGGCCTGGTCGCGACGCGTGCTGCTGGCCTATCCGTTCGTGCCTGGCGACTGGACCGCGAGGGGCCGGGCTACCCTGGCCGGCGTGCAGCAGCGCCAGGGGCTGGAACCGCGCCAGGCGTCGCTGCAGGTGAGCACGCTGTGCGCCTGGCAGTTGCTGGTCGAAGCCCTGAAACAGGTGGGGCGCGACGCCAGCCGTGAACAACTGCTCGGCGCCCTGGAACAGTTGCATGACGTCGAGACCGGGCTGACGCCGTTGCTGGGCTTCGGCCCTGGGCGCCGCCAGGGCATGGCCGGCGCCCACGTGGTGGTGGTGAGCCTGCCGGGGCCGGGCTATGTCGAGGTGGCGCCGTATCGTCCGGTACCGGACTCACCATGATCCCTTCAGGAGTGGATGACCATGCGTGTACTGATTGCCTGCCTGCTGTCACTGCTTGCCCTGGCAAGCCACGCCGACACGCCGGCGGCGCGGGTCAATGGCGTGGACATCGGCGTGCTGCGCCTGGAGCGCTATTTCAGCGAATACCTGCAGGCCCAGGGGCGGGCGGTGGCGAGCATCCGCAACCCCAACCTTTACCAGCGCCTGCGCGAGCAGGCCCTGGATGAACTGATCGACAAGGAGCTGCTATGGCAGGAGGCCAAGCGCCAGGGCGTCGAGATCAGCGAGGCGCAGCTGACGGCTCGAATCGGCGAGGTGGAGGCGGCCTTCGGCAGCCCCGCGGTGTTCGAGCGCCGCCTGGAGGAGGCGGGCTTCGATCGGCGCAGCTTCGCTGACTACACTCGTCAGGAGATGGCCGCCCAGCAGGTCTACGCCCGGCTGACGGCGGTGGTCGAGCCCAGCGAAGCCGAGGTCGCGGCCTTCCATCAGGCCAATCGGCAAAGACTGCAAGGGATGCAGAACCAAAGTGATAATACTTCTGTCTTACCTGAACACGGCCTGCGCCTGGCCAGGGCAGCGCTCGTCGCGCAATTGCAGGCCCAGGCGCGTCAAGCGGTGCGCCAACGTTTGCGTGATTCCGCTACAGTGGAGCGCGCCGATTGAAGCCGCGCCAGGGCGTTCCCCCACTGTTGGGGAATGCCCCAAAGGCAAAGTGCCATCAGCTTCCCCGGTTGTGGGGGGACGGCCTGCCGGCACGGCTTGAAGTGGATTGAAAGCAACAACGATATCAATGACTTGAAAGCGGTGCGCAATGACTTTTCATGCCTGGCACGAAGCCTGCTCAAGCCTCTACAAGGCCGCACTTCGCAGACCGGGAAACCGGGCAGTTCATGGGAGTGGACCTTGGTGAACAGAGTATTGGTAGTCGATGACGAACAGACCCTTGCGCAGAACCTGCAAGCGTATCTGCAGGCGCAAGGCCTGGAGGTCCATCTCGCCCATGACGGTGCCAGCGGCATCGATCAGGCCGAGAACCTGGCACCGGACGTGATCGTGCTGGATTACCGCTTGCCCGACATGGAGGGGTTTCAGGTCCTGGAGACCGTGCGCAGGAACAGGTCGTGTCATTTCGTGCTGATCACCGCCCACCCGACCGCCGAGGTCCGTGAGCGCGCCGCCGAGCTGGGTGTGACCCATGTCCTGTTCAAGCCGTTCCCGCTGATGGAACTGGCCCGCGCCGTCTTCGACCTGATGGGCATCGAGCGCCAGCGCAGGAGCACCGACCAGCCGGCCACGGGGTTCGTCGAACGACGCCAGAACAGGAACGAGTCGTTCCCCTTGCAGTTGTACGATGGCAGCTGGGTCCTGGCCGACCGCCGACGCAACGGCGCCAGGCCAGGCGAACCTGACGACGAACAACTGCTCACCGGGGAATAGCGGCGCCCAAGGTCCCCCGGCCTGCGGCGCCGCCCCTGAGCGGAGTCGCAGGCCATGTCCCAGGCAATCGATACAACCTCGGAAGATCCGCTGTCGGTACCGGCCTCTTCGCGGATAAACCCGCTCCCACTGGGCCCCCATGCTTCCCGCCATTGCGCCGAACCTGTGGGAGCGGGTTTACCCGCGAACGGGGCACAGGTGCTTCCAGGCTATTCCCGCGACCTCCTGGCCCAGGCCCGCCAACAAGCCGGCGAAGAGCGCCTGCTGGCCTGCCTGGAGCGCCTCTGCAGCGACACGCCCGCCACCTTCACCCAGCGCCTGGCCGCCACCCTGCATTACCCGGCACTCGCCACCCAGACCCTGTTCGCCTGCGCCCCGGCCTTCGACCAGGTCAGCCTGGCGCAATGCCTGAAGCGCGAATTCGCCCTGGTCGAGCACAACGGCGAGCGGGTCGGCGTGTTCGCCGACCCCTTCGACAGTGCCCGCCTGGCCTGGATCGACGACTGCCTGCAGGGCGCGCCGCTGTACCTGGTCCACGCCGCCGACCTGGCCGCGTTCCTGGCCCGCCACGAAGAGAGCTTCCACGCCGTCGACGCCCTCGGCCACGACGCCGAGGCCGGTGGCGAGGCCGACCCGCTGCAGCGCCTGTCGCTGACCAGCATCAGCGAAGACCAGAGCCGGGTGGTCAAGCTGGTCAACTCGACCCTGTACGACGCCCTCAAGCTGCACGCCAGCGACATCCACTTGGGCATGACCGGCCAGGGCCTGACCATCAAGTACCGCATCGACGG
This sequence comes from Pseudomonas sp. NMI760_13, assembly GCF_021283245.1. Taxonomy (NCBI): domain Bacteria; kingdom Pseudomonadati; phylum Pseudomonadota; class Gammaproteobacteria; order Pseudomonadales; family Pseudomonadaceae; genus Pseudomonas; species Pseudomonas sp. NMI760_13. Next base: position 32,686 of record NZ_JAJSRC010000005.1, on the reverse strand, counting down.
CGTGCTCAACGGTGCCGGCAAGGCCAGCGGCAGCGCCTTCGCCGAGCAGGTGATCTCGCGCATCAAGGTCATGGCCGAGCTGGACATCGGCGAGAAGCGCGTGCCCCAGGACGGGCGCTTCAAGGTGGCCATCGGCGAGCGGCAGATCGACTTTCGCGTCTCGATCATGCCGAGCATCTTCGGCGAGGACGCGGTGCTGCGGGTGCTGGACAAGCAGGACCTGTCCGACCAGGTCAGCGGCGTACAGCTGCAGGCGCTGGGTTTCGAGGAGCACACCCTGCGCGCCCTGCGCCGCCTGGCCAGCGAACCCTACGGCATGATCCTGGTCACCGGGCCCACCGGCAGCGGCAAGACCACCACGCTGTACGCCATGCTCAGCGAGATCAACCACGGCGTCGACAAGATCATCACCATCGAAGACCCGGTCGAGTACCAGCTGCCCGGCGTGCTGCAGATCCCGGTCAACGAGAAGAAGGGCCTGACCTTCGCCCGCGGCCTGCGTTCGATCCTGCGCCACGACCCGGACAAGATCCTGGTCGGCGAGATCCGCGACCCGGACACCGCGCAGATCGCCGTGCAGTCGGCGCTTACCGGGCACCTGGTGTTCACCACCATCCACGCCAACAACGTGTTCGACGTGATCGGCCGCTTCAGCCAGATGCAGGTCGACCCCTACAGCTTCGTCTCGGCGCTCAACGCCGTGCTGGCCCAGCGCCTGGTACGCCTGGCCTGCCCGCATTGCGCGGTGCCCTGCGAGCCCGACGACGAACTGCTGGCCGCCTCGGGCCTGGCCCGTGACGCGGTGGCCGGCTGGCGCTTCGTGCGCGCCCAGGGTTGCGGCCAGTGCCGTGGCAGTGGCTACCGCGGGCGCAACGCCATTGCCGAGCTGCTGCACCTGGACGACGACCTGCGGCAGATGATCGTCGAACGCCGCCCGCTCGCGCAGATCAAGCAGCTGGCCTGCCAACGCGGTCTGCGCCTGCTGCGTGCCTCGGCCCTGGACCTGGTCCGCAACGGCCGCACCACACTCGAGGAGATCAACCGTGTCACATTTATCGCCTGATCGGTATTGCGCCGTACTCGGCGCCGAGGGTGTCGGCCTGGGCCGCTGGCACGGTCATCAACACCAGTGGCTGGGCAGTCGCGCCTTCAACTGCGACGCCGCCCAGCCGGCCTGGGCCGCGGCCCTGGAGGCCCTGGCCGGCCTGCTCGACGAGCACCCGGCACGCGGCGCGCAACTGCGGGTGCTGCTCTCGGCCCGCTACAGCCGCTTCTGCCTGGTGCCCTGGAGCGACGCCATAGGCACCCCGGGCGAGCTGGACAGCTACGCCCGGGCCTGCTTCGAACATCTCTACGGCCAGGCCCTGGACGATTGGCGCATCGTCCTGTCGCCGGAGCCGGCAGGCGCCGCGCGCATCGCCACCGCGCTGCCCGAGGCGCTGCTCCAGGGCCTGCAGGCCCTGGGCCGGGAAAGCCGGCTGAGCCTGCGCTCGGTGCAGCCGTACCTGATGGCCGCCTACAACCGCTGCTCGGCACAGCTGGCCCAGGGCGACTTCCTGTTCGTGCTCGCCGAGCCGCGCCGCAGCGTGCTGCTGCTGGCCGCCGGCGGCGCCTGGCAACAGGTGCTGGCCCAGGGCTGCGCCGACAGCGACCAGGCCCTGCAGGCGCTGATCGAGCGCACCTGCGAGCTGTACGGCGAGCAGCTGCCGCGGGTGTACCTGCACGCGCCGGGACGCACGGCGGCCTCGCAGCTGGCGGCGGTGCAGCTGTGCGCGCCTTGCGCCGAGGCCGACCCGCTGTGCGCCATGTGGCGGGCGGTGGCCTGACATGCGCCGCCTCGACCTGGAATTCCAGCCCCGTCACAGCAGCCCCCTGGCCTGGTCGCTGCTGGCCCTGGGCGGCGCCGTGCTGGCGGTGCTGGTGCTGGCCCAGCAGCAACTGGTGAGCGAGCAGGTGGACCTTGAAGGCCGCGTGCACCAGCTCGAACTCAAGCTCGGCCGGCGCCCGGCCACCGCTGCCGTGCAGAGCAGCGCGGTGATCCGCGAGCAGGCCGAGCGCCTGGCACAGATGCGCAGCGTCTCGCAGCAGCTGCAGCGTCCCTGGCAGCAACTGTTCGCCATGCTCGAGGCGATGCCACAGGAAGACGTGGCGTTGCTCAGCCTCACCCCAGACGCACGCAAGGGCCAGGTCCGCATCAGCGCCGAGGCGCGCAACCTCGAGGCGATGCTGCAGTACCACCAGCGCCTGGAGCGCAGCGCCGAGCTGTCCGACGTGTCGCTGCTCAACCACGAAGTGCTGGCCGGGCAGGCCGAGCATCCGGTGCGTTTCAACCTCACCGCCACCTGGGAGACCGGCCATGCGCGTCCCTAGCCTGATTGTCCACGAAGCGCTGCGGCGCCTGGGCCGGGCAGGGCTGGCGGCGCTGCTGGTTGGCGCCCTGGCGCTGGCCATCGCCCTGGCCGGGGTGCTGCCGCACTGGCAGGCGGTGCGCGAGCTGCGCGCCAGCGAGGCCGATGCCAGCGCCCAGGTGCAGCGCCTGGCGCGCGGCGAGCTGAAGGTCCAGGCCCGGCCCGAGCAGCAGGCCCTGGACGAACTGCGCCAGCAGTTGCCCGGCCAGCCCCAGGCCAGCGAGCTGATCGAGCGCCTGTACCACCTGGCCAGCGCCGAGCGCATCAGCCTGTCCCGCGGCGAGTACGCCCTGGGGGTGGACCCCAAGACCCAGCTGGCGCGCTACCAGATTGTCCTGCCGGTGCGTGGCAGCTACCCGCAGATCCGCGGCTTCCTCAAGGCACTGCTCGGCCAGTTGCCGACCCTGGTGCTGGAAGACCTGGAGCTGCAGCGCAAGCGGATCGGTGACCGGGAACTGACCGGTCGTGTGCGCATGACCCTTTACCTGTCGAGGTCGTGATGAACACTCAGCGTGCGGTGATGTGGGCCGGGTTCCTCGGGGTGAGCGCCGCGCTGGCGTGGGCGCCGGGGCACTGGTTCGGCCTGGAGGACGAGGCGGCCGGCCCGATCGCGGGGCAAGCCCGCTCCCACGCAGCCCCCACCAACGTGGGAGCGGGCTTGCCCCGCGATGAGGCCACTAGCCCTTCACGCGACCTGTTCCCCAGCCAGCAATGGACCCCACCCCAGGCCCTGGCCACTGTCACCGAACAACCCGTGGTCACCGCCCCGGTGGCCGCCGCGCCCACCGCGCCGACACTGCCGTTTCGCTTCATCGGCCGCATGGGCGAACGCGACGACCTGCAGATCTTCCTGCAGAGCGGCGACAAGCTCTACGTCGTGCGCCAGGGCGACGTGATCGATGACACCTACCGTCTGGACCACGTCTCGGCCACCGAGCTGAGCCTGGTCTACCTGCCACTGCACCAGCCACAGACCCTGTCTGTCGGGAGCGCCCCATGAAATCGTCGAAGTTGTGCAAGCCTGCACCGTTCATGCTCCTGGCCCTGTGCGTGGCCATCGGCGGATGTGGCTCGAGCGCCGCGCGCAAGGACAGCCAGGAGCTGATCAAGGAAGGCCAGTACGAGGCCGGGATCGCCCGCCTGGAAGAGGCCCTGCGCGAGGACCCGCGTGACACCGAACTGAACATCGCCCTGGCCCACGGCCGCCAGGCCGCGGTCGAGGCGCTGCTGACCCAGGCCGACAGCGACCGTGTGCGCCACGACTTCGCCGGCGCGCGCATGGGCTACGGCCGGGTGCTGACCATAGAGGCCAACAACCGCCGTGCCCAGGAAGGCATCCGCCAGCTGGAGCTGATCCGCACCCTCGACGATCGCGTCGCCCTCGGCCAGGCGGCGTTGCGCCAGGGCGACCTGTTCGGCGCCGAGCGCTACATGCGCGAGGTGCTGCGCCTGGATCCGCAGAACCAGAAAGGCCAGATGCTGCGCAGCGACATCGAGAACGTCCAGGCGCGCACCGCCACGCCGTACCCGCAGCTGCGCAGCAAGCTGGAGCGCCCGGTGACCCTGGAGTTTCGCGATGCTGACCTGAAGACCATCTTCGAGGTGCTGGCCCAGGTCGCCGGGATCAACTTCATCTTCGACAAGGACCTGCGCCCGGACATGAAGGCCACCATCTTCGTGCGCGAGGTACGCATCGAGGACGCCGTGGCCCTGCTGCTGGAGCAGAACCAGATGCGCCAGAAGATCGTCAACGACAACACCCTGCTGATCTACCCGGACTCGCCGCAGAAGACCAAGGACTACCAGGAACTGGTCATGCGTACCTTCTACCTGACCAGCATCGACGCCAACACCGCGCTGAACATGGTCAAGACCATGCTCAAGACCCGCGACGTGTTCGTCGACGAGCGCCTCAACACCCTGACCATGCGTGACACCCCCGACGCCGTGCGCATGGCCGAGAAACTGCTGCAGTCCCAGGACCAGTCCAACCCCGAGGTGGTGCTGGAAGTGGAGGTGATGGAGGTGGCCACCTCGCGCATCCTCGACCTCGGCCTGCAATGGCCCAACACCTTCGGCGTGCTGACCAGCGACGGCAAGTCGGTGAGCGTGCTCGACCAGCTGCGCGGCATCGACTCCAGCCGCATCAGCATCTCGCCGGCGCCGCAGGCCAAGATCAACGCCCAGGACAAGGACATCAACACCCTGGCAAGCCCCGTGATCCGGGTCAGCAACCGCGAGCAGGCGCGCATCCACATCGGCCAGCGGGTGCCGATCATCAGCGCGACCTCGGTGCCCTCGACCCAGGGCCCGGTGATCACCGAGAGCGTCACCTACCTGGACGTCGGCCTCAAGCTCGAAGTGCAGCCCACCGTGCACCTGAACAACGAGGTGGCGATCAAGGTGGCGCTGGAAGTGAGCAACGCCACGCCCCTGGAGGCGACCCGCCAGGGCACCATCCCGGTCCAGGTCGACACCCGCAACGCCCAGACCAGCCTGCGCCTGCACGATGGCGAGACCCAGGTGCTGGCCGGGCTGGTGCGCAACGACCACAACGCCAGCGGCAACAAGATCCCGGGGCTGGGTGACATTCCCGGCCTGGGCCGGCTGTTCGGCAGCAACAAGGACGACATGAGCAAGTCCGAACTGGTGCTGGCGATCACCCCGCGCATCGTGCGCAACCTGCCGTACCAGAGCCCGTCGGACATGGAGTTCGCCACCGGCACCGAGTCGGCCCTGCAGGTGCGCCAGCTGGCCCAGCCGGTGCCGGCCAGCGCGGTGCCCACCGAGGTGCCGGGCAGCGAGTCGCAGGAGGCGCCGCTGGTGGAAGGGCAGATGGCGGTGGTGCCCGCCAGCCCGAGGCCACGGCCATGACACGCCGCCAGCAGGGCTTCAGCCTGATCGAGGTGGTGCTGACCCTGGCGCTGCTCGGGCTGCTCGCCAGCATGGCCGCGCCACTGACCGAGACCGTGGTGCGCCGGGGCAAGGAGCAGCAACTGCGCGAGGCCCTGTACCAGATCCGCGACGCCATCGATGCCTACAAGCGCGCCTTCGACGCCGGCTACATCGAGAAGCGCCTGAACGGCAGCGGCTATCCACCGAACCTGCAGGTGCTGGTGGACGGCGTGCGCGATGTGCGCAGCGCCAAGGGCGCGAAGTTCTACTTCCTGCGGCGCATCCCCCACGATCCGCTGCGCGCCGCCAAGGCCGACGACCAGGGCGGCTGGGGCCTGCGCGCCTACGACAGCGCGGCCGACAACCCGCGCGAGGGCGAGGACGTGTTCGACGTCTATTCCACGGCCGCCGGCAAGGGCCTCAACAACGTTCCCTACGGGCAATGGTGACGGCGATGAAACCGAGCAAGGGCTTTACCCTCATCGAACTGCTGGTGGTGATGGCGATCATCGCCACCCTGATGACCATCGCCATGCCGCGCTACTTCAACAGCCTGGAGGCCTCCCGCGAGGCCACCCTGCGCCAGAGCCTGGCGGTGCTGCGCGAGGCCCTGGACCACTACTACGGCGACACCGGGCACTACCCCGATTCCCTCGACCAGCTGGTGGAGCAGCGCTACCTGCGCAACACCCCGGTCGACCCGATCACCGAGCGCCGCGATGCCTGGCAGCTGGTGCCGCCGCCCGAGGGCGTGGCTGGCGGGGTGGCCGACATCAAGAGTGGAGCCAGCGGGAGGGCGCGTGATGGCAGCCTCTATGCCGAATGGTGAAACCGGCTTCACCTACCTGGGCGTGCTGCTGCTGATCGCCGTCAGCAGCGTGGCCCTGGCGGCCACCGGCACCCTGTGGGCCACCAGCGTGCAGCGTGAGCGCGAGCGCCAGCTGCTGTGGGTGGGTGGTCAGTATGCCCAGGCCCTGCGCAGCTACTACCGCGCCTCGCCGGGCCTGGCCCAGTACCCGCAGGAGCTGGGCGAGCTGGTGGAGGACAACCGTTTCCCGGCGCCGCAGCGCCACCTGCGCAGGCTCTACCCGGACCCGGTCGGCGGCGGCGAGGAGTGGGGCCTGCTGCGCGCGGTCGATGGCCGTATCACCGGGGTGTACAGCCGCTCCGAGACCGCGCCGCTCAAGCGCAGTGGCTTCGACGCCCAGTGGAGCGCTTTCGAAGGGCTGGAACACTACAGCGACTGGCAGTTCGTCGCCGAGCAGGCCTTTGCCGAGAGTGCCGGCGGCGCCCGTCAACACGCAGGCCCGGGAGAGGCGCCATGAAACGCCTGGCCACGTTGCTGTGCCTGTGCCTGGCCCTGCTGCAGGGTCAGGCCCGGGCGGGTGCCGAGGACGAGATGATGGGTTTTATCGTCGACAACACCATCTCGCACATCGGCCACGACTTCTATCACGCCTTCAGCGACCGGCTGCGCGCCACCAGCCGGCTCGACTTCAACCTGGTGGTGCGCGAACGCCCGGATGCCCGCTGGGGCAGCCTGGTGACGGTGGAATACGAGCGCGAGGTGCTGTACCGGCGTTTCCTGCCGCCCAACACCACGCAACTCAACGACGAGGCCATCGCGGCCGCCGACCTGGTCAGGCAACAGATCATCCAGCGCAAGCTGCAACGACTGCTGCAGGACACAACCGATCTGGAGAGGGACGAGCTATGAGCACCCATCTTGCACGACGCATCGCCGCCTGCCTGCTGGCTGCCGGCCTCGGTGGCCAGGCCCTGGCCACCGAGTTGGTGTACACCCCGGTCAACCCGTCCTTCGGCGGCAACCCGATCAATGGCACCTGGCTGCTGAACAACGCCCAGGCGCAGAACGACTACGACGATCCCGACCTCAAGGACCGCAGCTCGGCATTCGCCGGCACCTCGGCCCTGGAGCGCTTCAGCAACCAGCTCGAGTCGCGCCTGCTCGGGCAGCTGCTGGACAACATCAGCAACGGCAACACCGGCAGCATGTCCACCGACGCCTTCCTGATCGACGTCATCGACGACTCGGGGGCGCTGAGCATCAAGGTCACCGACCGGGCCACCGGGGAAGTCTCGATCATCGAGGTCAGCGGCCTGAACCCCTGAGAGGGACGGGTCTTTACTGGGGAGAGAACGCCATGAAACGCCTGCTGAGCACACTGCTGGTCCTCGCCGCCCTGGGTAGCCTGCCAGGCTGCGGCCTGCGCGAGCCGATGCCCGCCGAACAGGACCCCGAGACCCCGACGCTGACGCCGCGGGCCTCGACCTACTACGACCTGGTCAACATGCCCCGGCCCCGCGGCCGGCTGATGGCGGTGGTGTACGGTTTCCGCGACCAGACCGGGCAATACAAGCCGACCCCGGCCAGCTCGTTTTCCACCAGCGTCACCCAGGGGGCGGCGAGCATGCTGATGGACGCGCTCAACGCCAGCGGCTGGTTCGTGGTGCTGGAGCGCGAGGGCCTGCAGAACCTGCTGACCGAGCGCAAGATCATCCGCGCCTCGCAGAAGAAGCCCGACGTCGCGGAAAACATCCAGGGCGAGCTGCCGCCGCTGCAGGCGGCCAACCTGATGCTTGAGGGCGGCATCATCGCCTACGACACCAATGTGCGCAGCGGCGGTGAGGGCGCCCGCTACCTGGGCATCGGCCTGTCCCGCGAGTACCGGGTCGACCAGGTCACGGTCAACCTGCGGGCGGTGGACGTGCGCACCGGCCAGGTGCTGGCCAACGTGATGACCAGCAAGACCATCTACTCGGTCGGGCAGAACGCCGGGGTGTTCAAGTTCATCGAGTTCAAGAAGTTGCTCGAGGCCGAGGTGGGCTACACCACCAACGAACCGGCGCAGCTGTGCGTGCTGTCGGCCATCGAAGCCGCGGTGGGCCACCTGCTGGCCCAGGGCATCGAGCGGCGGTTGTGGCAGGTGGCGGGGGATGGGGCGGGGGACAAGGCGGTGCTGGACAAGTACCTGAGTCAGTATCAGCAGCCGTAAGTCGAGGTTACGCGCTTGCCTGTAGGAGCGGCCTTGCGCCGCGAAAGGGCCGCACAGCGGCCCCGGGATTTGCGCGCTAATGCAAAGATCGGCGGGGCTGCTTTGCAGCCCTTTCGCGGCACAAGGCCGCTCCTACAGGGGAAGTGCATTGCGGGGGGATCCTGGGTCCGGCCTCTTATCGTAGCGTTGCCGAGCTTGAACTATCGCCGGCATGTTCGACTCCGCCCAATGCGCCAGTTGTTCCACCGTGCCGCCCAGTGTCGCGCCCAGTTCGGTCAGGGCGTATTCGACGGTGGGCGGCACGGTCGGGTGTACCTGGCGTTCCACCAGACCATCGCGCTCGAGCCTCTTCAGGGTCTGCGACAGCACCTTCTGCGAGACCCCGGCGATATCCCGGCGCAGTTGGTTGAAGCGCACCCGCTCACCAGCGCTGAGGCGGTCGATGAGCAGCAGCACCCATTTGTCGGCCAGGCGATCGAGCACCAGGCGTGCCGGGCAGTTCGGGGCGAAGACGTCGTAGGCCGGGCATTCGCGGTAGTGGGCCATGGGTTACTCCAAGGTAATCAGGTGAGTGAAAAGTGCCTTCTTGAGCGCTTGGTCGGGGCTGGTTAGGCTGTTGTCCATGGTTCGCGGCCGCGCCATGCCCCCTTGTAAACGCACTGAAGGAAATCAGGATGAACACCGAAACCAAGGCTTCGGCGCTGCGTGCCGCCCGCTGGATCTCCACGCTGCTGCTGACTGCGGCGGCCAATCTGGGCAACGCCAGCGAACTGGTGACGCCGGTCACGCTGGTGGTCGACCAGAGCCTGCCCGAGGCCCAGGCGCAGCAGCAGATCCTCGCCGCCCGCCGCTACGACACCTTCTGGAACACTGGCGACGAGGCCATGGCCCGCGCCGCGCTGGCCGCCGACTTTCGCGACAACACCCTGCCGCCGGGGCGGGTGCAGGGCGTCGAAGGGCCGCTGAAGGCTTCCCGGGCATTCCGCGCGGCGGTGCCGGACCTGCGCTGCGAGGTGCTGCAGATGATCGTCGCGGGCGACCGGGTCACCGCTGCGCTGCGCTTCACCGGCCATTTCACCGGCACGCTGGGCGAGCACCAGGGTCAGGGCCAGGCCATCGACTTCATCGCCATGGACATCTATCGCATCGCCGATGGCCGCATCGCCGAGGACTGGCATCTGGAGGACAACCTGGCGTTCATGCGTCAGGCGGGGTTGGTGGGGCTGTAGGAGCGGCCTTGTGCCGCGAAAGGGCCGCGAAGCGGCCCCGGCAATATCTGCCTTGAGGCTGAGATCCCGGGGCTGCTGCGCAGCCCTTTCGCGGCACAAGGCCGCTCCTACAGGTTGGGTCTGGTCTGCGATCAGCTGAACACCCGCGGCGGATTGATCGGCGCATCGCCCTGGGCCAGGGTCCAGCGGGCGATGTCGTCCTTGCGCATGAACGCCACCCCGGCATGGCTGCGGGCATAGGCGAAGAACTGGTCCAGCGCCCGTACCACGGTGGGCGTGCCGCCGATGCGGTCATGGGCCGACAGTGACATCAGCCGGCGGCGCTGGCGGCCTTCGGCGTACAGCACGTCGAACTCGTCCTTGAGCTCCTGCAGCAAGGCCGCGCCAGTCATCGCCGTGGACCCGGCGATGCGGCCGATGTCGTTGTTGCGCAGGGTGTAGGGCACCACGGCGAACGGCTTGCCGCGCACCGGGGTGATCGACGGCTCGTCACGGGCCAGGTCGTCGATGTGGTAGAGGAAACCCAGGTCCTGGAGGATATTCAGGGTCTCGCGGGAGTGGCGCATCCAGAACGCGTTGAAACCCAGCGGACGTTGCCCGGTGACGCGTTCGATTATGCCGCTGGCCTGCTGGTACTGGCGGCGCTCCTCGGCGGGCGTCAGGCTGTACTGGGGCGCCCAGTGCAGGCCGTGACCGGCGGCTTCGTGACCACGCCGGACCACCTCGGCCGCCAGCTCCGGGTAAGCTTCCACGGCCTTGCCGACCATGTGCGAAGTAACCTTGATGCCGTGCCGGTCGAACAGCGCGAGCAGGCGCGGCACGCCTTCCAGCGGGCCGTAGCGGTACCAGCTGGGGGCGATGGTGTCGGGGTAGCGTGGGTCCAGGGGCGGGAAGGGGCTTTCGGCATGCTCCGGCTGCCCACCCGATTCGAACTGCAACGACACCGATATCACCAGTTGCGCGCCGTTGGGCCAGAACGCCTTGCCATCGCCGCTACCTGGCGTCGTCCCGTTGGTGCTGCCTGGCTCGCTCGCCAGTGCCGCGCCCGCCGCCACGGCGATGCCGCCGGCAAGGGTGCCTTTCATGAAGTCTCTTCTGCTGGTCATCGGTTCGCTCCTGAGTGCGTGGGTTTCGATGCCGGGCAGTGTAATTAGCGAGGAAATCGCTAATAATCAGCCGAAAGACAAAATCATATTTCGGAAAAGTCGAAAGCCATGCTGGATCAACTGGCGTTGTTCCTCACCATCATCGAAAAGGGCAGCCTGTCGGCGGCGGGCCGTGAGCGCGGGTTGTCACCGGCCACGGTGTCCGAGCGCCTGTCGGCGCTGGAGGCGCATTACGGGGTGACGCTGCTGACCCGCAGCACCCGCTCGCTCAGCCTGACCGACGCCGGTCGGCTGCTGGCCGACGGCGCCCGGCGCTTGCTGGCCGAGGCCGACGAGCTGCAGAGCCAGCTGCGCCACGGCCAGCAGAAGATCTCCGGGCTGGTGCGCCTGAGCGCCCCGGTGGACCTCGGCCAGCACTGCATCGCGCCGCTGCTCGACCGCTTCCTTGCCGAACACCCCGAAGTGTCGATCGACCTGGACCTGACCGATGGCTACGTCGACCTTGTCGGGCAGGGCATCGACTTCGCCGTCCGCTACGGCACATTGGCCGACAGCTCCCTGCGCGCCCGGCCCCTGGGTGACAACCGCCGGGTGGTGTGCGCCGCGCCCGATTACCTGGGCCGGCACGGCACACCACTGCACCCGGACGACCTGGCGCGGCACGACTGCATCGTCATGCGCTTCGGCATCCACACCGAGCGAGTCTGGCCGTTTCGCCTGGGCTCGGCGGCCTATCCGGTCAGCGTGCGCGGCCGGCGGGTCGCCAACAACGGCGAGCAGGTGCGGCGCTGGGCCCTGGCCGGGCATGGCCTGTGCCTGAAGTCGCTGCGCGATGTACGCGATGACCTGGACAGTGGCAGGCTGGTGGAGGTGCTGGGAGACTTCAGCGCCGGGCAGGTGGCGCTGCAGATCGTCTATCCGCCGACCCGGGTGCAGCCGAGGCGGGTGCGGGCGCTGATGGAGGCGATCGTGGCGGAGCTTGGGGCGGGGTATTTGTAGGAGCGGCCTCGTGCCGCGAAAGGGCCGCAGAGCGGCCCCCGGATGTCAGCGTTGACGCAAAGATCGCCGGGGCCGCTACGCGGCCCTTTCGCGGCACAAGGCCGCTCCTACAGTAGATGGACAGTGTCCTGGCTGAACTATAGTGATGAGCGGCCAGTGCGTGACGACAAGGGACTTTGATGGCAGCAGCCAGGAAACACACTGATGACAGCGTCTTCGCGGTGACCGGCGAGGGCCGCGCCGTGTCGTTGTTCCGCCTGGTGCTGGGTTTCATGGCGGTGGTGATGCTGGCGTTCGTGCTGATCGAGGGCTGGCGGATCTGGCGCGAGTACCGGCAGGCGTTCAGCGACGCCGAGAACGCGGTCACCAACCTGGCCAGGGCCACCGCCCAGCACGCCGAGGACGCCATCCGCCAGGTGGACGCGATCACCGCCGTCCTGGCCGAGCGCCTGGAAGGCGATGGCTTCGCCCATGTCGATCGACCGCGCCTGCACGCCCTGCTCAAGCAGCAGGTGAAAATCATGCCGCAGTTGCACGGCCTGTTCGTCTACGGCGCCGATGGCAGCTGGATCGTCACCGACAAGGACGCCGTGCCGCCGGGTGCCAACAACGCCGACCGCGACTATTTCATCTACCACCAGACCCACGCCGGTCACCAGGTGCGTATCGGCTCGGTGGTGCGCAGCCGTTCCACGGGCGACCTGATCATCCCCATCTCGCGGCGCCTGGACCTGCCCAATGGGCGCTTCGCCGGGGTGCTGCTGGGCACCATCAAGGTCGACTGGTTCGTGCGTTACTACGGTGATTTCAAGATCGATGAACGTGGCGCCCTGGTGCTTGCCAAACGCGACGGTACCATCCTCGTGCGCCGGCCGTTCGTCGAGCAGGTCATTGGCCGCAGCCTGGCGGGCAGCGAGATCTTCCGTCTTTACCTGCCCTACGCCAGCGAAGGCGTGACCGAAGCGGTGGCGGTGGTTGATGGCACCACCCGGTTGTATGCGTTCCGTGCGCTGTCCAGCTACCCGCTGGTGGTACAGGCGGGCTTGTCCCGCGAGTCGATCGTCGGGCCCTGGCGGCATGACATGATCAAGTCACTGGCCGTGCTGGTCCTGCTGCTGGTCGGCCTGGCCGGCTTCGGCTGGATCGTCCTGCGCCAGTTGCGCGAGCGCATCGCCATCGAGCGCGCACTGCACCAGGCCCACCAGACCCTAAAGGCGCTGGCCCTGAGCGACAGCCTGACCGGTTTGGGCAACCGCCGACGCCTGGACGCGGTGTTCGAGCCGGAGATCCGCCGGGCGCGGCGCCAGGGTCGGCCGCTGGCCCTGGTGATGCTCGACCTGGACTACTTCAAGGCCTACAACGACCGCTACGGCCACCCGGCGGGCGACCAGTGCCTGCGGCGTTTCGCCGAGCTGTTGCGCCAGGCCCTGAAGCGCCCCGGGGACCTGGCGGTGCGTTATGGCGGCGAGGAGTTCACCCTGTTGTTGCCCGATACCGATGGCCAGGGCGCCAGCCAGATCGTCCAGGAGATCCTGCAGCTGTTGCGCCGGCTGGCCATCGAGCATGCCGGCAGCCCGCTGGGACACGTCTCGGCCAGTGCCGGTATTGCGGTGGGCGCGCCGACGCTGGAGACGGTGACCCCGGAGAACCTGATGGCGGCTGCGGATGCGGCGCTTTATGAAGCCAAGCGCCAGGGGCGGGATCGCTACTGTCTTGCGGCCAGCGCGGAGCAGCATCCGGCGCATTGAGGCCGCAGGAATCGCCCAGGCATCACCAGCGTTGTGCGGGCATTCGTGGGAGCGGGCTTGCCCCGCGATAGCGTCCGATCAGGCAATGAAGGTGCCTGGACAGGCCTCATCGCGGGGCAAGCCCGCTCCCACGAAAGGTCCCCGTCCGGGGTGTTACTCCACCTCTACCAACACCCCATCACGGCCAAGCCGATAACGCTGCAGGTCCCGGGCCAGGGTCAGGTGCCCGTTGTAGTGCGCCTGCGCCTCTTCGCGTACCTCCTCGATGGAGCCACCACGCCCGCCGCCCGACTGGTAGCGGGCACTGAAGTGCGTCAGCACCAAATTCTTCACCCCCGCCGTTTCGGCGAAGCGCGCCACTGCGGCGGCCGTGCTGTGGCCGAAGGTGGCCTGGGCACGCTCGACCACCGGCTGGGTGAAGGTGGCCTCATGGACCAGCACATCCACGTTCGCCGCCAGCGTGCTCAACAGCTCCGGGCGGTCGTTGTCGCCGCAGACGATGATCCGCTGCGCCGGGCGCGTCGGTTGCAGGTAAGTCTGCGGATCAAGCTGGCGCCCCTCGTGCTCGACAGTCCTGCCATGGGCCAGTTGCCCCCACAACGGCCCGGCGGGGATGCCGTCGGCCTGCAGGCGCTGGGTGTCCAGCCGTGGCTCTGGGTCACGTTCCTCGAACACGAAACCGTAGGACGGTACCCGGTGCGACAGCTCGACCACGCCGATCTGCACATTGCCATGTTCCAGCCCGGTGAAGGTCTCGACCGGCTGCATCTGCAGCTCGAAGGGCAGGTAGGTGTCGCTGACCGCTAGGCTCTGGCGCACCCAGGCCTGAAGCTCGGCCGGCAGCACCAGCTGTAAGGGTTCCTTGCGCCCCGACATGCCGGCACTGGCCAGCAGCCCCGGCAAGCCGAAGCAGTGGTCGCCGTGCACATGGGTGATGAGGATGGCGCGCAGGTCGCGCACCGACAGCGGGCTGTGCAGCAACTGGTGTTGGGTACCTTCGCCGCAATCGACCAGGTACCAGCCGGTGCCTGAGGATTCGATGACTGCGGTCGCACTGACGTTGCGGGCCTTGGTGGGCACACCGGAAGAGGTGCCCAGAAACTGCAGGTCCATTGCCTGACTCCTTGATTCGATGTTGTTGCGACCCCGCAGGACGAGGCGCGCGGAGGCTAGCATGGCACTGTCGCAGGGGCCAGTGTGCTCCCAACATCGAGCTTACGCGCTACCAGGCCGGACTAGTAGACACCGCCCTGGGCGCTGGCAGCGGCCCCGTCCTTGAACTTGCCCGCCAACGTCTGCAAGCCGCGCATCAGCACCGTGGTGTCGACCCCGACCGCGACGAACGCCGCGCCCAGCTCGATGTAACGGCGCGCCAGCGCCTCGTCGGCGCTGAGGATCCCCGCCGCCTTGCCGGCACGGCCGATGCGCACGATGGCGTCGTCGATGGCCGCCTGCACTTCGGGATGTCCCGGGTTACCCCGGTGGCCCATGGCGGCGCTGAGGTCGGCGGGGCCGATGAACACGCCATCGACGCCTTCGACGGCGCAGATCGCATCCAGGTTGGCCAGGCCTTCGCGGTTCTCCACCTGCACCAGCAGGCACATCTGTTCGTCGGCCTGGTCCAGGTAGTCGGGCAAGCTGTTCCAGCGCGACGCTCGTGCCAACGCGCTGCCGACACCGCGCACACCGTGGGGCGGGTAGTGCATCGCCCGCACCAGCTGGCGTGCCTGCTCGGCGCTTTCGACCATGGGCACCAGCAGGGTCTGCGCGCCGATATCCAGCAATTGCTTGATCAGCGCGGTGTCGCCGATCACCGGGCGCACGATGGGTTGGGCCGGGTAGGGCGCCACCGCCTGCAACTGGCCGAGCAGGCTGCGCAGGTCGTTGGGCGCGTGCTCGCCGTCGAGCAGCAGCCAGTCGAAGCCGGCATTGGCCGCCAGCTCCGCGCAGTACGGGTCGGCCAGGCCGAGCCACAGGCCGATCTGCGCCTGGCCTGCGCGCAGGCGTTGTTTGAAGGTGTTGATGGGCATGTCCATGGGCGGTCCTCGTTGAGCGTGTGGGGTCGCAGGTACACTGTGGGAGCGGGTTCACCCGCGAATGCGATGGTGATGCTGATGATGCTTTCGCGGGTGAACCCGCTCCCACGGGAATCTCTGCTGTCTGGGCAGGCGTCAGACGAATCGGCAGGCGATCGAACCGAGTTGATCGTAGTCGACGTGGAAGGTGTCGCCAGGACGGGCGGCCACCGGGCGGGTGAAGGAGCCGCCAAGAATGATCTGGCCGGCTTCGAGGCCCACGTCGTATGGCGCCAGCTTGTTGGCCAGCCAGGCCACGCCCTTGGCCGGGTGGTTGAGCACCGCCGCCGACACGCCGGACTCCTCGATCACGCCGTTGCGGTACAGCACCGCCGGCACCTTGCGCAGGTCGACGTCGCCCGGGCGCACGGCGCGACCGCCCATGACCACGCCGGCGTTGGCAGCGTTGTCGGAGATGGTGTCGAACACCTTGCGGGTGGCACCGCTGAGCGGGTCGACCTGCTGGATGCGCGCATCGATGATCTCCAGGGCCGGAATCACCCACTCGGTGGCCTCGAGCACGTCGAACAGGGTCACGTTCGGCCCCTTGAGCGGTTTGCCGAGGATGAACGCCAGCTCCACCTCGACCCGGGGCACGATAAAGCGCTCGAAGGGAATGTCGCTGCCTTCATCGAACAGCATGTCGTCAAGCAGCGCGCCGTAGTCCGGCTCGGTGATGTTCGAGGAGACCTGCATGGCCCGGGAGGTGAGGCCGATCTTGTGGCCGACCAGCTTGCGGCCGTCCTTGATCTTCTGCGCCACCCAGGCACGCTGGATGGCGTAGGCGTCCTCGATGCTGATCGAGGGGTGTTCCAGGGAGAACTGGCCGACTTGTTCGCGGGTGCGTTCGGCCTGGTCGAGGCGGGCGGCGGCTTGCTGGATGATGCGGGCGTCGAGCATGGAGACCTCAGGGCTGACGGGTGAACAGGGGATGCAGGCTGCTGTGCTTGGCGTCGTACACCTGCGCCTGGCTTTCATCGATCTGCAGGGTCAGCCCGACCGGGCGACGTTCCAGCAGCGCGTCCAACTGCCGACGCAGCACCGCCAGCAGCGCATCGCCGACCTGCCGGTGCACTGTGGCGCTGCGACCGCTGCCCATGCGCAGGTTGGCGTAGACGAAGCCGTAGTCGCCACGACCATCGGCGATCGCCGCGTGGGCGGCCGGGTAGGCCAGCACGCGGGTGCCGCCGGTGGGGAACACCTGGCGATCATGTTCGTCGCGCTGGGCGAGCATGCAGTCGGCCAGGGCGCGGCACAGGCCGGGCATATCGGCGTCGGCTTCGATGTCCGGGCTGTAGAGCAGGACCAGATGAGGCATGACGGTACTCCTTACAGGCGGCTGGTGGCGGTGACGCCGGCCGGGTTCGAGGCCTGGGCGGCGGGGATCGCGCTGCCGTCCTGCGGGGTGACCGGGAAGATCGCGTTGATCTGGCCGGTGCCGGAGGAGCCGAAGTACGGCGTCACCACCTCGGCCTTGGCGTCGTACTGCGACCAGCCCAGGGCGCCGAGCAGCATGGCGGTGTCGTGCATGAAGCCTTCGCCGTGGCCCTTGACTGCGTACTCGGGCAGCATCGCGCAGAAGTCGGCCCAGTCGCCGTCCTGCCACATGCGCACCACGCGGTGGTCGAGGGTCTCCAGGAACGGGCTCCAGACCTTGGTGGCAAAGTCCGGGGCCTGGCCGTTCTGGGCGAAGCGGTGCGACAGCGAGCCACTGGCGAGGAAGGCCACGGTGCCGTCGTAGTGGTCCTCGACCGCCTTGCGCATGGCCCAGCCCAGGCGCGCGCTGTCGTTGAGGTAGTGCGAGGTGCACAGGGCCGAGACCGAGATCACCTTGAAGTGGCGGTCGGCGTTCATGTAGCGCATCGGCACCAGGGTGCCGTACTCCGGGGCCAGGGTGGTGGCGTCGTGGGCCATGGTCTCCACGCCCAGGCGGTTGCATTCCTCGGCAAGGATCCGCCCCAGCTCGGGGTTGCCGGGGAAGCCGTAGTCCATGTTGGCGATGAAGTGGGGCAGTTCGTTGCTGGTGTACAGGCCTTCGAAATGCGCGGCGCAGTTGATGTGGTAGTTGGCGTTGACCAGCCAGTGGGTGTCGAACACGACGATGGTGTCCACGCCCAGTTCACGGCAGCGCCGGCCGATCTCGTGGTGGCCGTCGATGGCCGCCTGGCGAAAGCCCTGGCGCGGGCCGGGCAGTTCGGACAGGTACATCGAGGGAACATGGGTGATCTTGGCGGCGAGAGCGAGTTTGCCCATGGGAATCTCCTGTGATTGTTGTTGTGGCCGCATCGCGGGGCAAGCCCGCTCCCACGACTTTGTGGGAGCGGGCTTGCCCCGCGATGGCGTCAGATGCCCCAGCGCGGAATGTGATGGCTACCCATGGATATACACACGTTCTTGATCTCGGCGAAGACCTCGAAGCTGTATTGCCCACCTTCGCGCCCGGTACCCGAGCCTTTCACCCCACCGAACGGCTGGCGCAGGTCGCGCACGTTCTGGCTGTTGATGAACACCATGCCCGCTTCGATGCCTCGGGCCAGGCGGTGGGCCTTGCCGATGTCCTGGGTCCAGATGTACGACGCCAGGCCGTATTCGGTGTCGTTGGCCAGTTGCAGCGCCTCGGCCTCGTCCTTGAACGGGATCAGGCAGACCACCGGGCCGAAGATCTCTTCCTGGGCGATGCGCATCGAGTTGTTCACGTCGGCGAACACCGTCGGCTGGATGAACTGCCCCTTGGCCAGGTGCGCCGGCAGCCCGGCCGGACGCTCCAGGCCGCCGGCCACCAAGCGTGCGCCTTCCTCGAGGCCGATGCGGATGTAGCCGGTGACCTTGTCGTAGTGCTGCTGGGTGATCATCGAGCCGACCTGGGTCTGCGGATCGGTCGGGTCGCCGACGATCAGGCGCCTGGCGCGGGCGGCGAACTCGGCGACGAACTGCGGGTATACGCTCTCCTGGATGAAGATCCGGCTGCCGGCGGTGCAGCGCTCGCCGTTGAGCGAGAAAATGGTGAACAGCGCGGCGTCCAGGGCACGGTCCAGGTCGGCGTCTTCGAAGATCAGCACCGGCGACTTGCCGCCCAGCTCCATCGAGTACTTCTTCAGGCCCGCCGTCTGCATGATCTTGCGGCCGGTGGCGGTGCCGCCGGTGAAGGAGATGGCGCGCACGTCCGGGTGGCGCACCAGGGCATCGCCGGCGGTGGCGCCGTAGCCCTGGATCACATTGAGTACGCCATTGGGGATGCCAGCCTCGACCGCCAGGCGTCCCAGTTCATTGGCGGTCAGCGGCGACAGTTCGCTCATCTTCAGCACCGCGGTGTTGCCCAGGGCCAGGCATGGCGCGGTCTTCCAGGTGGCGGTCATGAACGGCACGTTCCAGGGCGACACCAGCCCGCACACGCCCACCGGCTGGTAGAGGGTGTAGTTGAGCATCTGGTCGTCCACCGGGTAGGTGTGGCCGTCCATGCGCGTGCACACCTCGGCGAAGAAGTCGAAGTTGTGCGAGGCGCGGGGAATCAGCACGTTGCGCGTCTGGTGGATCGGCAGGCCGGTGTCCAGGGTCTCCAGTTCGGCCAGCTGCGGCACGTTCTGCTCGATCAGCTCACCCAGGCGGCGCATCAGCCGGGCGCGCTCCTTGGCCGGCGTGTTGGCCCATTTGGGGAAGGCTTGCTTGGCCGCGGCCACGGCCTGGGCGACTTCCTCGGCGCCGCCGCTGGCGACTTCGCCGATGGCTTCGCCGGTGGCCGGGTTGTAGTTGATGAAGGTGTCGCGGCTCTCGACTTCGCGGCCGTTGATCCAGTGCTTGATCATGCTGTTGCCTCGTGTTTTTTGCGGGCGAAGAACTCGGCTTCGCTGACGATTCGGTTGACCAGGCGACCAACGCCTTCTACTTCCACCACCACCTCGTCGCCCGGTACCACGTCGGCCAGGCCTTCCGGGGTGCCGGTGGCGATCATGTCGCCGGGCTGCAGGGTCATGAAGCTGGAGAAGTATTCGATCAGGTAGGGGATGTCGAAGATCATGTCGGCGGTGCTGCCTTGCTGTTTCAGCTCGCCGTTGATCCAGGTGCGCAGCGTCAGCTTCGACGGATCCGGCACGTCGGCGACGTCGACGATCCACGGGCCCACCGGGGTGGTGGCGTCACGGTTTTTCACCCGCAGGTTGGGGCGGTAGTAGTTCTCCAGGTAGTCGCGGATGGCGTAGTCGTTGCACACCGTGTAGCCGGCCAGGTAGTCGAGGGCGTCCTCGCGCCTGACGTTGCGCGCCGGCTTGCCGATCACCGCCACCAGTTCGCACTCGTAGTGCATGTACTTGACGTTGTCCGGGCGCCAGGTGACCTGGTCGTGCCCGGTGTAGGTGCCCGGCGACTTGATGAACGCCAGCGGTTCGGTGGGCGGGGTGAAGGCCAGCTCGGCGGCGTGGTCGGCGTAGTTCAGGCCCAGGGCGAACATGTTGCCGGTGGCCGGTGGCAGCCAGGTGACCTGGTCGGCATGGACCAGGCGGCCATCGGCCAGGCGCAGTTGCTGGTCGTCCTCGACGGTGACCTGATGGACCTGGCCGTCGAACTGGATACGGGCGTGCTTCATGGGGCGAGTCCTTGTTCGGCGACGATGGGGTTGGTCAGCTGGCCAAGGCCGTCGATCTCGACCGTCACCCGGTCGCCGGGCAGCACATCGACGCGGCCTTCGGGGGTGCCGGTGATCAGCACGTCGCCGGCATGCAGGGTCATGAACTCGCTGATCTCGGCGATCAGCCGGGCCACGCCGCGCACGCAGTTGGCGGTGTTGTTGTGCTGGCGCAGCTCGCCGTTGACCCACAGGCGGATGCCCAGCGCGTCGGGGTTGCCGACCTGCGCGGCCGGCACCAGCTGCGGGCCGATGGCGCAGAAGCCGTCGCGGCACTTGGCCTTGACCGCCGGGCGGTAGTAGCTGTCCTCGGGCAGGCTGAACTCGTTGACGATGGTGTAGCCGGCCACATGCGCGAGGGCGTCGTCGACGCTGACGCGGCTGGCGTCCTTGCCGATCACCACGCCCAACGCGGGGCCGGGTTGCAGGCGCTCGACTGCCGATGGGTAGGTCACCGGTCGGGCATGCTCGTTGCGGGTGTTCGGGGTCTTGATGAACAGCACCGGTTTGACCGGCGGCTGCAGGTACGGCGCTTCATGGAAGGATGCCAGATGCTGCTGCAGCAGGCCCTGGTAGTTCAGGGCGACGCCGAACAAGCTGCCGTTGGCGACCTCGTGCAAGGCACGGCTCATGCTTTTCTCCTGCGGTGATTGAGGCGACCAGGGGCGCCTCGTGGTGTTTTTGTTAATGTGTTAACGTTATATTTAATATGTTAACGATCGTCAAGGCGTCTACCGCTGGCCGGTGGTGCTACGATGGTTTCCCCGGCGCGTTTCACCGCTGCGAGAACAACAATGAAAGAACGACAGCCGATTCCCAACATCAACATCGGTCAGGTGTACGACCAGCGCTATAGCGACAGCGAGGTGCACTACGACCGCCTGGGCAACCTGGCCGGATTCTTCGGCCGCAACATGCCGGTGCACCGCCACGACCGCTTCTTCCAGGTGCACTACGTGAAGACCGGCAGCGTGCGGGTGTACCTGGACGAGCAGCGCTACCACGAGTCCGGGCCGATGTTCTTCCTCACCCCGCCGACCATTCCCCATGCCTTCGTCACCGAGGCCGACGCCGACGGCCATGTGCTGACCGTGCGCCAGCAACTGGTCTGGCAACTGCTGCAGGCCGAGCCTGGGCTGGCGCTGGGGCCGCGGCTGCAACCGGCGTGCGTTGCCCTGGGTCACCTGCAGGGGGCGGCGGCCGGCGAGGTGCGGCGCCTGGAGCAACTGTTCGACCTGCTTGGCGACGAAATCGGCCATGGCCAGGCCGGGCAGGGCACCGCCGTGCAGGACCTGGCGCGCCTGGTGATGATCAGCCTGCTGCGCCTGGGCGCCAATTCGCTGGAGGCCACACCTGCGCGGCACGAGGACCTGCAGCTGTTTCATCGATTCAATGAGCTGATCGAGCGCCACTACCTCGACCACTGGACGCTGCCGGCCTACGCGGCGGCGCTGGGCGTCACCGAGGCGCGGCTGAACGATGTGTGCCGGCGCATGGCCGACCTGCCGTCCAAGCGCCTGGTGTTCGAACGGCTGATGCAGGAGGCGCGCCGATTGCTGCTGTACACCGGCGGTTCGGCCAACGAGATCTGCTATCGGCTGGGGTTCAAGGATCCGGCGTATTTCAGCCGCTTCTTCCAGCGCCATGCGCAGATGACGCCGGGGGAGTATCGCCAGCGCCAGGCGGGATTGCGTTGACATGGGGCGATCAGCTCCGGGCTACAGGCTTCAACTGATCGTGCAACGAAGGCGGCGCCTGGAAAATAGGCGTTTGCCGGGAGCGCTGGTACTTTTCACAGGGGCTGGACAGCACGGGTGAAAATGGTTTTCACTTTATTAATATCTTAATAAAACCAGCCGTTTATCCTGATGACCACTCCTAGACCTTCCCTGACGTTGACCCTGTTGCAGGCCCGCGAAGCGACCATGGCGTTCTTCCGCCCGGCCCTCAATGCCCATGACCTGACCGAGCAGCAGTGGCGGGTGATCCGCATCCTGCGCCAGCAGGGCGAGCTGGAAAGCCACCAGCTGGCGGACCTGGCCTGCATCCTCAAACCGAGCATGAGCGGCGTGCTCAAGCGCCTGGAGCGCGACGGCCTGGTGGGCCGGCGCAAGTCGCCGGAGGACCAGCGGCGGATCTTCATCAGCCTGACCGTGCGCGGGCAGCAGGCGTTCCTGGCCATGAGCGAGGAGATGGAGCGCAATTACCAGGAGATCCAGCGCCAGTTCGGCGAGGACAAGCTGGAGCAGTTGATGGGGTTGTTGAACGAGTTGAAGAAGGTCAGGCCCTGATGCCGTGCGCAATCCCTGTAGGAGCGGCCTTGTGCCGCGAAAGGGCTGCGTAGCAGCCCCGTCGATTAATGCGTCAACGCTGAAATCCTGGGGCCGCTACGCGCCCCTTTCGCGGCGCAAGGCCGCTCCTACAGGGGTTGCGCACAGATACAGCGAATCATCGAGAATCTTCAGCAACGAAGCCGCCCGCCGCGCATACACCGCCGGGTTCGCATACAGCAGCTCCACATGCAGGCTGTCGATGATCCCCAGGTACGCGTCGCCATACAGCTCCAGCTTGTTGCCATCGCTGCGAGCCCAGGCGTGGCGCTCGCGCAGCGCTTGGCAGAAGCCCAGGCGGATCCGCTCCAGGTAGGCCTCGAAGCCGCCGGTGACGATCGCACGGATCGGTGCCGGCGGCAGGAACGCCGTGCGCAGCACGAAGCGCAGGTTGGCCGAGGCGGCGTAGCGCTCGGCCAGGTGCAGCGGGTGCCAGTGCCCCGGCGCCTCGCGGCCCGCCGCCTCATGGCCGAATCCGGCCTCGACGTAGGCGGTCTCGTCCGCCAGCGCCCGTTCGAAGGCGCGCACGAACAACGCGTCCTTGTTGGTGAAGTGGGCATAGAGCGAGGCCTTGCGCATGCCGGCCAGGACGGCGATCTCGTTCAGCGACGAGCCGTCGTAGCCGTGTTCGGCAAAATGCTCGACAGCATGGTCGCAGATGCGCGCGGCGGAAGGGGTCAGGGCTTTCAAGGCGGTCACTCCGGATTGGCGCTGGGGTAGGGCGAGGCGCTGATTGTCTTTGCCACGGCGGCGCGGGTCAAACCGACGATGACCAGGGCAGCGGCCGCCAGCAGCCAGGCCCAGGCCAGTGGCCCCAGCGTTGCCAGGTGCCCGGCCAACGGTGTGGCACTGGACGAGATCACCAGTTGCAGGGCGCCGAGCAACGCTGCGGTGGAGCCGACGTCACGTTGTTGCGACGACATCGCCAGGGCCATCAAGGTGGCCTCGCAAATGCCTAAGCCGAACAGCGCCAGTACCACGCCCGCCAGCAGCAGCACCAGGTCCGCGTCGCTCAGCCCGGCAAGTACCGTCAGCAGCGCGCCGCCGCCCATGCACAGCGCGCCCCACCAGGCCACGCGAGCCACGCCGTGGCGCGTCACCCAGTAGCCGGAAAGCGCCGCGCCGAGCAGGATGGCCACGCCACAGCCCCCGAACAGCAGGCCGAAGTGGGCGCTGGAGAGACCGAAATGCTGCTGGTACACGTAGGCGGAACCGGCGATGTAGGCGAACAGGAAGAAGAACACCGCCGACAACGCCAGGGCAGGGCGCAGGAACGCGCCGTCGGCGGCGATGCGCGCATAGGTGCGCCATACACTGGTCGGCGCCAGGCGTACCCGCTGCGCCACAGGCAAGGTCTCGTCGAGCGTCAGCATCGAGTTGAGCAGGGTCAGCAGGCCCAGACCGGCCAGCACCAGCATGATCGCCCGCCAGCCGTAGGCCGCGTCGATCACCCCGCCCAGCGCCGGGGCGAGGATCGGCGCCAGGCCTTCGATGGTCATCAGCAGGGCGAAGATCTGCGCCGCCCGCGCGCCGTCGGCGCTGTCGCGCACCATGCTCATGATCACCACCAGCGTCAGCGCGCTGGCCAGGCCCTGGACCAGGCGTGCCAGCAGCAATGTGTCCAGCGATGGCGCGGCGGCGGCGCCGAGGGAGGCCAGGCAGAACACCATCAGGCCCGCGAGCAATGGACGACGACGACCTAGGGCATCCACCACGGGGCCGAACAACAGTTGGCCAGCGCCCATCGCCAGCAGGAACACGGTCAGGGTCAGCTGCACCTGGGTATAGCCGGTGGCGAAGTCGCGGGCCATTTCCGGCAGGCTGGCCAGGTACATGTCGATGGCCGAAGGGCCGAGGGCGCCGATCAGGGCGAGGGAGGCGGCGAAGCGCAGGTTGGAAGCAGGCATGACTGGAAAATCCGTTGGCAAAATAAACCTACCGACCGGTAGGTTGTGCGAATTATGCCAGAGTGCGTGAAGGGGTCAACCATGCCTGCGTCCCCTTGCGTCCCAGATACAGGGCATTGACATGTTTAGCGCCACCGGTCCGATCACTCCGGAATAATCCGAATCCCTCCTTATCGCCGTACTCCCAACCATGTACGGCATGCAGCCGTGCATCCCACAGCCACATGAGGTTTTGCAACCATGGCCAATAAAGACAGCAACATGACCGGTCGCCAGGACAGCAACAAGACCGGCAGCCAGGGTGGATCGAAGAACCCGGGCAACTTCGCCAATGACCGCGAGAAGGCATCCGAAGCCGGCCGCAAGGGCGGCCAGAGCAGTGGCGACAACCGCCAGACCGAGTCCGGCCGCAAGGGTGGCCGCTCGTAAGTGAAGGGCACGCGGTGCCGGGTTCGCCTGGTACCGCGCATATCCCGACTTGGATCGGCCGAAAACATCGAGTAAACCTTTGACATGCTGTGCAGTCATTCCTTGTATGAGCCCCTACATGCGGGCCAAGGAGGTGGCTGATGAAACTCGTCTGCCTGTTGCGTGGCTGCCAATGGCGCAGCCTGCTGGTCCGGGAAATCGCCGGGCTTGACTGCCAGTGCTGCGAGCGCTGCGGCGCGTTGCGCTACAGCCAGCCCGGCCAACCGTTCGACGCGTAGGAGCCGACCATGTCCCGGGCAATCTGGAAAGGTGCGATCAGCTTCGGCCTCGTGCATATCCCCGTCTCCCTCAACACCGCCGTGCGTACCGAACGCGTCGACTTCGACTGGCTCGACAAACGCAGCATGGAGCCGGTGGGCTACAAGCGGGTGAACAAGGTGACCGGCAAGGAGATCGACAAGGCGCACATCGTCAAGGGTGTGGAGTACGAGAAGGGCCGCTATGTGGTGATCAGCGAGGAGGAGATTCGCAAGGCCCGGCCCGAGGCGACCCAGACCATCGAGATCTTTTCCTTCATCGATGCCGGGGAGATCCCGCTGCAACAGTTCGACACGCCTTACTACCTGAGCCCTGACCGCCGCGGCGGCAAGGTCTACGCCTTGCTGCGCGAGACCTTGCACAGCACCGGCAAGGTCGCCCTGGCCACCGTGGTGCTGCACACCCGCCAGCACCTGGCGCTACTGCGCCCCCTGGAGGACGCGCTGGTGATGATCACCCTGCGCTGGCCCGAGGAGGTGCGCGGCCTGGAGTCGCTGGAACTGGACAAGAGTGTGACCAACAGCAAGCTGGACAAGCGCGAACTGGACATGGCCAGGAAGCTGGTGCAAGACATGAGCGGGCCATGGACGCCCGACGAGTACCATGATGCCTTTCGCCAGACCATCCTCGACCTGGTGGAAGAGAAGGCCAGCAAGGGCAAGATCGAGACCGTGGACAAAGGCGAGGGCGCGCCGGCGGAGAAGGGCGCGGACATCATCGACCTTACCGAGCTGCTCAAGCGCAGCCTGGGTGGCAAGGCCAGGGCGAAGAAACCGGCGACCAAGCGACCGCGCAAAGCGTCATAGCGGTTGCGCAGAGGTTACGGCAGTTGCCCTTCCAGTCCATTCAGGTAGTCCCCGAAGCCCTGGCGAGCGCGGCTGTCCCGGCGACTGCTGGTGGCCACGCTGTGCGCCGCCGTCCAGACGATCTGCGCGCCACTGGCCTCGAGGGCCAGCACCAGTTGCACATCTTCGTGGGCTGGCAACGGCTGGAATCCGCCGACGCGCTCATAGGCCTTGGTGCAGACGCCCAGGTTGGCGCCGTGAATATGCCGATGCCCGTCCCGGGCCTGGTAACGGCTACGGTACAACTGGCGCAGGGCGGCGCCGTGCCAGGGCTGCCAGCGCTCGATGTGCACCGTGCCGCAGACCGCGTCGGCATGCCATTGCAGTTGCGACACCAGCCAGTGCTGGGGCACGCGACTGTCGGCATCGGTAAAAGCCAGCCACTGGGCGCCGCGCTCGATCATCCACGCCGCGCCCAGGCGCCGGGCGAAGCCGACGTTGCCGGCCTGCAGTTCCAGGGTGTGCACGCCATGACGACGAGCGATGCGCGCGCTGGCGTCGACGCAGCGATCGAGCACCACCAGCACCTCGACCACCAGGCCCGCCGCCTCGGCCCGCGCCACCGCCAGCTTGACGGCGGCCAGGCAGTGCCCGAGGCGGCGGGCCTCGTTGTGGGCCGGAATGATGACGGCGATCATGGGCAGGTCTCGTCCAGGTCCACGAGGCTGGGCTGGCACGACCAGTACTCGAGCAGGAAGTCCGCCTCCTCGTGGCGCAGCAGCGGGTACAGCGGCAGGTGTCGGGCCAGCAGACCATGGACTTCGCGACCATCCTGCGGGCAACCGGCGATGGGATGGCGCCAGTGGCAGGCCAGCAGGCCGCCGCCATGGCTCAGGCTGGCCACCGATTGCTCGATCACCTGCAGCCACTCGGTGGGGTCCAGGTAGTAGCCGATCTCGCTGAGCACGATCAGGTCGAACTGCCCGCCCGGCCAATCGCCCGGCAGGTGTCCCTGTTCGACGCGGGCATGGCTCACGCCTGCCAGCCGCTGGCGGGCCAGGGCCACGGCGGTGGCGTCGATGTCCTGGCACAGCAGGTCGGCGCAGCGCCCGGCCAGCAGGACGCTCAATTCGCCGTTGGCGCAGGCCGGCTCGAACACGCGTGCGTAGCACTGGCGCGGCAGGCTGGCCAGGGCCAGGTCGCGCTTGCGTCGTTCGTACCAGCGGGTACGGAAGGCCCACGGGTCATCGTTGCCGGCATACAGGTCGGCGAAGTACTGCGCGTCGAGGCTCATGGCGACTCCATTGACAGGAAGACCAGTTCGAAGGGTTGCAGCAGGCAGGTCTGCAGCTGTTCGGGCAGTACCGGCGGACGATCGC
Organism: Pseudomonas sp. NMI760_13; assembly: GCF_021283245.1. NCBI lineage: Bacteria > Pseudomonadati > Pseudomonadota > Gammaproteobacteria > Pseudomonadales > Pseudomonadaceae > Pseudomonas > Pseudomonas sp. NMI760_13. Next base: position 5,443 of record NZ_JAJSRC010000005.1, on the reverse strand, counting down.
CATCGGGCTGCAACTGGCTGGCATGGGCGGCCAGGGCCTCGCGCTTGCGCGCCAGGCGCGCTTCGTCGAGCTGGAGGCGATATGCCTGGGGCCAAGGCAGGCGCGGATCGTCGGGAACGGCCCAGTGCCAGGCCCACACGGGTACTTCGGCCAACTGCGCGCGGCGCGACTGGGCCGCCCGGGCGCAGGCGCGGCCGGCGGCTTCATGATCGCAGTGCCCATCGCCACGCCAGGTGGTCAGCAGCAGGTCGTCGGGTTGGAGCAACTGTTCCAGGTGCGTGACCAGGAAAGCCTCGTCGCGTGGCAGGGCGCCGTCCTTGAGATTGAGTCGTCGCCAATCGACGCGTTTGAGGTCCAGCTCCAGCTTGTGCAGGGCATGGCGGCTCTCAAGGGGGCGCTGATGGCGCAGGCGGTGCTCGGTCCACTGGCTGGAATGCGGATGGCTGGCCTCGCCGTTGGTGGCGGAAATCAGCACCAGGTCCTGTTCCCGGCCGTGGAAGCTGGCCAACAGGCCGCCGGCCATGAGGATTTCGTCGTCCGGGTGCGGCGCCAGCAGCACTAGCCGTCTGCCGGGCGGGCACAGTCGGTCGGGTGTCAGCCAGGTGGCCCGGGCCAGGTGCGCGGATTGCTGCCAGGCGCTCCATGGCGTGCCGTCAGCGGTCTGAATCAGATTCTGGCTCATAGTTGCCATGCTCCTGCAGGCATGTCGGTCAGTTGCCGCCCCTGCTCGGCCAGGTCGCGTTCTGCGTGACTTTGCCGCAGGTATACCGGCAGGTCGGCGCTGAGCCGGGCAAAATGGCTGCTGCAACAGAACGGTGTGGCGCCCAGCGCCCGGCCGACATGCTGGATGACCAACTCGACCGCCTGCTCGACCTGGGCGCGGGTGCGGCGCACCTCGAAACTGGCATCGTCGTGAGGGTGCCGGTCGATCCAGGCGGCGCATTCGCGCAGGGCGGCACGGGCCCCGAACAAGGCGGCATCGACCGCGCCCAGGTGGGCATCGGCGTGCGGGTCGGGCCGGGGTTTGCGGCAGTGTTCGCGCAGGTAGTCCGCCAAGGCTTCGGCGGCGCCGTACCAGCAGGCGGCGATGCCCGCGCCGCCGTGCCAGAAGCCCGGACGGGACAGGTACTGGCCGGGCTTGCCGATGGCCAACCCCGGCGAGTCGTCGAACGCGATGGCGACACTGGTGGTGGTGGCCATGCCGACGGCCTGCCAGTGGTCGGCATGGATGCGCTGGCTGGGATGGCGCAGCTCGATGGCCACCAGTTGAGGCTGGTCGTCTTGCCAGGCGGTCAGCAGCGCACGGTCGATCTGCAACGCCCCCGAACACCAGGCCTTGCGGCCTTGCAGGCGAACCTGCTCGCCGTTCCGTTCGACGATGAGGGTGCGGGCATCCGGCGGTTCGGCAGCCCACACGCCCCAGGTCCCTTCACCGGCATGATGAGCGGCGCCGCACTCGGCAAGGATCGCCAAGGCGTCGGTATGGCCTTCGTAGAGTTTGGCCAGGCTGAGATCGCAAGCGGCGACCCGCGCCAGTGCCCGCCAGCGCTCCAGGGTCTGCCCCTGGCCCGGCAAGGGGAGCAGGTCGAGGTGTTCGCGCTGCAGAGCCTGCAGCAGCTCCGGCAGCAAGGGTTCGAGTTCGAGGGGCTGCGAACGAGCAGCGAGCCGGTGTAGCAGCTGATCAAAGTGGGTCGATTCCATCAGGCAATCCCCAGTTGCTTGCGCATGCGCACGGTGATCGACTGGCGGGTCCTGGCCATGTCGGCCCACGGATCGTCCACCTCGGCAAGCCGGGCCTGCAGGTTGCCGATGTTCCATTGGTTGGCGCCTTTAAGCTGAGTCAGTTCCTCGCGCCAGATCGGCACCGACACTGGCAATCCCTCGCGGGCGCGCAGCGAGTAGGCGGCCACGGTGGTGGCGCCCTTGCCGTTGCGCAGGTAGTCGATGAAGATCCGCCCGACCCGGTTCTTTGGCCCGGACACGGCGCTGAGGCGATCGGGGAACAGGCCGGCCATGTGCTCGACCAAGGCGTGGCTGAAGTCCTTCACCTCGTCCCAACCGGCGCGCCGGGTCAACGGCACGACAAGGTGCATGCCCTTGCCGCCGCTGGTCTTGAGGAACACCTTCAGGCCCAGCTCATCGAGCAGGGTGAGAGTCAGTTGGGTGGCCTCGAGCATGGCCTTCCAAGGCAGTGCGGGATCAGGGTCGAGGTCGAGTACGAAGCGGTCGGGCTTGTCGAAGTCCTTGGTGGTGGCATTCCAGGTGTGCAGTTCGAGGGTGTTCATCTGCACCGCGCCCAGCAGGCTGTCGGCGCGGTTGAGCACCATGGCCGCCTGGCCGGCCTGGGCCTTGCTGTAGCTGAGCACGTGGGGGATGTGCAACTGGCCGGCGTTCTTCTGGAAGAACAGCTCGCCGCCCAGGCCATCCGGTGCCCGGACCAGGGCCACGGGCCGATCCTTGAGCTGCGGCAGCAGCCAGTCGGCGACCTGGGCGTAGTACTGTGCGACCTGGCGTTTGGTGGCCCCGGTGGTTGCGTCGACCACGCGGTCGGGGTGGGTCAGGCGCAGGGTGCCCAGGCCCTCGGGTTGTGCTACGTGCTTGGCGGGCATCGCTGGCTCCAGGTCGATGGCGGTGGCGGGCTTGTCGTCGCGCAGACCGTGGAACACTGAATGGCGGACGATGCCTTCGCGGGTCATCTGGGCGTAGGCGACTTCTGCCAGCAGTTGCGGTTTGAGCCAGTGCACGCCGCGGGCTTCGGCTCCGGTGGGAGGGCTGGCCAAGGGCGGCTTGGCGGTCTGCAGCGGTTTCAGTCGGGTGAGGATGCTGTCCAGGGTGGCGGCGCTGAAGCCGGTGCCGACCTTGCCGGCGTAGCGCAGCTGGCCGCTGTCATGGTCGTGCAGGGCCAGCAGCAGGGCGCCAAAGCCGTGGCGGCTGCCCTTGGGGTCGGTATAGCCGACGATCACGAATTCCTGGCGCTGCTTGCACTTGAGCTTGATCCAGTCGCTGCTGCGCCGGCCGACGTAGGGGCTGTCGGCACGCTTGCCGATCAGCCCCTCGAGTTCCAGCCGACAGGCGCTGTCGAGCAGCGAGTCAACCGGCTCGTTGAAATCGGTGGAATACCTGAGCAGCGGCGAAGCGTTGTCTTCCAGCAGCTTGGCCAGAGTGGCGCGACGGGCCTGTAGCGGCAGTTCGCGCAGATCCTCGCCGCCCAGCCAGGGCAGGTCGAACAGGTAATAGGTGATGCGTTCGTCGTGCTCGGAGTCGAAGGCGTTCTGCAAGGCCTGGAAATCGGCCACGCCGTTGTCGTCGACCACCACCATCTCGCCGTCCAGCCACGCCGTGTCGACCCCCAGTGCCTTGAGCGCCTTGACCTGACGAGGCATCTTCGCGCTCCAGTCGTGGCCATTGCGGGTAAACAGGCGTACGTCGTCACCGTCGATGCGCGCCAGGATCCGGTAGCCATCGAACTTGACTTCGTAACGCCAGTCGCCGCTGGGAGGTGAGTCAAGCAACGTCGCCAGTTGTGGCTGGAGCAGCGCCGGCAGGGCTTTGCGACCGGCCTTGCGCTTGCGCGTGGAAGCGGTTGCCTTGGTCGGGCGCCGCGGTGGCAGGGTGCGGTCGCTAAGCACACTGTCCGGCAGGGCCTCGACGATGCGGTAGTCGGATTCGCTGCGCGCCTGTCCATCATGGGATTTGACCAGCATCCACTGCTCTTTCTTGCCGGCCAGGTGGGTGCGGAACAGGTTCCAGATGCCCGACAGCTTCTCGCCTTGCAGGCGAAAGCGCAGCTTGCCCTTGGCATAGGTTTCATGCGGATCGCCCTCGGGCTCCCAGACACCCCGGTCCCAGACGATCACATCACCGGCGCCGTAATGGCCTTCGGGAATGTGTCCTTCGAAGTTGGCGTAGTCCAGTGGGTGATCTTCCACGTGCACCGCCAGGCGCCGGACCTTGGGGTCGAGCGAGGGCCCCTTGGGGATCGCCCAGCTCTTGAGGGTGCCGTCGAGTTCCAGGCGAAAGTCGTAATGCAGGTGGCTGGCATCGTGCTTCTGGATGCAGTACTGCAGGGCGTGGGCCGAGCGTGGCCTGGCGCGCTTGCCAGCCGGCTCGGGCGTGGCGTTGAAATCGCGCTTGCGCTGGTACTCCTGCAGGGGCTTGGCCATGGCGGGCTCCGGGACGGTTCGCGGGGTCTCAGGATTGGGAGGCGGCGGTGCGGCGCGGAGTTCAAAAAAAGCGCGGGGCGGTGCCTTTTGAAGAAACTCTGAATCATTGCTTGGTGGGGGCAGTCGACCGTGTGAAGCCCACTGACGGAGAACGTTCATGCCTAGATCCGATGACCCAAGACCGCAGGTTGATATAGACGACACCGAGGACCGCATGGGCAGCGTCCACGAGCTGGATTTCAGCGAGCGCCGCGATGAGCGCCAGGGGCGTGTCGGCGACGAGCGTCCGGCGCGCGAGATCGCCGAGGACTACCCGCCCCGGCGCGTCGCCGAAAGCGGCATGACCGGTGGCGAGACCCTGGGCGACAGCCTGCACGAGGACAATGTCACCCTCGACGATTTGAGCCCGGATACGCTGTTCGATGAAACCGGCGCTCGAGACCCGCATGAACCTGGCACAGGCAGCGGACCTGCCGACCAGACCCTGCGCCAGGTGGAGGCCCACGAGATCGGTGGTGGCATCGGCCTGGACGAGGCCGAACTGGCCCGCTCGGCGCCGTTGGATGGTGAGCCGTGGGTCGATGAGGTGGTGTCTGATGACGACAGGAGAGAGCCGTGATGAATGAGCAACGCTGTTCCTGCAACCACTGTTCCTGCACCGTGGATGCCAATGCCGTGGTCCAGGATGGCAAGGCCTATTGCTGCGAAGCCTGTGCGACGGGGCATCGCGATGGGGAGCCTTGTCGTATGGCCGATTGCAAATGTGGTGAGATGACCCGGCCGAAGGAGAGTAATGTCGATAACGCGCTGGATGAAACATTCCCGGCGAGTGATCCTATATCGCCATAAGGTTCTTTCACTCTCGACGGCCCTTTCGTTGAAATCTCCGGTGAAGAGCGAATTGCTACATCAATGTACGCACAGCAGCAGTAGTTATTTTGATCTTGATCTTGATCTTGATCTTGATCTTGATCTTGATCTTGATCTTGATCTTGATCTTGATCTTGATCTTGCTTCTAAGTGCGCGATAGTTCAGGCGCCGCCAATTGCGACTTCAGGAGGCCGAGCGGAGTTCTTGCGGAGGGAGGTGACGGCCATGGATGGCCGTCAAGCGCTGCGCCCCAGGATGGGGCGTTCAGCGCGGTCCTCCCGGGAGCAAGAACGAAGCGAGGGAACCCCGGAGCGAAGCGTAGGGGCCGGATGATGGAGCGAGGATTTTTTGGTTCCTTTTTGATCCTTCAAAAAGGGACCCGCCGTAAGGGCGGAAAGGTGACTTTGCG
>NZ_JAJSRC010000059.1:0-8580 GCF_021283245.1 Pseudomonas sp. NMI760_13 | reverse complement strand
GCGCGGGCAAGTTCAGGCCGCTACGACCGCTGCAACCGGCTTAGCGTGCTTTATTTTCCGTTTTCTGAGGCGACCCCCTTCATCGCGAATTGCACCGCCCAAGACGATCTGCACTGAAATCAATACTTTCTGATGCCTCTTGATTAGAGATGCCAGCCATAATCATCTCATCGCCAACGCATACGGCGTTCGGCAGCCAACACACTCTCACTCACTACTGGAAGCTCAGACATGAAAACCATAGGCATTGAAAACTCGAAGTCCAGCGTACAGGCCCACTTAACGCTTGGAACCAAAACTATGGGGCTAGGTATCTATGGCGCGTACTTGGCTCTCGCTATTATTTACTTCTGGTTCGGCGGCATGAAATTTACCCACTACGAGGCCGAGGGCCTGGTTCCACTGGTGAGCAACAGCCCGCTTTTGGGATGGGTGTATAGCATTTTTTCGGTCGACATGTTCTCCAGCCTGCTCGGCATACTAGAGATTTCGATCGGCACTCTGATCGCAGGCCGCATGCTGTCGCCCAAACTATCCGTGGTAGGAGGCGCTCTGTCTGCAGGCCTGTTCTTCACAACCCTTAGCTTTATGTTTTCCACTCCGGGCGTCATTGAGCCTAGTTTAGGGTTTCCGGCGATTTCCGTTGCGCCAGGTCAGTTTCTGCTTAAAGACTTAGGGTTGCTTGCTGTTTCGATATTTGTGGCAGGCCATTCGCTGGTTGAACTGGAAAAACGTAAAATTAATGCATAATTTTTTCAATGGCTTAAGGCAGTAATGCCTTAGGCCTTTTTGCCATCATTTTCCCCCGCCAGATCTTTCAACCAGTCACGAGGGCTCAACCCCGTCTTGCGTCTAAATGCGCGAGACAGCGCCGAAGGACTTTCGTAGCCGACTTGAGCTGCAATCAGCGTAATCGAGCGCCCTTCTCGCATCAGCTTCTGAGCCAGGCTAACTCGCCAACTCAACAAATAATCAGCAGGCGTCTGTCCGATGACACTCTTGAAATGCACGGCATACGCAGCGCGTGACATATTTGACTCACTGGCCAGCTCTGCTATTGACCAGGCATGTTCCGGGGAGTTGTGCATCTGTAAAAGCGATCGGGCAAGCCGCATGTCGGCCAGTCCAGCCATCATTCCGGTGCGCAACTGGTGATGATCGAGCAGGTAACGGAGCAACAGAATGATTAGGAGCTCAAATAAGCGCTCAAGCGCGGCTTCCCTTCCACAATGCACATTTGCCGCCTCGGCAAACATCCACTCCAACGTGTCTGCCAGCATGGGCAGATCATCGAGTGCGAGCACCAAACAGTCCGGTAATGAAGCCGACAAAGGATTATCAATTCCGCCCTCAAACTCCATGGAAGCACACAACAACTTTGCGCCATCGGACTCACCCGCAAACAATTGATGCTTGGCGGGGCGTGGCATAAAAATCAAGCTAGGGCGAGTGAGCTGCAAATCCTTGCGATCGGGACCAAGCAACGTCACGCTGCCGGCCTGAAGCAGATGGATATAACCTCGCCGCTCGGCGCCATCGTAAGATGCAGAGCCGCATAGGTCGCCGTCATAGAACAGATTGGCCCGCACGCCGAACCGCGAGAGCAAATTAGACAAACGATCCATTGGCCGATCCTTGACGAGTCAGAACGCACAGACCATACCATCTGCGTTGTCGTTCAGTGCCTGTAGCGAACACAATGTCATCAACCTAAGCTGCAGCCCTGCCCAAGGCAAGCCCCCCGAAGCAGCCAGCCGCCATGGCCGTCGGGCGATGACCAGGCCTCTGCCGCTCAATCAGGCGGTCTAACTGGGCTGGCGGTGATGTGATCATCGTCTGTTCCGGCTGTCTAGGCGAGATTTCTCGTTCTCCGGACGAGCCTATGCCGACCGCTTGTGGCCAGCTTTTTTTTGCACGGAGGTTGGGCGGTGGTGTTTCTTCAGCGCGTCGGTTTGTAGCCCTCACAACCTCGGCTGGCTGCGCGTTTGCGTTGGCGCGCAAAGCTACGGCCTGAGCGTACGGCACTGAGGCTTTTAGCCATCAAGGCCAGCACATTGCTCAGCCCCTGAGCACAGTGCCGCACCAGCAGCTCGACCAGGGTATTTTTGAGCCGTGACACGCCTTGGGTGAAGTTGACTTTCCATCGCAGCTTGCGACCTTTGTGGCGCTGTTCGATGACCGGCTGTAGCAGGTGCTGCATCAACAGCGCCAGGTTCTTCAACAGTTGAGCGGCATGAAAGTCCTGCTTTACAGCAGTCACGCTGCGGCCGCTGAAGTTGTCCAGCGTCAGGGTTTGTTTGAGGCGACGGAAGTCGGTTTCGATGCCCCAGCGGCGGTGGTAAAGCTCGGCAAACACCTCAGCGGGAAAGGCTTCTCGATCCAGCAACGAGGTCAGCAATACCTCGCTTTCGCCGTTGGCCAACTCGACCCGGATCAGTCTCAGCTCGATCTGGCTGGCAGGATCAACGCCAGCCTCGGAGCAGAACAGACGTGCTTCAGGATGGTTGGCCACGAAAAGCTGTGTGTCTTCAACTTGGCCAGAGTATAGAAACGCTTTGACCTGGGCGTTATAGCCACAGGGCAGGCGCATCAGAAAGTGCCGCTGTTGCTGCGCGAACAGCGCGAATAACCAGTGCCCAGGGTAACCACGGTCAAACAGCGTCAGGCTGTCAGCCGGCAGGTGCTCAAGGTGCAGATGGGCACAGTCGCGCTCGCCGACGGTCAGGGGCACGATCAGGCTATGCAGGGTTTGACCGTCAGCGACTTCGTAGAGTGTGGACAAGCGAGCCATGGGAAAGCCAGAGTGACTGCCAAAGAAGGTCGCCATGGTCGACTCCAGGGGTAAATGCACGGTCGAGCCATCCACCGCGAGCACCCTCAGCCCACGCCACTTCTGACGCAGCCCGAAGCAGTCAATTTGTTGCTGCAGGAGGTGATTGAGACTTTCAAATACCTCGGGGTTGAGCTTTTTGCGCGCTTTGCAGAAGGCCTGCGCAGTGACCATTTGCGTCTCAGTCGGCGCCTGATTGAGTACGCGATAGAACTGATCGAGTTCGGTTTGCAGGGCCGTGCGCGGCTGATTGAGCAGGAACAGGACGAGGTTCTTGAAGGTGAGCTGGCGTCGGCGGGTAAAGTCTTGAGGATTCTGGCGGTGGGCGGCGATGAAGGCGGGACAATCGAGCGGACTGGTTATTTTTTGTACAATTTTCAAACCAGGGCTTGGCTGGCGGTGTCAAGCGATGCGGTATAGGTAGTCAAAAGGGCTTCTCCCATGCACTGATTTGAGCGCTAATTATATGATATTTATGGATAATTTCCAAAGTTGATGACATTGGTAGCGAACATGCCGGCGTAAATCAGCCAACGGATAAAGTGATCACTGAGCAGCTCAGCCTCCCTTTCCAGTTCGGCTGTTAAAAAAACAACACCGTTGTTTGAAAGCACCAGCAAATCAAGTGCTCACTCTTCTATTTTACAGTACCTGGCAACAGCACTTTGCGGTGCAGTCGATCAGATATCCGGAAGGTTGATCGTAAGCTTCAGCCTAGCGCTCTTCGAATTTAATGTCGTCGAGCTTCGGCCCAACCATTCCCCCGACCTACTCTTCCCTCCCCTAGAGACCCTAGCAGTCACTTGAATCGCGGCTGTCTGCGATAAGGTGTTGCTGGTAACTATTGCATCAGCGCCTGAAAACTCCACCTCGGCCGGCAGACTTGAGACCTTAAGTCGTATGGTAGCGAGAGGTACCTTGGAGCCCGATAGCGTCTGTACGAAAACGAACACACTGTCATCCAAAGCGACCTTTTCGAAAATTTCCGGGGAAATGTCCACCCGTACCTTGAGCGGTGTTGGTGGCAAGCCAGCAACATGGTTAATCGTCAAATTGTTGTTTTTTTCATCCGCTGAAAGACCGTTTCTTGCCTTTCCAATGGCCTGTACTAAAGCAGCGTGTGACGGATGGTCGGAACCCATCTCTGCTAATGCGTGATGCCAATATTTTAAAGCATCTTGGTAACGATGCTCTTCAAACGCAGCCAGACCTATGAGACTCAAGCTCTGGAGCTCACCCGGATTTCCATTTAAAGCTTCATCTGTCAGCGCCTTGATTGGCGGAGACCACATTTTGTTGTTAGAGAAATACAATGCTTTAGCCCACTCGCCTAATAACTCCGGTCGGCGACCGGCCAGTGACACCGTTCGTTCGAACATTCTAGCGGCATCGTCGGGCCTCCCTTGAGCCATGTAGTTTTGGGCCAGGTTATAAGCGTTCTCAGCTGACTCCGGTTGGGCGTTAACCGCGCGTTCCAGACGGTCGTTCATTTGCGCGAGTGAACCGGGAGGCTGGGCGAACTCACGAACCAGCTCGACTTTGTCGCTGGCGCCAAAATGCAGGTACAGCGCGAGCCCCAGCGCCGGTATCAAGAAAGCCACGAATACTGGTAGCGGCTTGCCTGTAGTCGAAAAACGTTCGAGGCCAGCTCCTTCGGTGTCCGCCAGCAATTCGCGGTCCGCCTCAGAGCGGGCACTGTTTTTTTGCGCAGGAGACATCACTCCGTCCCCTTGCTGAAGCTGTAGCTCCGCCAGGCGTTCCTGATACAGCGCCACGTAAAAAGCGGTGCGATCTTCTTCGCTTTGGGCACGACGTACAAACAACACAGGGATTAGCACGAAACTGAGGGCAACCAGCAACAGCAGGCCGACCCATAGCCAGAAATCAATCATTAGATTCTTTACCCAATAGGAGGAGGAGCCGTTGACGCTCTTGGTCAGAAAACACCTCAACATCATCGCCATGCCGACCACGATGACGTGCAACGATCAAGTAAATCACCCACACACCGCCCAACAACAAACCGCCAGGCCCAAACCAGAGCAACCAGGTGTGGCTGTTCAGCTCAGGTTTGTAGCGCACGAATTCGCCATAGCGATCGACCATGAAGTCGATGATCTGCTGATTACTCTGACCTTCATCGAGCATGCGAAAGATCTCTTTTCGCAGATCGGCGGCGATGGGGGCATTGGAGTCTGCGATATCCTGGTTCTGACATTTCGGACAACGCAGTTCCCGGGTCAACTCGGTGTACCGGGCGCGTTCGACCTCATCCTTGAACGCGTAAGCATCGATGGCAGCTTGGGCGGCACTAGCGGAACACAACACTAAGAGAGTTCCACATAGAAACCGGCTCATTGCGTGCCCTCCTGCACCAGACCTTGATAAAGATCTGCAAGCTGTTCACGCCACACCGTCTCATCTATAACGCCGACGTGCTTGTAGCGAATGATGCCCTTACTGTCGACCAGGAAGGTTTCCGGCGCGCCGTACACGCCCAGATTCAATCCGAGGCTGCCGGCTTCATCGCGAATATTCAGCTGATAAGGGTCGTGAAAATCCTTCAGCCAGTTCAGAGCATCGAAATTAACGTCTTTGTAATTGACTCCATGAATCACCACCCCCTGCTGGGCCAGTTTGTTCAGCACTGGGTGTTCTGCCCGACAAGCGACGCACCAGGTACCCCAAACGTTTACCAGCGCCGGTTTGCCCAGCAAATCGGCACGGGTCAGGGACCTATTGTCTTGCACGGATTGCAGGGAGAAATTGGGGAACGGCTTGTCAATCAACGCTGAGGGCAACGCCGAGGGATCGAGGTACAACCCTTTACAGAGAAATGCTGCCATGCCAAGAAAAAGCACCAGCGGTGTTGCCGCTGACCGAAAACTGACCCAGTAGAGGCTGTTCTGCCGACTGAAAACTGACCCAGGTGTTCAACTGCTTCTGCTCAATTTTTGAGCAGGAGAACACAGGGTGATCAGTATGGAAATGATGGGCAAAATTCGCCGGATGTATTTCCGCGACAAGCTGTCGCTGCATGAGATAGCCAAGCGCACCGGGTTGGCGCGCAACACGATTCGCAAGTGGGTCAGAGCACCTGAGGCCAAGCCGCCGGTCTACCAACGCCGCGCGATCTTCAACAAACTCAGCCCTTTTCACGCCACGCTGGAGCAGGCGCTAAAAGCCGATTCGCTGCGGCCCAAGCAACAGCGGCGCAGTGCCAAGGCGCTGTTGGCGCAAATCAAAGCCGAAGGTTATGACGGTGGCTACAGCCAGCTCACCGCGTTTATCCGTGCCTGGCGAGGGGGACAGGGCAAGGCGTCGCAGGCCTTTGTGCCGCTGACCTTTGCTTTTGGCGAGGCGTTTCAGTTTGACTGGAGCGAGGAAGGCTTGCTGGTCGGCGGCATTTACCGGCGTATGCAGGTGGCACATCTGAAGCTGTGTGCCAGCCGTGCGTTCTGGCTGGTGGCGTATCCGAGCCAGGGCCATGAGATGTTATTCGACGCCCATACACGCTCGTTCGGCGCCTTTGGCGGCGTGCCGCGCCGAGGCATCTACGACAACATGAAGACCGCCGTCGACAGGGTCAATAAGGGCAAAGGCCGCACGGTGAATGCGCGTTTTGCGGTGATGTGCGCGCACTACCTGTTCGATCCAGACTTCTGCAACGTCGCCGCTGGTTGGGAAAAGGGCATCGTTGAAAAGAACGTGCAAGACAGCCGCAGGCGCATCTGGCTAGACGCCCAGGACTGCCATTTTCACTCCTTCGAGGAACTCAATGCCTGGCTGGGCCAGCGCTGCCGCGCGCTTTGGAACGAGCTGACGCACCCGCAATACAGCGGGCTCAGTGTGGCCGAGGTGCTGGAGTTGGAGCGCGCCGAACTGATGCCTATGCCCGCGGCCTTCGACGGTTACGTCGAACGGCCTGCGCGGGTTTCCAGTACCTGCCTGGTCAGCGTCGGGCGTAACCGCTACTCGGTGCCTTGTGAGTACGCCGGTAAGTGGGTCAGCAGCCGTTTGTATCCGACCCGCATCGAGGTGGTGGCCGATGATGCGCTGATTGCCAGCCATGCGCGTTTGCTGGATCGCGACCAGGTCAGCTACGACTGGCAGCACTACATCCCGCTGATTGAGCGCAAGCCCGGCGCGCTGCGCAACGGAGCGCCCTTTGCTGATCTGCCAGCGCCGCTGCGTCAGCTCAAGCACGGACTGAAACGTCATGCCGGCGGTGATCGGATCATGGTGCAAGTCTTGGCTGCCGCACCAGTGGCTGGGCTCGATGCCGTGCTGGTAGCCGTTGAGCTGGTACTGGAGAGCGGCAGCCTGAGCGCCGAACACATCCTCAATGTCGTGGCACGGCTGACAGCATCCGAACCGCCGCCCAGCGTCGAAACCCACTTGTCGCTCAAGGAAGCCCCCGTCGCCAACACGGCGCGCTACGACCGCCTGCGTGGCCAGACCGAGGAGATCGGTCATGCGTGATTTGATGGCGGAACTCAAGGAACTGCGCCTGCACGGCATGGCCACTGCCTGGGCGGAGTTAACTGTGCAGGGTGAGTCGAACACAGCCTCGTCCAAGTGGTTGCTTGAACACCTGCTGGAACAGGAGCACACGGATCGTGCCATGCGCTCGGTGAGCCACCAGATGAACATGGCCAAGCTGCCGATGCACCGCGATCTGGCCGGCTTCGACTTCAGCGCCTCCAGCGCCGACGCTCGCTTGATCAGCGAGCTGGCCAATCTGAGCTTTACCGACACCGCGCAGAACGTGGTGCTGATCGGCGGCCCAGGCACCGGCAAAACCCACCTGGCCACCGCACTGGCCGTGTCCGGCATCACCCGGCATGGCAAGCGCGTGCGCTTCTACTCCACGGTCGATCTGGTCAATCTGCTGGAGCGCGAAAAACACGACGGCAAAGCCGGGCGGATCGCTCAGGCACTGCTGCGCATGGATCTGGTCATCCTCGACGAGCTGGGGTATCTGCCCTTCAGTCAGGCCGGTGGCGCGCTGTTATTTCACCTGCTGTCCAAACTGTACGAGCACACCAGCGTGGTGATCACCACCAACCTGAGCTTCGCCGAATGGTCGAGCGTGTTCGGCGACGCCAAGATGACCACCGCCCTGCTGGATCGGCTGACCCACCACTGCCACATCGTCGAAACCGGTAACGAGTCCTATCGCCTGCAACACAGCAGCTTGGCGGCCCAGGCCAAGATCAAATCACGGGAGCGAAAGCGTAAGGGCGGCCAGGAACCGGAGGACGATGAGCCGTTCTGATTTCATGGCGACGACGGCCTGCTACATGGCTGCGTGTGGCAGGTCTTAAACAACTGAACTGGGCTAGCGAAGGAGTGGGGGCAACAGCAGCTGCGCTGGTAGACTTATCCACAGTTGCTGGTAACAAAATCAGCAATCCGCCCTGGGTCAAATTTCAATCGGCAGGGTGGGTCAATTTTCCATCAGCGCCAACAGCGCTACCGGGCTAGCGGCCTCAATCTGGTAACGGCTGCCGTCGTGTTGTGGAACACGGCCTATCTGGAACGGGCTGCGCACGCGCTGCGTGGCAACGGCCATGCCGTTGATGACGCGCTGTTGCAGTACCTGTCGCCGCTCGGTTGGGAGCACATCAACCTCACCGGCGATTACCTCTGGCGCGGCAGCGCCAAGATCGGCGCGGGCAAGTTCAGGCCGCTACGACCGCTGCAACCGGCTTAGCGTGCTTTATTTTCCGTTTTCTGAGGCGACCCCT
>NZ_JAJSRC010000058.1:0-8935 GCF_021283245.1 Pseudomonas sp. NMI760_13 | reverse complement strand
CGGTCCTGGCGGTTGAAATCGGCAAAGCCGTTGTTGATCACCAGGCGCGCGATGGCCCGGTGCGGCACCTGCACGCCCTTCGGCGTGCCGGTGGAGCCAGAGGTGTACATGATGTACGCCGCGCTGCCGGCGTCCACCGCCAGGCCCAACGGCGCATCGGCATAACCGCTCAGGTCGAGGCGGTCGAGTTCGACTCGGCGTGCGCCGTCCACCTGGGGCTGGTCGCTGTGGGTCAGCACCAACCGCGCCTGGCTGTCGGCCAGCATGAACGCCTGACGCTCGACCGGCGCATTGCCGTCCAGCGGCACGTACACCGCCGCGCACTTGCTCACGGCCAGCTGGGCCGCCAGCAGATCGAACGAGCGAGGCAGCAGCAAGGCCACGCGGTCACCCGCCTGTACCCCCTGCTCCAGCAGGTACCCGGCCAGCCGGCTGGCCTGCCGGTCGAGCGCCTGGTAGCTCCAGCGCCGCGTGCCATGGGCCACCGCCAGTGCATCCGGGCTGGCCATGGCCTGCGCCTCGAACAGGGCATGCACGGGCAGGTCGCGGGGATAGTCGCGACGGGTCGCGTTGAACTGCCGCGCCACGCGCTCGCGCTCGACGTCCGGCAAGGCGTTGATACGGTTCAACGGCGCCGCCGGCGTGTCCGCCAGGGTATCGGCCAACCGCGCCAGGGCCGTCTGCAGCAGCTGGCAGACCAGTACCCCATCCACTTGCGGCACCGCCTGCACGGTCAGGATGAAACCGTCACCCAAATCGTCGACACTGACCACCAGCGGGTAGTTGCTGCGCTCATGGGCGGCCAGCAGTTCGATGCCCTGCCAGGCCTGCGCGCGCTCCGCCCCGGTAGCCGCGCTATGGCGGTAGTTGAGCAGGCTGGTGAACAGCGCCTGGGAGGCCGGCACGCCGCTGCAGCGCTGGGCCAGGGCCAGGGAGGCCTGCTCGTGGGCCAGCAGGCGCGCCAGGCGCTGGTGGGTCAGACGCACGCCGTCGACCACATCCGTCTCCCCCACACTGACCCGCAACGGCAAGGTGTTGATGAACATGCCCAGCGCCCGCTCGGCGCCCTCGCCGCCCTGCAGGCGACCAAGCAGCACGGTGCCGAACACCACTTCCTCGCGGCCGGACAGCTGCGCCAGCACCTGCCCCCAGGCCTGGTGCACCAGGCTGGCGACGCTGATGCCCAGCAACCGTGCCTGCTGACGCAGGCGCAGGGCCAGTGGCTCGTCCAGGCGCTCGCGGTGGTCGAGCACGTGGCTGCCATCGCCCAGCGCCCCGCGCAGGCCGAACACTTCGGTCGGCTCGTCAATATCGCCCAGCAGTTCGCGGAACAGCGCCTCCTGCGCTTGACTGTCGTCACGCAGGCGCGCCTGGGCCACATAGTTGCGGTACGGCACGCTGTCGCCCTCGGGCATGCGCCCCAGCAGCGCATCGCCGACCTCGGCCACCAGCAGTTCCATGGCGGCGTGGTCGAGGAGGATATGGTGCAGCAGCAGGGTCGCCTGCAAGCGGCCCTGTTGCACATGGCTGCTCAGGTGCATCAACGGTGCGCGGCCCAGGTCCAGGCGCGGGCTGTCCAGTGCCGGCTCAAGGTCCAGGCGCGCCTCGCGCCAGACCACCTGCACCGCTTCGTCGAGCCCCTGCCAGTGCACGCTGGTGCGCAGGATGTCGTGGCGGGCGATGACCTGGTTCAGCGCCACGATGAAGGCCTCCAGCTCGGCCTGGCCGGCAAAGGCGAAGTTCAGTTGCAGTACGTAGGGGTCGACCTCGGCGCTGGCCAGGTGGTGGTAGAGAATGCCCTGCTGCAACGGCGCCAGGGCGTACAGGTCCTGAACATTGGCCGCGCCGCCGGGGATCTTTTGCAGCAAACTGTCGAGCGCGGCCTGTTCCAGGCGTGCCAGCGGCAACATGTCGGGGGTGATGCGCGTGCAGCCTGCCGGGATACGGTTGGCCGGCACTTCCAGCGTCACCTCGCCACCCACCGCCGCCGCCAGCGCCGCCAGGCTCGGCTGGCCGAACAGCACCCGCACATCCGCCGCCAGGCCGGCCTGGCGCATGCGCGCGGTCAGGGTCACGGCCAGCAGCGAGTGGCCGCCGAGCTCGAAGAAGTTGTCATGGCGACCGACCCGGGCCACGCCCAGCAGGTCGCTCCACAGCTGCGCCAGCAGGGTCTCGACTTCGCCTTGCGGCGCCTCATAGGCCTGCTGCGTGGTTTCCGGCTGCGGCAGCGCCTTGCGGTCGAGCTTGCCGTTGGGGCTCAGCGGCAGCGCCTCGAGGTGGGTAAAGGAAGCCGGCACCATGAACTCCGGCAACTGGCCCAGCAGCGCAGCGCGCAGCGTGTCCGGCGCCTGCCGGGCGCCGGTGTAGTACGCCACCAGGCGCTGCTCGCGGGCCAGCACCACCGCCTCCTTGACCCCTTCGATACGGGTCAGGCAGGCCTGGATCTCGCCCAGTTCGATGCGCAGGCCACGAATCTTCACCTGATCGTCGTTGCGCCCGAGGTATTCCAGGTTGCCGTCGGCCAGATAGCGGGCCAGGTCGCCGGTGCGGTACATCCGGCCACCGGCCCTGAGCGAGAACGGATCATCGAGGAAGCGTTCAGCGGTCAGTTGCTCGCGGTTGAGATACCCCCGCGCCACCTGCACGCCACCGATGTACAGCTCGCCGGCCACGCCCACCGGCACCGGCTGGCCTTGGGCGTCCAGGACGTACAACGCGGTATTGGCGATCGGCTTGCCGATCGGCGTGTTGTCCGGTGCCGTCACGCAGTGCCAGGCGCTGACATCCACCGCCGCCTCGGTCGGGCCGTACAGGTTGTGCAGCTCGACCGTCGCCAGCTGCGCATGGAAACGCCTTGCCAGGCTGCCGGGCAAGGCCTCGCCGCTGCATAGCACACGCTTGAGCTGATGTGGCAGGACTTCGCCATGGGCGAGGAACACATCGAGCATCGACGGCACGAAGTGCAAGGTGCTGACCTGCTCTTCACGGATAACCTCGCGCAGGTACTCGGGATCACGATGCCCGCCAGGGCGCGCCATCACCAGGCGGGCGCCGGTCTGCAGCGGCCAGAGGAACTCCCACACCGAGACGTCGAAGCTGAACGGGGTTTTCTGCAACACCACGTCACCGGCGCCCAGCCGGTAGGCGTCCTGCATCCACAGCAGGCGGTTGACCACCCCGGCGTGCTCGTTCATCACGCCCTTGGGCAGGCCGGTGGAGCCAGAGGTGTAGATCACATAGGCCAGGTGTCGCGGGGTCAGCCCAGGCACCTCTGGGGCATGCGCCGGCTGCGCCTGCCAGGTCGGCTGGTCGAGGTCGATCAGCGCCGCACGGCTCGCCTGCGGCACGTCGCGGGTGGCACCGTGCACCAGCACCGCCAGCGGCGCGCTGTCATCGAGCATGTGACGGATGCGCTCGGCCGGGTAGTCCGGGTCGACCGGCACGTAGGCGCCACCGGCCTTGAGGATGGCCAGCAGGCCGACCACCATCGACAGGCCGCGCTCGAGGCAGATCGCCACGCGCGCGTCGGGTTTTACCCCCAGCGCAATCAGGTGATGGGCCAGGCGGTTGGCCTGCTCGTCGAGCTGGCGATAGGTCAGCTCGCCTTCCTCCGCCCTCACCGCCACAGCGGTCGGGGTGCGTCGAACCTGAGCCTCGATCATGCCGTGCAGCGTCTGCTCCAGGTCGTACACCACCGCCGTGTCGTTGAACTCGACCAGCACCTGGCGCCGCTCCTCGGCACTCAGCACCGGCAAGCGGTTCAGCGCCTGCTGCGGATGCTGCTCGAGCGCCAGCAACAGACCGTCGAGCACCTGCAGCATCTGCGCGCAGATCCGCTGTGCGCCCACCTGGGCCGACACCTGCACGCCCAGGCGCAGGCCATCGCCGAAGTCATCGACGTTGAGGCTCAGCGGGTAGTTGGTACGCCCTTCGCTGCCCAGGGTCTCGATCCCCTCCCAGGCCTGTGGCTGCGGCGCGGCGCGGGTGCTCTGGCGGTAGTTGAGCATGGCGCTGAACAGCGGCAGCGGCGCGGCCACCTGGCTGCAGCGCTGGGCCAGGGCCAGCGAGGCGTGCTCGTGGACCAGCAGCGCCGACAGCTCGCGGTGGGTGGCCAGCACGCCGTCGCGCACGCCCACCCCGTCCAGCTCGACCCGCAACGGCAGGGTGTTGATGAACATGCCCAGGGCCCGCTCGCTGCCCTCGCCGCCCTGCAGGCGGCCCAGCAGCACGGTGCCGAAGACCACGCAGTCCTTGCCGCAGGCCACCGCCAGCAGACGCGCCCAGGCCAGGTGCACCAGGCTTGCGGTACTCACGCCCAGTTGGCGGGCCTGGTCGCGCAGGCGACCATAGCGAAGGCCGTCGAATTCCACCTCGGCCTCATCGAGGGCCTGACCTTCGCCCTGCACCTCGCGCAGGCCGAACGGCAGGCTTGGCTCGTCGATACCACCCAGGCGGGCGCGGAAGAACGCCTCGTGCTCGGCTTCGCTGACGCCCAGGCGCGCCTGTGCCACATAGTTGCGGTACGGCACCGAGGCCGACAACGGCTCGGTCTGCCCCAGCAGGTAGCCGCGCAGTTCGGCCTGCACCGCCTGCATGGCGATATGGTCGAGCACGATATGGTGGAACTGCAGCACCGCCTCGACCCGCTGGCCAACCGGTTCGGTGCGATGCAGCAGGCGGATCAGCGGCGCCTGGCCAAGGTCCAGGCGCGCCAGGTGGGCGTCGTCGAGCGGCGCCAGTTGCAGCGGCGCCTGGCGCCAGACCACCTGTACCGGCTGCGGCAGGCCATCCCAGAGCACTGCGGTACGCAGGATGTCGTGCCGGGCGATGACCTGTTCCAGGGCCTGTGCGAACACCCGCAGCCGCGCCGGGCTGTCGAAGCGCAGCCGTGCCCGCAGGGCGTAGGGATCGACGCCCACGGCGCTGAGGTGCAGATAGAGGATGCCCTCCTGCAACGGCGCCAGGGGGTAGATATCCTGAACATTGGTCGCACCGCCCGGCACCGCGGCGACGATGCGCTCAATGGCGGCCGGTTCCAGGTCGACCAGCGGCAGCATGTCCGGGGTGATAAGGGTGCAGCCCGCCGGAATCCGGTTGGCCGGCACCACCACCGCGCCGCCCTGGCCCAGGGTAGCCGCCAGCGCGGCCACGCTCGGCTGGCCGAACAGGGTGCGTACATCCACCTGCAGGCCGGCCTGGCGCAGGCGCGCGGTGAGGGTCACGGCCAGCAGCGAGTGACCGCCCAGTTCGAAGAAGTTGTCGTGCCGCCCTACCCGCTCCACGCCCAGCAGTTGCGACCAGATCTCGGCCAGCAGCACCTCGGTCTCGCCTTGTGGCACCTCGTACTGGCGCGCCTGCACGTCCGGCAGCGGTAGCGCCTGGCGGTCGAGCTTGCCATTGGGGGTCAGCGGCCAGCTGTCGAGGTGGACGAACAGCGCCGGCACCATATACTCCGGCAACCGCGCCAGCAATGCCTGGCGCAGCGCGTCGGCAGGCTGCGGCTCGCCACGGTGGTAGGCGACCAGGCGATCACCGCCGTGTGGATGCCGGTGGACCAGCACCAGTGCCTCGCGCACGCCGGCCACGCGGTTCAGGCAGGCCTCGATCTCGCCCGGCTCGATGCGCAGGCCGCGCAGCTTGATCTGGTGGTCGGTACGACCAAGGAACGTCAGGCTGCCGTCGGCGGCCTGGCGTACCCGATCGCCGCTGCGGTACAGCCACTCACCCTCGGCGAACGGGCTGGCGATGAAGCGTTCGGCCTGTTGCTCCGGCAGCCCCAGGTAGCCACGCGTCACCCCGGCGCCGCCGATATGCAGCTGGCCGGCGACGCCCCAGGGTACCGGCTGGTCGTGGGCATCGAGGACGTACAGGCGGGTGTTGTCGATGGGGTGGCCAATCGGCAACGCGCCGGCAGGAATCAGCTGTCCGGGCTCCAGGGTCCAGGCGCTGCAGTCGACCGTGGTTTCGGTGGGGCCGTAGACGTTGTGCAAGCGCACCTGTGGCAGGCGCTGGCGTACTTTTCGGGCCAGGGCCTCGGTCAGCTCGCCACCACCGCAGACAATATCGCTGAGGCTGGCGCAGGCGGCACTGTCGTCCTGGTCGAGGAACTGCTGCAACAGCGCGGGCACGAATTGCACCACGCCGACCTGCTGCTGGCGGATCAGCCCGGCCAGGTACTGCGGGTCGCGCTGGCCATCCGGCTTGGCCAGCACCAGGCGCAGCCCACTGCACAACGGCCAGAACAGCTCCCACACCGAGGCGTCGAAGCTCACCGGGGTCTTGTGCAACACTGCGCCGCCGGCCGGGAACCGGCGGGCACTCCAGTGCACCAGGTTGGCCAGGTTGCGGTGCTCGACCATCACCCCCTTGGGCAGGCCGGTGGAACCTGAGGTGTAGATCACATAGGCCAGGTGCGCGCCGTTCAGCCCGGGCACCCGTGGGTCGCTGTCCGGCTGCCCGTCCCAGCTGGGCTGATCGAGATCGACCTGCGGCACCGCCGCTTCGCCGACCAGCGTCCGCGTGCCTTGTTGCACCAGCAGCGCTCGCGGCTGACTGTCGGCGAGCATGTGGCCGATACGTTCTGCCGGGTAGTCCGGGTCCAGCGGCACATAGGCACCGCCGGCCTTGAGGATCGCCAGCAGGCCGACCACCAGCGGCAGGCCGCGCTCGACACAGATTGCCACCCGGTCGTCGGGCCGCACGCCCAGTGCGATCAGGTGGTGGGCCAGGCGATTGGCCTCGGCGTTGAGCTGGCGATAGCTGAGTTGTCCGTCGTCAGACTGCACGGCGATCGCCTCGGGATCGCGCGCCACCTGCTGCTCGAACAACGCCTGGACAGGCTGTTCGAGATTGCCGGCCTGGGCCGTGGCGTTGCAGGTCTGCAACAGATGCTCACGCTCATCGTCCGGCAATACCGGCAGCGCCAGCAGCGCTTGCCGTGGCTGAGCCTCCAGACCTTCCACCATGCCCTGCAGCACCTGCCGCAACTGCCCGCAGACCCGCTGGGCGCCGACGCTCGCCGGGGTCATTGCCACCAGGCGGAAGTCTTCCCCCATGTCGTCCACGCTCAGGCTCAGCGGGTAGTTGCTGCGCTCCTGGCCATCGAGGAACTCGATGCCCTGCCATTCCAGGCGCCGGGCCTCGCTCGCCGCCTGGCCATGGCGGTAGTTGAGCATGGCGCTGAACAGCGGCGCCGGGGCCGGCACGCCACTGCAACGCTGGGCCAGGGCCAGCGACGCATGCTCGTGCACCAGCAAGGCGCTCAGGCGCTGCTGGGTCAGGCGTACGGCGTCCTGCAGGTCGAGGTCTGCAAGGTCCAGGCGCAGCGGCAAGGTATTGATGAACATGCCCAAGGCCCGCTCGGCACCTTCGCCGGCCTCCAGGCGGCCCAGCAACACAGTGCCGAACACGACTCGATCAGTGCCGCTGACGGCCGCCAACAGGCGAGCGAAGGCCAGGTGGAACAAGCTGGCGGGGCTGATGCCCAGCTGCCGGGCCTGTTGCCGCAAACGCGCGGCCAGGGTCTGGTCCAGCCAGAGGTGGGCTTCCTCGATGGCCTGGCCGTCGCCCTGCACATCACTCAGGCCGTAGGGCAGCGTCGGCTCGTCGATATCGCCCAGCTGGGCGCGGAAGAACGCCTCGTGCTCGGCCTGGCTGACGCCCAGGCGCGCCTGGGCCACGTAGTTGCGGTAAGGCACCGGGGCCTGCACTGGTACGGCGCTGCCCTGCAGGTAGCCGAGCAGCTGCGCGCCGATGATCTCCAGGGCGGTGTGGTCGAGAACGATATGGTGGAACTGCAGCAGTGCCTCGATGCGCTGGCTGCCGGCCTCATCGCAATACAGCAGGCGGATCAGCGGCGCCCGGGCCAGGTCGAGGCGTTGCAGGTCGTGGCCGTCGAGCGGCGCGACCAGCAGTGGCGCCTCGCGCCAGACCACCTGCAGCGGTTGCTCCAGGCCTTCCCAGAGCACGGCGGTGCGCAGCACGTCGTGACGGCTGATGGCCTGGCGCAAGGCCTTGGCGAACGCCTCCAGGCGTGCCGGGCTGTCGAACGCCATGCGCGACTGCAGCACATAGGGATCGTGCTCCGGCGAGCTGAGGTGGTGGTAGAGGATGCCCTCCTGCAACGGCGCCAGCGGGTAGATGTCCTGCACGTTGGCCGCGCCGCCCGGCACCGTGGCGACGATGCGCTCGATGGCGGCAGGTTCAAGGTCCACCAGTGGCAGCATGTCCGGGGTGATCTGGGTGCAGCCGGCCGGAATCCGGTTGGCCGGGACCTCGACCTGGCGGCCATGGCCCAGGGTCGCCGCCAGTGCCGCCACGGTCGGCTGGCCGAACAACGTGCGCACGTCGGCCTGCAAACCGGCCTGGCGCAGGCGCGCGGTGAGGCTCACCGCCAGCAGCGAGTGACCGCCCAGTTCGAAGAAGTTGTCGTGGCGACCGACCTGCGCAACGCCCAGCACCTCGGCCCAGAGTGCCGCGATGGTGGTTTCCACGGGGCCTTCCGGCATGGCGTAGGCCAGACCGGTGAGCATGGCAGGTTCCGGCAAGGCCTTGCGGTCCAGTTTGCCGTGGCTGGTCAGCGGCAGCTCGTCCAGGCGCACGAAGGCTTGCGGTACCAAGTGGCCCGGAAGGCTTGCCTGCAGGCCTTGGCGCAGGGTGTCGAGATCGACCATGGCGGTTTCGGTCAACCAGGCCAGCAGACGCTCGTCACGCACCAGCACCACGGCATCCGCGATACCCGGCTGAGCCTTCAGCGCGGCTTCGATCTCGCCCAACTCGACCCGCACGCCACGGATCTTCACCTGGTCGTCATTGCGACCCTGGTAGTCCAGCGTGCCATCGGCATTCCAGCGCACCAGATCGCCCGTGCGGTACATCCGCCCGCCGTTGAACGGATCGTCGAGGAAGCGCTCGGCGGTCAGTTCAGGCCGGTTGA
>NZ_JAJSRC010000057.1:0-9029 GCF_021283245.1 Pseudomonas sp. NMI760_13 | reverse complement strand
TGGAGCATTTCGGCCATCAGCTTGGCGTTGGGGTTGTAGGGGCGCTGCACCGGCATGGCCCACAGGGTGATCTCGGTGCCTTCCTTGACGCCGGCTTCCTTGAGCAGCTGCTTGGCTTTCTCAGGATCGTACTTGGCGTCCTTGATGGTGGTGTCGTAGGACCATTGGGTCGGCGGCATGGCGTTGACCGCCAGCTGGCCGGCGCCCTGGTACACCGACTCGATGATCTGCTGCTTGTTGACAGCCATGTCCAGCGCTTCGCGCACCTTGAGTTGCGACAGCGGGTTGGCGTCGTTGCTGCCCTTGACCTTGTCCATCACGTTGTAGGCGATGTAGCCGAGGTTGAAGCCGGCCTGTTCAGGCATCTGCAGCTTCTTGTCTTCCTGCAGCGGCTTGATGTCGGCCGGGCGCGGGAACAGGGTGACCTGGCATTCGTTCTTCTTGAGCTTCTGCATGCGCACCGAGGCGTCGGTGCTGATGGCGAAGATCAGGTTGTCGATCTTGACGTCCTCGGGCTTCCAGTAGTCCTTGTTGCCCTTGTAGCGGATCTGCGCGTCCTTCTGGTACTTGCTGAACACGAACGGGCCGGTGCCGATCGGCTTCTGGTTGATATCGGCGGCCTTGCCCTGCTTGAGCAACTGGTCGGCGTACTCGGCGGACTGGATCGAGGCGAAGCTCATGGCCAGGTTCTGGATGAACGCGGCGTCGACGTCGTTGAGGGTGAACTTCACGGTGTGCTCGTCGACCTTCTCGAGCTTGGCGATGTTCTTGTCCATGCCCATGTCGGTGAAGTACGGGAACTCGGTGGGGTAGGCCTTGCGGAAGGGGTGGTCCTTGTCGAGCATGCGGTTGAAGGTGAACAGCACGTCGTCGGCGTTGAACGCACGGGTCGGCTTGAAGTACTCGGTGGTATGGAACTTCACGCCTTCGCGCAGGTGGAAGGTGTAGGTCTTGCCGTCATCGGAAACCTCCCACTGGGTGGCCAGGCCCGGAATGACCTTGGTACCGCCGCGCTCGAACTGGGTCAGGCGGTTGAACATGGTTTCGGCGGAGGCGTCAAAGTCGGTCCCGGTGGTGTACTGGCCAGGGTCGAAACCGGCCGGGCTGCCTTCGGAGCAGAACACCAGGTTGGTCGCGGCGTGGACGAACGGTGCGCCGGCTAGCAAGCCTGCACCTACCAGGAACGGAATGACTGCGTGTTTGAGCATGGTGGCCTCATTGTTGTCATTTTTCGAATTGAGGCGGCCTCGTGAGCCGACCTGCGGATACTTATGCAGGGGGTGTTCCCAATGCAACACTCAGCGGGATGGTTGGCGCCAATTTTGTGGTACGGACGTACATGGATGTCGCATCCATATAACTTTGGCGAATGTTGATCGTTTGCGCGGGAGAAAAGGGCGAAAATTACAAGATATTTCGCACTTTATGTGACAAGCAGACGCACCCGTTTGGTGCGTAGGAAAGGTCTGAAACTGCTGTCCGAGACGCTTTACGCGACTCGGACATCCAGTTGGAGGGGTCAGGGGACCTGGACTTCGATCAGGCCATCGGCACTCATGCTGACTTCGCTGGTGCCCGCCTCGATATCCGGCGCTGTCGCGGCCTCGTCGGCGGCGCCCTTGGCCATCATCGCCATCGGTGCGCTGCGCAGGTACGGACGTGGGTAGCCGCTGCTGTTGAGGTTCAGGCTGACCACCTTGTAGCCTTTGCCGCCCAGGGCCTCGGTGGCCAGCTGGGCGCGGGCCTTGAAGGCGGCGACGGCGTCCTTGAGCAGCTCGTCCTCATTGGACTTGCGCGTGGTCGGGGCGATGGAGAAGTCCATGCCGCCCATTTTCAGGTCTTGCAGGAGCTCGCCGGTGAGCTTGGACAGGGCCGGGAAGTCGGCGCCTTCCAGGCGCAGCTCGGCGCGCTCGCGCCAGCCGGTGATCTTCTGGCCCTTGGTGTCGTAGATCGGGTAGCTGTTGCGGCTGCCCTGGCTGATCTTCACGTCCTTGACCTGACGGGCCTGCTGCACGGCCTTGTTCATGGTCTCGGTGATCTCCTTGGCGAGCTTGCCCGGGTCGCTGTTCTGGGCTTCGCTGTACAGCGTCACGACCATCAGGTCGCGCGCCACTTCCTTGCTGACTTCGGCGCGCAGCGACACCTGGTTGTAGCGAGGCTCATCGGCGGCCAGGGCCGGCAGACTGGCGAGCATGCCGCAGGACAGGGCAACGGCGGCGGCGCCGCGACGGGAAATGTGCATGTGGAGCTCCTTGGCAAGGTAAGGCGTGGATGAGGACATCCGTTCCACGCATGGCCGATCAGACCGGCAACAGTGTAGTGGGTTCAAAAATGCCATCATGAGTCTGTGACAAACTGTGGCGCTTTGCCGCATCGCTGCAGCGAGGCGCCCGGCTTCGGTATACTCCAGCCGATTTTCCTGGAGCACTCATTGGGAGAGCTCATGCTCGCCGTCGCACAACCGTTGTCCGCTACACGCCAGAACCTCTGGCGCCTGACCTTCATCCGCATTCTCGTGCTGGCGGCCCAGGCCGGCTCCGTGGGCGTTGCCTACTGGACCGAACTGCTGCCGCTGCCGTGGTTCTCGCTGGCGGTGACGCTGGCCCTGTCATCGTTGCTGTGTGCGTTCACCGCCCTGCGCTTGCGCCTGTCGCTGCCGGTCACCGAACTCGAGTACGCCCTGCAGCTGGCCTGCGACCTGTTGATCCACAGCGCCCTGCTTTATTACTCGGGTGGATCGACCAACCCCTTCGTCTCTTATTACCTGGTACCGCTGGCGATCGCCGCGGTCACGCTGCCGTGGCTCTACTCGCTGGTGCTCTCGGGCATTGCGCTGGTGGCCTACAGCCTGCTGCTGGTGCAGTACTATCCTCTGGAGACGCTGCCGCTGGCGCGTGACACCATGCAGGTCTACGGCATGTGGCTGAGTATCGCCCTGGCCGCCGGGGTGATCACCTTCTTCGCCGCGCGCATGGCCGAGGAGCTGCGTCGGCAGGAAAACCTGCGCGCCGAGCGTCGCGAAGAGAGCCTGCGCGACGAGCAGTTGCTGGCAGTGGCCACCCAGGCAGCCGGCGCTGCCCATGAACTGGGCACACCGCTGGCGACCATGAGCGTGCTGCTCAACGAGATGCGCCAGGATCACGCCGACCCCCTGTTGCAGGAGGACCTGCAGATCCTTCAGGACCAGGTCAAGCTGTGCAAGGAAACCTTGCAGCAACTGGTGCGCGCCGCCGAGGCCAACCGACGGCTGGCGATCGTCGAGCAGGACGTCACCGCCTGGCTCGACGAGGCGCTCAACCGCTGGCACCTGATGCGCCCCGAGGCCAGCTACCGCTTCCAGCGCCTGCGCGACGGCGTGGTGCCGCGGCTGACACCGCCGCCTGACCTGACCCAGGCCCTGCTGAACCTGTTGAACAATGCCGCCGATGCCTGCCCGGATGACCTGGAAGTGCGCCTGGACTGGGATGCCCACGACATCGTCATCAGCATCCGCGACCACGGCCCCGGCGTGCCGCCGGCCATCGCCGAGGCGATCGGCAAACCCTTCATTACCACCAAGGGCAAAGGCTTCGGCCTGGGCCTGTTCTTGAGCAAGGCCAGCGTGACGCGTGCGGGCGGTTCGGTGAAACTCTATAGTCATGAGCAGGGTGGCACCCTGACCGAATTGCGCCTGCCCCATGGCAAGCGAGGAGATGCAAGATGAGCGAAGAAAACCAGGTCGAAGGCGAAGAACTGCCGCACCTGCTGCTGGTGGATGACGACGCCACCTTCACCCGGGTGATGGCCCGGGCTATGTCGCGTCGTGGGTTCCGTGTGAGCACCGCGGGTTCCGCCGAGGAAGGCTTGAAACTGGCCGAGCAGGACTTGCCCGACTACGCCACGCTGGACCTGAAGATGGAAGGCGACTCGGGCCTGGTGCTGTTGCCCAAGCTGCTGGAGCTGGACCCGGAGATGCGCGTGGTGATCCTGACCGGTTACTCGAGCATCGCCACGGCGGTCGAGGCGGTCAAGCGCGGGGCTTGCAATTACCTGTGCAAGCCGGCGGACGCCGACGATGTGCTGGCGGCGCTGCTCTCGGAGCACACCGACCTGGACACCCTGGTGCCGGAAAACCCGATGTCGGTGGATCGCCTGCAGTGGGAGCACATCCAGCGGGTGCTGGGTGAGCACGAAGGCAACATCTCCGCTACGGCGCGGGCGCTGGGGATGCACCGGCGCACGCTGCAGCGCAAGTTGCAGAAGCGCCCGGTTCGGCGCTGACGCATATTCCTGTAGGAGCGGCCTTGTGCCGCGAAAGGGCTGCGCAGCAGCCCCTATCTCGGTGGAACGCTGAAACCGCCGGGGCCGCCTTGCGGCCCTTTCGCGGCACAAGGCCGCTCCTACAGGGATTGCGCATGATCTGATGAGAGGCCCGGCCTTGTATCAGGCTTTCACCCCCGAACGATCAACCCGCACCGCCAGCTGTCCTGCCCCCGATGGCGCCTCGAACGCCACCTGTCCCCCTGCCGGCACTTTCGCTCGGCCAATCACCTTGCCGGCACGCAGCAACTCCAGCGGCATGCCTTCCATCGACTGGCCCGAAGCCAGTTCCAGTTTGACCTTGATATTCATCGGTGACCTCCTTGTCACGCGTTGCGATCGATATAGAGCGTGGTCTTGCCGTCCAGGCTGGCGATCAGTTCCGGTGAACCGCCGCGGAACTGGCGGAACAGGTTGCGCCCGCGCTGCTTGCCGTCCGCCGGCACTTGCACGCTCGGGTGGAACTGGTCGGTCAACTCGACATAGGCGCTCCACGGGCCGATGTACGACTCGTTGAGCTGGTCGGTGACGCTGAAGGCGTAGCGCACCGCGTTGCCGCGCTGCCAGTTCAGGCCATCGGGCTCGCGGCGCTCCCAGCCGGTGATCGCTGGCGAGGTGGCCGGGGCATCGATGAAACCGGTGGGCTTGTTCGGCTTGTAGTCCTTGAGCAGCAGGTAGGTGCTCCAGCCCCACCAGTCGCCGATGCGGTTGCGGTCGTTGAGGTCGTTGACGTCCTTGCGTCGCAGCACGGCCTTGCCGTC
Organism: Pseudomonas sp. NMI760_13; assembly: GCF_021283245.1. Lineage (NCBI taxonomy): Bacteria > Pseudomonadati > Pseudomonadota > Gammaproteobacteria > Pseudomonadales > Pseudomonadaceae > Pseudomonas > Pseudomonas sp. NMI760_13. The sequence goes on along the minus strand of NZ_JAJSRC010000057.1, from coordinate 3,969 downwards.
CTGGACGTACAGCGGGGCGAAGTTGCCGGGTACCAGGTCCTGCTCGGCGGCCCGCAGGTCGGGCGCCAGGCGCAGCGCCGCGAAGTCCTTCGCCGCTGGCGCGCGGCCTTCGGCGAAGGTCTGGAACACCTCGTCGGCCGAACGTTGCACGGCGCGGCCCACCTGGCGACGGTTGGCCACATCGACGCTGTCGAAGTAGCGCTTGTCGCCGTAGGCGCGCCATTGCTCGCCTTCGGCATTGCGCACGGCCAGGCCGTACTTGCTGTCCTCGTCGTGCATGAAGCGCGAGATCAGCGAGCCGACGTCACTCGGCGTGACGGTATCGGCCAGGGCCTTGCGCGGCACCCGCAGGTGGCCGGCGGAGAACAGGTCGGTGAGGAAGTGGTCGGCGAAGGCGTTCATCGCATAGGCCAGTTGCAGGTCGCGCTCCTCGCCGCTGGCGCGGGCTTTCAGCGCCTGCTGCAGGGCGGCGGCGTGGCCGGCCTGGTAGGCCGCCAGCGCCCAGGGGCCGAAGTGGTCCCAGTTGCTGGCGGCCAGTTTCAGGTAGCGGCCCAGGGGGAACAGGTCGGAGGCGAAGCTGCCGCCACCGGTGATGCGGTTCCAGCGTGCCGACAGGCTGTCACCCAGCGCGTCATAGGCCTCGTGGGGCTGGCGGCCGTCCTTGATGGCCTGGTTGGCGGCGCCGATTTCTTCCTGCATGACCGCAAGGATCTGTTCGGCTTCCGCCTTGGCCGCCGGCAGGCGCGCCAGGGAGTCGAAGGCCTGGGTGAAGCGTTCGATCCGCTCGGCGTCGTTGGCGCCATCGGCGATCGGGCGCTCGGGCAAGCCGTAGAAGTCGCCGCCCAGGGCGATTACCTGGCCATAGGTCAGGCTCAGGCCGTTGGGCAACGGCAGCGGCGACTGGTGGGCGGGGATACCCGGTTGACCCGCTTCAAAGCGCAGCAGGGTGTTGTCGCCGATGGCGGTGTGTTCGCCGCCTTCAAAGAACAGCTCCGGCCCGCGCCGTGCGGATGGGCCGCGAGCCGGTGGCGGCGCAAGGCGGTGGTACTTGACGGTGTGGTGGCCATGCATGACCAGCATCAGATGGCTGTCGGTGCCGGGCAGGGCGACGCCCTGTTCCTCGAACAACTGCTCGAGGTCGGCGACCACCAGCGTTGCCTGGGCCTTCGCGGCCACAGGCGTTGTGTGCATTCCTGACATGATTTGCTCCTTGCAATGTCTGGATCGTCCATTTTTATACTGTATGCATATACAGTAATTCTTACTATATTCAGGAAAATTCCTACGTCAAGACCTCTTTGTGCGGGTATCTGGCTGCTGTGGCGGGCGCAACTCCCCCGGCTCTCACGTATGATGGCGCCCCTGACGGTATTTCCCGGGAACACGTTGCATGCTTGCCCTTCTCATCCAGACACTGAACATCACGGCCCCTGTGTTTGCCATGCTGTTCATGGGCGTGCTGCTCAAGCGCATCCGCTTGATCGACGACAACTTCAACCGGGTCGCCTCGAAGCTGGTGTTCAACGTGTGCATGCCGGCGCTGCTGTTCCTCGGCATCTACCACGCCGACCTGGCGGCGGCGGTGAAGCCCGGGGTGATCCTCTACTTCGTGGTCGCGACGCTGGCGTGTTTCGGCCTGGCCTGGGGCCTGGCGATCTGGCGCTGCCCGCGGGCGGACCGGGGCGTCTACACGCAAGGCGCGTTTCGCGGCAACAACGGCGTGATCGGCCTGGCACTGGCGGCCAGCCTGTATGGCGACTACGGTATATCCCTCGGCGCGGTGCTGGCCGGGTTGGTGATCCTCATGTACAACTCGCTGTCGGCGGTGGTCCTGGCGGTGTACAGCCCGGACCTGAAGTCCGACCCGTGGAGCATCTGCAAGAGCATCCTCAGCAACCCGTTGATCATCAGCGTGCTGCTGGCCACGCCCATGGCCTATGGTCAGGTGCCGTTGCCCAACTGGCTGCTGACTTCGGGGGATTACCTGGCGCAGATGACCCTGCCGCTGGCGCTGATCTGCATCGGCGGCACCCTGTCACTGGCGGCGCTGCGCGACAGTGGCCGGCTGGCCTTCGACGTCAGCCTGGTGAAGATGGTCTGGCTGCCGGTGCTGGGAACGCTGGGCGCCTGGTTGTGCGGTTTTCGCGGTGCGGAGCTTGGCATCCTGTTCCTCTACATTGGCAGCCCCACCGCGGCGGCCAGTTATGTGATGGCGCGGGAGGCCAACGGCAACCATGAACTGGCGGCGTCGATCATCGTGATCACCACGCTGATGGCCGCCGTCACCACGAACATCGGGATTTTCTTCTTGCAATGGGGTGGATGGATCTAGTCGATTGCAAGCAAAACCAATAACACTGCCTCACCTAAAGGACACTTCATGCAAGACCAGAGCACGCCCGAGCGCTTGCAGCGCGGGCTGAAGAATCGCCATATCCAGCTGATCGCGCTGGGCGGAGCCATCGGCACCGGGCTGTTCCTGGGCATCGCCCAGACCATCCAGCTAGCCGGCCCGTCGGTGCTGCTGGGCTACGCCGTCGCTGGCCTGATGGCCTTCCTGATCATGCGCCAGCTGGGCGAGATGGTGGTCGAGGAGCCGGTCGCCGGCAGCTTCAGCCACTTCGCGCACCAGTACTGGAGCGAGTTCGCCGGTTTCGTCTCGGGCTGGAACTACTGGGTGGTGTACGTGCTGGTCGGCATGGCCGAGCTCACCGCAGTGGGCATCTACGTGCAGTACTGGTGGCCGGATTTCCCCACCTGGGCCACGGCGGCGATCTTCTTCGTGGCGATCAACGCCATCAACCTGACCCAGGTGAAGGTGTACGGCGAAATGGAGTTCTGGTTCGCCCTGGTCAAGGTGGTGGCGATCGTCAGCATGATCGGTTTCGGCGCCTGGCTGCTCACCAGTGGCCATGGCGGACCGGATGCCAGCGTCGCCAACCTGTGGCAATACGGTGGCTTCTTCCCCAATGGCGTCACCGGGCTGATCATGGCCCTGGCGGTGATCATGTTCTCGTTCGGCGGCCTGGAGCTGGTGGGCATCACCGCCGCCGAGGCGGCCAACCCGCGTGAGAGCATCCCGAAGGCCACCAACCAGGTGGTCTATCGCATCCTGATCTTCTACATCGGCGCGCTGGCCGTACTGCTGTCGCTGTATCCGTGGCAGAAGGTGGTGCAGGGCGGCAGCCCGTTCGTGATGATCTTCCACGAGCTGGACAGCGACCTGGTGGCGACGATCCTCAACATTGTGGTGCTGACCGCCGCGCTGTCGGTCTACAACAGCTGTGTATACGCCAACAGCCGCATGCTGTTCGGCCTGGCCACGCAGGGTGACGCGCCGCGCCAGCTGCTCAAGGTCAGCCGTCGTGGCGTGCCGCTCACCGCACTGGGCGTATCGGCCTTCGCTACCGGCCTGTGCGTGCTGATCAACTACCTGATGCCGGGCGAAGCCTTCGGCCTGCTCATGGCCCTGGCGGTGTCGGCGTTGGTGATCAACTGGGCGAGTATCAGTATTACCCACCTGAAGTTCCGCAAGGCCAAGCTGGCGGCCGGGATTCAGCCGTTCTACCGTAGCCTGGGGCATCCGCTGACCAACTACCTGTGCCTGGCGTTCATCGTGCTGATCCTGGTGGTGATGTACCTGACCCCGCCGATTCGCATTTCGGTGATGTTGATTCCGGCGTGGATTGCTGTGTTGTGGGTGGCGTTCCGGATGAAAAAAGCGCGGCAGGCCTGATTTGATCCAGTTCGGTTTCGGGATGTTCATGGCGTCCTGAAACCGAGCAGGCTTGGATGGCGTATTATGGTCATTCAAGTCTGTTTCCAATCTCTCGGTTGCCATCGCAGGCAGTCAACATATTCCCAATTATCTAACCTCCAACTTCGCATCTCTTGATCTTGATCTTGATCTTGATCTTGATCTTGATCTTGATCTTGATCTTGATCTTGATCTTGATCTTGATCTTGATC
>NZ_JAJSRC010000056.1:0-9350 GCF_021283245.1 Pseudomonas sp. NMI760_13 | reverse complement strand
AAGCTGTCGACGTTGCTGGCATTGATCCCCGCGCCTTCGATGGCGATGTGGCCCTGGTCGACCTGGTAACGGGTCAGTTGGCCGTTCTCGATCACCGGCTTGCCGGTGCTCAGCGTGGCCTGTGGCGTATTGATGAAACCGCAGCCATCGCAGGTGATGCCGTGGGGGTTGGCGACGATGACACGCGCCGCATGCCCGGCCACCTCGGTATAGCCACTCAACTGACTGGCGTTGGCGCCATTGACCTCGTTGAGAATGACATTGGCCGCCGCCCCCTGCAGGTTCGGGTTACCAAGGATGATCCCGCCCAGCTGGGTGGCCTGGGTACGCTCGGTGGCGTTGTTGAGGATCAGCCCCTGCTGGCCGACGTTGTAGTCGCTGAACTGGTTGTGCGACAGGCCGCTGCCGTTGGGCGCGGCGATGTTGACGATCGGCACGCCGTTGCCCGCCTGGCCGAGGCTGGTGCCCGGCCCGCTGACCACCACGCCTTCGGCGGCTTGCGCCCACAACGGCTGCCAGAACATGGCATTGGCCAGCAGGAAGGCCAGGCCACGCTTGGGCAGCCCGCAGAAGCGCTCGCGGGGCTGAATTGCGGCCGAGCGTTGGCGGGCCAGGAAGGCAAACAGGCGAACGTCCATGTCAGGTCTCGTGAATCAGGCGGTCAGATGACGAAGTCCAGGCGCAAGTACACCGGGCATTCCTTGTCGGTCAGCATGTCGGGGCGTTTCAGGCTGTGGGCGAAGGTAGGCACGCAAGCTCGCCCCCGCCGACAACGCACAGGCATCATCCAGTGCCTGGCCCTCGAAAAAAGAGCGCGAGATGTTATTTTGCCATCACGGAAACGTCAAATAAATATCGTCAAAAAACCGTGAAACCATCTACTGCCTGTTCCAGCAGCCACCCAAGCTGAAGCTCCAGGCAGCCAGAGGCCACCAGCGCACTGCATCCAGGGCTATCGAGGACGTCGGAAGGGAAGAAATCGGTGCCATGCCTCATCTGGGCATGCGCACCGCAAGAAGCCACACAGAGGAGAGAAGAACTGGCCGCAGCGGCCAGCAAGGACCCGCGAATCGAAACCGGGAGACACCGCCTGGTGATTCCCGGCCCTTGCAGTTCACACGGACTACAAGTCACCCAACAGTTCGCGTATGAACTCGGAGAAACTGTCCGCCACCTGATGGGCCTCACGGCTCACCGGGTCGATATCGACAACCACCCAGCCATTGTTCGTGTCGAACCCTGAGCAGTAACCCTGCAGGTCATCGCCGAACAGCAGGATGCCTTCCAGGGCGTTGTCCCCATCCTCATCGTAGACCTGGTCAGGCGTGAGCAGGCCTTCGTACAACATATAGGCCGCCTCACCCACTTCCCCCCATCCAAGCTCCCTGATGAACGCCAGGTAATCGGCCGGCACCTGCGAATGGGGGCCAGCCAGCGCCGAGAGCACCTGCGCTTCGGCTGTCGTCAGTTTGGAAAGGGGGCCGGACACCTTGTCCGGCTGCAGATCGTCATACATTCCCATTCACCCTGCCCTCTTATCGTGATGTGAAGATTTCCCTGCTCACGCTGTCTTTCCCATGGATGCCACCTTGATGCTGGTCGGGGAAGCGTGCCGGGTGCATGTTCCACCATTCGTTAGGTCCGCCGAACCCACTTTCGATGATGTGGTGCGCATCGTAGGGCTGTCCGGCCTTGCGCACCACCTTTGTTCCATCCTTGCTCATCACGTTCTCGGTGTAGCGGGGCCACGTCTGGCCTGTCTTGGTTTCCCATTGGCCGATCAGCTCGTCCTTGACCTTGTTGAACTCGCGTCGGTGTTTCTGGGTTTCCTTGGGCGTGAGCTTGGTGTAGTTCTTTTCGCGCAAGGCATTTGCCAGGTTGTCGCGTTGCTCGGCGGTGACCTTGAGGCCCGTGTGCGCCTCCAGCTCATTGAGATAACGCCGTGCCTGGCTGGAAAGCTGGGTGAACGCCGATGTCGGCCCCTTGGGCGGCACATCGCCGGCAGGCGGCTCGTGCGGCTTGCGGGTATCCGGCACATCCAGGTGAGATCCCGGCCCATTGCTCCCTTCATGGTGGGTGCCGCCCTTGCGTCCTGGTATGGCGCCCATGATCACGCTGGTGATCAACTTGCCACCGCCAATCAGGAAGTCGCCACCTTCCTTCTTGTCGAGGTCGTCCTCTCCCTCCATGCGCTCGGCAATGTATTTGCCAACCTTCGCCACGGCCTCCTCGACCTTGGCATTGAAGTCCTTGCCCAGCTCCGTCTGGTCGATCACCTGGCTGACAGCCAACTGGATGACAGCCTTGGGGCCTTGCAGCATGGCAAGTGCCACGGTGACCGCCTCGGCCCCATCCGGATGCGCGTCCAGGTACTCGTTGATGGTCGAGACATAGGTCAGCGTCCATTGGACGCTGTCGCGCTCCGCCGTGACATGTGTCGTGTCTAGCTGCAGAGCCCCCAGATTTCGCTCAAGCTCGCGGGTGAAATCCTGCGACTGCTCGAACACATGCTCAAGGTTGTTGAGCTGCTGCAATACCTGGGTCTGGAAGTCTTCCTTGCCCATCAAGGCCATGGCATCGCGTGGCGACATCCCTGCCAGGATCAGCGACTCGAGGGTGTTTTCCGCCAGCGCCCGGCCCGCGACCGCAACAGCGCCGCTGTCCATTGGCCGCCCGGTCATGCGCTGGTAACGATTGACCAGGGCGTTGAGGGCATTGCCGGCCTGTTCGAAGTTCTTCAGCGCCGTCTTGTCGTAGTCGAGCAGCCCATCGCTCCATTTCTGCAGCGTCTCCTTGGGATTCAGCACATCGTGCAGCGAGCTGTCGGTCACATAGAGATCGGTGCGCGACTCCTTGTCCCGCGTGATTTCGTAGGCTTTGTCGAGGTCACGGTTCAGCCCGACTGTGGAGTCCTGGCCGGTCTCGGCGTCCTTGCGCACAGTGATATCACCTGCACCCACGGTGGCGCGGACGGTCTGCTCGCGGTCCTTTTCATACTCCCAGCCACTGACGCTCCAGCTGGTCTGGTTCTTCGAACCCTTCTCGCCGTTGCCCGCGTCTGCGGTGACCTTGCCGTTGGAAGGGTCCTGCTCGGCACTGGCCGACCCCTTCTTCCAGCTGCCACCCACGTTCAGGTAGTAACCGTGCTCCTTGTCCTTGCCGGCAATGTCGCTGAAGCCCAGGGTGCCGGTATCGAGCTTGAGATTGCCGTTGTCGGCGGCGATCAGCGCACCGTCGAGCTGGGTGTGGTTCTCGGTGCGGATATCGACCTTGTCACGCCCGGTGATGCGCGTCTGGTCCTCGACCCACTCGGTCTTGCCGGTGGTCTTGCCATAGCCGACCGAGCCACTGACACCGGCGCCCGGGCCCACGGTGACGGTGGCATTGATGTCGAACTCCTTGCCCTTGACCTTGCCGGTGTCGATGGCCGAGGCCACGTTGAGGTCGCCACCGACACGGCCGATCACTTCGTCGCCGCGTACCTGGGCACCCTTGATGTTGGTGTCCTTGCCACTGGTGAACTTCAGCTGGTCACCGGCATACACATAGGCTTGCTGATGACGCTGGGTTTCACGCTCCAGGTCGCCCTTGCCCATGTTGACGCTGGCGTAGACGCCCACACCTTCCGAGCCGAAGGTCAGGCCGACCTCGCCACCGCCGCTATGACGGTTCTGCTCTTGCTGGCTGTCGTTCTTGGCAGCGACGATGTTCAGCTCATTGCCGGCATTCAACTCCACATCGCGGCCGGCCTTGACCTGGCTGCCCACGATGTTCAGGTCATTGCTGGCGTCGAGCTTGATGTTGCCGCCGGCCTCCAGCTGCGAAGGCGTGGAGGTGCCCTGCTGGCCATCGGCACTGGCAGTGCCATGGCTGCCGCCGATGCCGACCTTGAAGCCGCCACTGGTACCACCATGCACGCCACCCCAGCTCTGCGACTGGTTGCTTTCCTGGCTGCTGCTGCCCTTGGCGACATCGATGTTGATATCCCGGCCTTTGATATCGATGTCTCGCCCGGCCTGGACCTTGCTGCCCTTGATATTGACGTCGTTGCCGGCCTGCATCTTCACATCGTTGCCGGCCTCCAGCGTCGAAGACCGATTGCTCTGCTCCACGCTTTGCTGGCTGCTGGTCTGCTTGCTGGTACCGATCTTGCCGTCTCCGGTGGGGCCGGAGAAGAACTGGCCGATGGCGTCCACGGTCTGCAAGGTGCTGGAACCCTTGCTGACGCCATCCTCGCCCTTGCCGGTATTGCTTATCGCATCCTTGGTACTGCCGGCGTTGTGTTTGATCGAGCCACTGACCCCCTGGCTCTCATACTCGCGTTCCTGCTCCTGGATACGCGTGTCACGGCCGGCATCGATATTGATGTCTCGTCCGGCGCCAAGGCTGATATCGTGCCCTGCCAGCAAGTCCGAACCGGTCTGGTTGATATCACGCCCGGCATTGATATCCAGGTCCTTGCCAGCCTGGATGCGACTGCCGGCAGCCAACTGCTCGCGCAGGCGGTCCTTGGCTTTCTCTTTTTCAACGCCTGCGAAGAAATTGGTACCGTTGTCGTCGGTGTCCGAATGCAGCCCGACGCTGCTCGACTTGGACCACTGCGTATCGTCACGCTGGTTCTGCGCCGCAGTGATATTCACGTCACGCCCGGCGTTCAGGCTGACATTGCGTCCGGCATTGATCCCGCTACCGAGCACGTTGATATCGCGTTCCGCCTCCAGGGTAGCGTCGCGCACGGCGACCACCTGGCTGCCGACACTGGTGCTGCTGCGCGCTTCATGCCCGGAGGTCTTTGCCGACGCAATCGACACCGAGGGGATCGAGACGTTTTGCACGCCCGGCAGCATCAGCGCTGTCGGCGACAGCATGTCCTTGGCCGAAAGCGAGAGCTTGAGCTTCTGCTTGTACTCCTCGCTGCGGCTATAGGCGGTGTCGTTGGCCGATACCAGATTGACATCGCCCTCGTCATCCACCAACCCGGCGCGCAGTTCCACATCGTTGCCGGCATTGGCCTTGCTCGCGCGCAGGCGCACATCGCTGCCCGCCGCCAGGACAATGTCGTTGCCGGCATCGAGCTCGCTGCCCACCTGGGTGGCGCTGGTCTTGAGCTGGCTCTTGCCGCTCTTCGACAGGCCGAGGAAGCCGGACTTGGTCTTCTTGCTGAACTCGCCATGCTCTTCGACGCCGGACAGCACCGCCACATCGCCCGTCGCGCCAATCATGAGGTCGCCGCCGGCCTTGAGCTGGCTGCCGATCACCGTGACATCGCGGCCGCCATCCAGGGAGATGCCGCCATAGTCCTGCTTGCTGACGTTGACGGTGAGATCACCACCGGCCTCGATCACCGAGGCGACGTTGGTGCTGTGGTAGCTCTCCTTCTGGTTCGAACTCTTGCGACCGAACGAACCCTTGCTCTTCTTGAGGTAGTAGGACGCACTTTCGTCCTGGGCGGAAGCGATGGTCAGGTCGCGCTCGACGTCGATGTCGACATCGCCCTTGCCCTTGACCTGGCTGGCGACGATGGCCATGTCCTGGCCGGCAGACAGCGACACGTCACCACCGGCCTTGACCGTGGTCGAGACCTGGGTGACCTGGTCCTTGGACTGGGTGACCTTCTTGCTGCGGCTGAAGCTGTGGGCTTCGTTGGCGGCGGAGGTCAGGTTCAGGTCTTCGCCCGCGGCCAGGGACAGGTTGCGGCCCGCATCGATCTGGCTGGCCACCGCGGTGAGATCACGGCCCGCGCCAATGCTCAGGTCGCGACCGGCGGTAACCGTCGCGCCATGCTGCTGCACGGTGTTGTTGCGCTGGCGGTTGCTGTAGAAGCCTTCGCGCTCCTCGACCGACAGCAGGCTGACATCGCGCCCGGCGTTGAGGGACAGGTCGCCGCCACTCTGGATCACACTGGCGACGTTGTTGATGTCCTGGCCCGCCTTGAGGCTGAGGCTGTTCCCGGCTTCGATACGGGCGGCGTTATCCAGGTAGTCCTTGTGCTGGCTGGTGCCGCCGAAGTTGGTGACGGCGCGCACCTGGTCGCGCTGGTTGAGGATGTCCCCATTGACCGCGGTCAGGCTCACGTCGCGCCCGGTGATGATGGCGCCGGCGCTGTTGCTCAGGTTGTTGCCGGCCAGCAGTTCCAGGCGCTCTCCGGCCTGGACCAGGCCGGTGTTGACCAGGTTGTTGCCAGCGGTGGCAGACAGGTTGCGGCTGGCCTGCAAGGTCCCGACGTTGGTCAGGTTCTCGCCGGCGATCAGTTCCACGTCCTGGCCGGCGATCAACGCGCCGTTGGGGGCAAGGCGATTGTTGGCCTGGGCCAGGTAAAGCACCGGCACCAGGACTTCCTCGCCGTTGACCTGGTGTTTTTCCATCCACACGATGTCATGGGTCAGCGCCGCCACCTGGGAAGCCGTCAGGCCCACGCCCAGGCTGAGCTGCAGTTGGTCCTTGCTGCGCAGGGCATTGTCCATCAGGTACTTGAACAACTGCTCGCCGGAGGTCTGGCCATCGATGAACTGCTGGCCAGTACGGGCCACCACCGCCTGCTGGATCAGACGTTGCTCGTAGAGGCCATCGCCCAGGCGCTTCCAGCTCTGGTCCGGATCGTAGCCCAGGTTGCCGAGCAGGTAGTCGGAGCTCATGAACTGCTTGAGGTCGGTCAGGACCGGGTTGGTCTCGATCAGGTACTTGTGTGGCTTGCTGGTGTATTGGCTGTCCGGCATACGGGTGACACCCGCAATGTCGGGACGTGAGTTGCTCCACGGGTTGCCGTTGGTACCGGGATGGCGCGGCACAGGGGTGGCGTCAACCGGCGCACCGCCCGGTGCGTAGACACCGATGGCACTTGCGTTGCCGCCCACGGCACCGCCCTGGTGGGCGATGCGGTCGATGTCCTGATGGCTCTGGCTCCCCGCACTGGCGTCCATGGCCTGCAGCGCGCCGGGCTGACCGCCTGGTGCCAGCGCCTGGCGGCCCTGGTTCGAAACCTCGGCAGTTCCCAGTGTCCAACCCTGCGGCGAGGCACCCGCGGTACTGCCCCCCTGGCCACTCAGGCGGAACAGTCCGTTCTGGCCGGTGGGCAAGGTGAAGCCGCCCAAAGCCAGGGGGTTGACCTGTTGTTGCGCCAGGTCAGGGGGAAGCTGGGCGTGAATACGGATAACCGTGTTACCGGCAGCGCCCGGCAGCTTGGGGTCAAACGCCTTGCCTGCCGGACCACTGACCGTCAGCCCTTCCTGGATGACGCTGTTGATCACGTCCCGGGTGGCATTGATGCTTACCCGGCCACCCGCCTGTACCACGGCATTCGCGGCACCGACCTGGGTGCCGTGCTCGATGGTGCGCTGGTCGTAGAACGTGACGCCTTGAATCTGCGCGGGCAGAGGCGCTCTCACATTCGGGTTGTATGCCGGCGCAATGTTCAGCGCACTGAGCGAGAAGCCGTCGAACCAGCTCTTCCAACCGATGACCGCGATGGTGTTGAAGTTCGCGGTACCGCCAAGTCGGGTGTAGGGCGTGATGCGTGACTCGTTCCAGTTGGCATCCCACATGCGCAATGTGCCAACGAGGTGTCTGTCGCCGTTACTGTTGGCCCTTGTGTATTGCGGGTCATTGGCTGCGTTGTAGCGCATCACCGCAGCAAAATACGGCATGGCGTACTTGACCTTGTCCACGCCTGACAGGGTGAACGACTTCAATACCGAATAGGTGCCCAGTGCCTCGCCCTTGTTGAGGAAGTTCTGCACATTGACCGTGATATCACGCTGTGCGGTGATCACCGAAGCCGAGTTCTCCAGCCGCCCCCCGAGCACGAACAGGTCGCGGCCAGCACGGATGGCGCCGGCGGGCGAGTCGATCTCGACCTTCTTCTCGTAGTACTCCTCAAGCACCATATGACCGCCGCCCGGACCGGTCTGACGCATGCCGATCGAGCTCCAGGTCGGGGCCCCCGTGGTCTTGAAGATTTCCTTGCGGTTCTCGATCGTCTGCGCATTCAGGCGCATGTCCCCGGCACTTTCCAGGCTGCCGGAGATGTTCTCCACCTTGCTCGCCAGCCCACCTGCGGCATTGCCCGCCACCGTCAGCCCAGCCAGGCTGTAGACGTCGCCATAGAAGTTGGTCAGGGTCCCGGTGTACAGCTGCATGTCCCCGCCACTGAACAACAGGCTGCGATCGTTGCGCAGGCTGCCGGTGGTCACGCGCACCAGCTGGTTGCCTCCCAGGGTCCCCAGGTTGTTCAGGCTGCCGGCATTGACCAGCAGATCACCTGCCGCACTCAGCCGCCCCTGGTTGGTCAGCAGGCCCGCCACGTTGACCGTGGTGTTGCCCACGCCGGTGATGCTGGCGTTGCCACCCAGGCTCATCTGCGCCGCGCTCACGCCCAGCGTACCCAGGCTGTTCACCCGCCCATTGGCGCTGCTGTAAGTGCCCCCCAGGTTCAGGCTGAGATCACCGTCACTGGCAATCAGGCCATCGTTGCTCCAGTTGCCGCCGTTGCCCACCAGGCTGTCGAATGCCAGCAACTGGCCGCCGGCGGTCTGGGTGAGGTTGTTGACGTTGACCGTCAGGCGCCCGGCCTGGATCACGCTGGCGTTGGTCCAGCTGTCGGCGGTCAGGGTCAGACCGCCACGGGTGATCAGATTGCCGCCAGCGCGGGTCAGGTTGAGCGTGTCGATGTCGAACACGCCCTTGCCCGCATGCAGCACCTTGCCGCCGACGTTCTGCAACACGCCGACGCCGAGCGTCAGGTCGGTATTACCGACTTCCACCAGCCCGGTGCGGTTGTCGAACAGGCCGCCAATGGCGAACTGGCTCTTGCCTGTGCTGCCCACGGCACGCAACTGGCCACCCTGGTTATCCAGGCTGGCGGCAGTGATGGCGAAAGTACTCGCGCTTTCGACGATGCCGCCACGGTTGTCCAGCGCGCCGCTCAGCCCGATGTCGATACGCTGGCCGACCATTTCGCCGCGCGCGTCGCCACCGTTGAGCAGGCTGGCGCCGTTGACCTTGAGCAGGCCGCTGGCGGAGATGCCGCCGTCGCGGTTATCCAGCTGCCCGGTGCGGATCAGTGCATCACCACCCAACGCCGCGATGCGCCCGCCGTGGTTGTCCAGACTGGCGCTCTGCACATCGAGGCCCAGGGCCTGGAGAACGCCGCGCTGGCCATTGGCGTCGCTGCCGTTGCGCAGTACACCGGTGGTGCGCACACCCAGCGACTGCTTGAGGCTGGCAAGGATGCCGCCGCGGTTGTCGAGGGTGTCGGCGGTCACGCTCAGTACGCCTTCCTGGGCGATCAGCTTGCCGCCCTGGTTGTCGAGCACGCCGTTGGCCTGCACGCTGATCGCGCCCTTGGCCTGCAC
>NZ_JAJSRC010000055.1:0-11855 GCF_021283245.1 Pseudomonas sp. NMI760_13 | reverse complement strand
TATCCGCGCGCCGGGCATTCCTGGCCGTGGTTCTGGGTTTTTGCGCAGCACACGCATTCGACCGATCCACGGAGCGGTGTCGTGCGTCGCCATCACATGTATGACCAGACCTTTCAGCGCGCCTTCAAACGTGCCGTAGAACAAGCAGGCATCACGAAGCCCGCCACACCGCACACCCTCCGCCACTCGTTCGCGACGGCCTTGCTCCGCAGCGGTTACGACATTCGAACCGTGCAGGATCTGCTCGGCCATTCCGACGTCTCTACGACGATGATTTACACGCATGTGCTGAAAGTTGGCGGTGCCGGAGTGCGCTCACCGCTTGATGCGCTGCCGCCCCTCACTAGTGAGAGGTAGGGCAGCGCAAGTCAATCCTGGCGGATTCACTACCCCTGCGCGAAGGCCATCGGTGCCGCATCGAACGGCCGGTTGCGGAAAGTCCTCCCTGCGTCCGCTGATGGCCGGCAGCAGCCCGTCGTTGCCTGATGGATCCAACCCCTCCGCTGCTATAGTGCAGTCGGCTTCTGACGTTCAGTGCAGCCGTCTTCTGAAAACGACAATGGAGGTGGTAGCCGAGGGTGTGGAAACACCCGACTGCCTTGCGTGGTTGCGGCAGGCGGGTTGCGACACGGTGCAGGGTTTCCTGTTCGCCAGGCCGATGCCGGCGGCGGCCTTCGTCGGCTTCGTCAACCAATGGAGGAACACCACCATGAACGCCAATGAACCGAGCACCAGTTGCTGCGTGTGCTGCAAGGAAATCCCGCTCGATGCCGCCTTCACGCCGGAAGGGGCCGAGTACGTGGAGCATTTCTGCGGGCTGGAGTGCTATCAGCGCTTCCAGGCGCGGGCCAGCACTGCGACCGAAACCAGCGTCAAACCGGACGCTTGTGATTCGCCGCCGTCAGGTTGAGGCATACCCTAACCTGATGTCAGATGCCATGTGTAAATTGCGTCAGGATAGGATTGAATTTTGAATTTATTGACATATCTCGTTGAAGGTCATAGAGTCTTCCCTGACATTTTGCAGGGAATTCCATGACTGGACAGCGCATTGGGTATATCAGGGTCAGCACCTTCGACCAGAACCCGGAACGGCAACTGGAAGGCGTCAAGGTTGATCGCGCTTTTAGCGACAAGGCATCCGGCAAGGATGTCAAGCGTCCGCAACTGGAAGCGCTGATAAGCTTCGCCCGCACCGGCGACACCGTGGTGGTGCATAGCATGGATCGCCTGGCGCGCAATCTCGATGATTTGCGCCGGATCGTGCAAACGCTGACACAACGCGGCGTGCATATCGAATTCGTCAAGGAACACCTCAGTTTTACTGGCGAAGACTCTCCGATGGCGAACCTGATGCTCTCGGTGATGGGCGCGTTCGCCGAGTTCGAGCGCGCCCTGATCCGCGAGCGTCAGCGCGAGGGTATTGCGCTCGCCAAGCAACGCGGGGCTTACCGTGGCAGGAAGAAATCCCTGTCGTCTGAGCGTATTGCCGAACTGCGCCAACGTGTCGAGGCTGGCGAGCAAAAGACCAAGCTTGCTCGTGAATTCGGAATCAGTCGCGAAACCCTGTATCAATACTTGAGAACGGATCAGTAAATATGCCACGTCGTTCCATCCTGTCCGCCGCCGAGCGGGAAAGCCTGCTGGCGTTGCCGGACTCCAAGGACGACCTGATCCGACATTACACATTCAACGATACCGACCTCTCGATCATCCGACAGCGGCGCGGGCCAGCCAATCGGCTGGGCTTCGCGGTGCAGCTCTGTTACCTGCGCTTTCCCGGCGTCATCCTGGGCGTCGATGAACTACCGTTCCCGCCCTTGTTGAAGCTGGTCGCCGACCAGCTCAAGGTCGGCGTCGAAAGCTGGAACGAGTACGGCCAGCGGGAGCAGACCCGGCGCGAGCACCTGAGCGAGCTGCAAACCGTGTTCGGTTTCCGGCCCTTCACCATGAGCCATTACCGGCAGGCCGTCCAGATGCTGACCGAGCTGGCGATGCAAACCGACAAAGGCATCGTGCTGGCCAGCGCCTTGATCGGGCACCTGCGGCGGCAGTCGGTCATTCTGCCCGCCCTCAACGCCGTCGAGCGGGCGAGTGCCGAGGCGATCACCCGTGCTAACCGGCGCATCTACGACGCCTTGGCCGAACCACTGGCGGACGCGCATCGCCGCCGCCTCGACGATCTGCTCAAGCGCCGGGACAACGGCAAGACGACCTGGTTGGCTTGGTTGCGCCAGTCTCCGGCCAAGCCAAATTCGCGGCATATGCTGGAACACATCGAACGCCTCAAGGCATGGCAGGCACTCGATCTGCCTACCGGCATCGAGCGGCTGGTTCACCAGAACCGCCTGCTCAAGATTGCCCGCGAGGGCGGCCAGATGACACCCGCCGACCTGGCCAAATTCGAGCCGCAACGGCGCTACGCCACTCTCGTGGCGCTGGCCACCGAGGGCATGGCCACCGTCACCGACGAAATCATCGACCTGCACGACCGCATCCTGGGTAAGCTGTTTAACGCTGCCAAGAATAAGCATCAGCAGCAGTTCCAGGCGTCAGGCAAGGCCATCAACGCCAAGGTACGTCTGTACGGGCGCATCGGTCAGGCGCTGATCGACGCCAAGCAATCAGGCCGCGATGCGTTTGCCGCCATCGAGGCCGTCATGTCCTGGGATTCCTTTGCCGAGAGCGTCACCGAGGCGCAGAAGCTCGCGCAACCCGATGACTTCGATTTCCTGCATCGCATCGGCGAGAGCTACGCCACCCTGCGCCGCTATGCACCGGAATTCCTTGCCGTGCTCAAGCTGCGGGCCGCGCCCGCCGCCAAAAACGTGCTTGATGCCATTGAGGTGCTGCGCGGCATGAACACCGACAACGCCCGCAAGCTGCCAGCCGATGCACCGACCGGCTTCATCAAGCCGCGCTGGCAGAAACTGGTGATGACCGACGCCGGCATCGACCGGCGCTACTACGAACTGTGCGCGCTGTCCGAGTTGAAGAACTCCCTGCGCTCGGGCGACATCTGGGTGCAGGGTTCACGCCAGTTCAAGGACTTCGAGGACTACCTGGTACCGCCCGAGAAGTTCACCAGCCTCAAGCAGTCCAGCGAATTGCCGCTGGCCGTGGCCACCGACTGCGAACAATATCTGCATGAGCGGCTGACGCTGCTGGAAGCACAACTTGCCACCGTCAACCGCATGGCGGCAGCCAACGACCTGCCGGATGCCATCATCACCGAGTCGGGCTTGAAGATCACGCCGCTGGATGCGGCGGTGCCCGACACCGCGCAGGCGCTGATAGACCAGACAGCCATGGTCCTGCCGCACGTCAAGATCACCGAACTGCTGCTCGAAGTCGATGAGTGGACGGGCTTCACCCGGCACTTCACGCACTTGAAATCGGGCGATCTGGCCAAGGACAAGAACCTGTTGTTGACCACGATCCTGGCCGACGCGATCAACCTGGGCCTGACCAAGATGGCCGAGTCCTGCCCCGGCACGACCTACGCGAAGCTCGCTTGGCTGCAAGCCTGGCATACCCGCGACGAAACGTACTCGACAGCGTTGGCTGAACTGGTCAACGCTCAGTTTCGGCATCCCTTTGCCGGGCACTGGGGCGATGGCACCACATCATCATCGGACGGACAGAATTTCCGAACCGCTAGCAAGGCAAAGAGCACGGGGCACATCAACCCAAAATATGGCAGCAGCCCAGGACGGACTTTCTACACCCACATCTCCGACCAATACGCGCCATTCCACACCAAGGTGGTCAATGTCGGCCTGCGCGACTCAACCTACGTGCTCGACGGCCTGCTGTACCACGAATCCGACCTGCGGATCGAGGAGCACTACACCGACACGGCGGGCTTCACCGATCACGTCTTCGCCCTGATGCACCTCTTGGGCTTCCGCTTCGCGCCGCGCATCCGCGACCTGGGCGACACCAAGCTCTACATCCCGAAGGGCGATGCCGCCTATGACGCGCTCAAGCCGATGATCGGCGGCACGCTCAACATCAAGCACGTCCGCGCCCATTGGGACGAAATCCTGCGGCTGGCCACCTCGATCAAGCAGGGCACGGTGACGGCCTCGCTGATGCTCAGGAAACTCGGCAGCTACCCGCGCCAGAACGGCTTGGCCGTCGCGCTGCGCGAGTTGGGCCGCATCGAGCGCACGCTGTTCATCCTCGACTGGCTGCAAAGCGTCGAGCTACGCCGCCGCGTGCATGCCGGGCTGAACAAGGGCGAGGCGCGCAATGCGCTGGCCCGTGCCGTGTTCTTCAACCGCCTTGGTGAAATCCGTGACCGCAGTTTCGAGCAGCAGCGCTACCGGGCCAGCGGCCTCAACCTGGTGACGGCGGCCATCGTGCTGTGGAACACGGTCTACCTGGAGCGTGCGGCGCATGCGTTGCGCGGCAATGGTCATGCCGTCGATGACTCGCTATTGCAGTACCTGTCGCCACTCGGCTGGGAGCACATCAACCTGACCGGTGATTACCTATGGCGCAGCAGCGCCAAGATCGGCGCGGGGAAGTTCAGGCCGCTACGGCCTCTGCAACCGGCTTAGCGTGCTTTATTTTCCGTTTTCTGAGACGACCCCAAAATATATGGATACGATTCAAACCGAGATAGATAAATTTTCAAAGTCAGAGCAAGCACTTAAACAGGATGTTTTAAAGGCTAAAAATACTAACTTTTGGCTGAAAATATTATTAGTGACCGTGATTGTTGGAATGGGTCTAGTTTTTAAAATTGTTAATTGAGAAGTAAGTTTTATGCAGAAAAGTGATGTGTTTTTTAAAGATTTTAAAATCAGTTTTATCGTGGCTGGCTTGGCTTTTACTGTCTTTTTTGCCATGGCGATTTTTTTCGAATTAGCTATGGGTGCAATATTTAAAATTGAGCCATCACAAGCCCGAATCTCTTTGTTTGTTGGTTTTTTCATGTTGGTTGGAGTGGGATTTTTCCTTTTCTCCAAGAATCGGCTAGGCAACAAAGTTGGTGGGATTGTAGTAACAGCAATACTTTCAGCCGTTTTTCTTAGTTTGAAATTCTATTATTTTTAGGAATATATAGAATGAAAAAATATGGCGTTGAAATTGTTGATCGTCC
This sequence comes from Pseudomonas sp. NMI760_13, assembly GCF_021283245.1. Classification (NCBI taxonomy): domain Bacteria; kingdom Pseudomonadati; phylum Pseudomonadota; class Gammaproteobacteria; order Pseudomonadales; family Pseudomonadaceae; genus Pseudomonas; species Pseudomonas sp. NMI760_13. Next base: position 6,745 of record NZ_JAJSRC010000055.1, on the reverse strand, counting down.
CAAGATTAAACCCATCAAAGAGCTTGATTTGACAGGGATAGAGGGCGAAAAACTTGTCAGATTACTGACCAAAAAGATTCTAATCCGACATGAAAAAACCTTTAAACGGTTGGCTGATATGTGATGGATACAGAAAAGGTTATTGAGATTGGTATCTCAACCAATTAATTCACTTTGTGTTATATTAGATTTCAAATGTAACACATTGGAGTGGATACCATGTCTGAAGCAACTTTCACATTCCGAGTCGAGGAATCGTTAAAACAAGATTTTTCTAGTTTTGCTAAAAGTCTTGATCGTAGTGGAGCGCAATTATTACGTGATTTCATGCGTGATTTTGTCAAACAGCAACAGGAAGCCGCATCTTATGATGCATGGTTTCAACAACAAGTCCAAATTGGCTTAGACCAAGCGAATGCAGGAAATCTTATTTCGCATGAGGACGTAGAAGCAAAGTTCGCAGCAAAACGAGCTGCAACCTTGGCACGATTGGCTGCTAATAAATAATGAAGATTGAGGCACTTGCAAAACTCCACAAACAGCCTGAATTAACATTTTTTGAAAAAAGTTGTAGATGTTAAAATGAGCTTCTAAACCAACACCCTAACATCTACAGCATGAATACTACATTAAGCCCTTTTCTCAAACAACGGTTTCAAGCCTTACAATACGAACTTATTCCTTTAGTCGCAGCCGATTTAGACGGCATCAGCTCAAAGCTCGAACGCATTATTCGTGTGCTCGAGTGGAGTGACATCGAATCCTTGGTATACCAATATCAAGGGTGTGCTGTGGGAAGACCTCCTGCTGACCGCTGCGCTTTGGCATGTGCCTTTATTGCAAAAGCTGAACTTGGTATCGTCACCACACGGGGCTTGATTGAACGCCTAGAAGTTGATCGTAGATTGCGGCGAATTTGCGGCTTCAATCTGTATAAAAAACTACCCAGCGAAGGGACATTTAGCCGTGTTTTTGCTGAATTTGCAGCGCGTAAACTAACCACTCGCGTTCATGAGCAGATGGTGAAGTCCAATCTTGCGGATACGTTAATCGGTCATATTAGCCGTGATGCAACCATGATTCCAGCACGCGAAGGTGTTGAGAAAATAGTTCTCCCTCCTGTTGTAAAACCGCCTGCCAAAAAACGAGGTCGCCCTGCATTCAACTCGCCTAAGACCTTGACCACTAAAATATTAACTGCCATTCAGATTCAACTCACACAGACACTTCCTGAAATGCTCCGAGATTTACCTACGGGCTGTTCTGTTGGCACAAAAACGAACTCAAAAGGGTATTCTGAGAGTACCAAAGGCTACAAGCTTCATTTAGATACAGCATGTTGTGGTGTAGTGATCAGTGCTTATCTGACGGGTGCGGTCGTTCATGATAGTCGTGTTGCCCTGCCGTTATCGTTGATGAGTGAACAGCGTGTTACGGCATGTTATGAGCTGATGGATGCAGGTTATTGTAGTACGGATATTCGAGAGTTTGTGAGATCAAGAGGTCGTGTTCCGTTGATTGATCACAACAAGCGTCAGGGTGAAAAAATAGAATTTTGCAAAGCGGAAGCACAGCGATATAAAACCCGTAGCAGTGCTGAACGCAGTAATGCCCGTTTAAAGGATGAGTTTGGCGGTCGGGTGATTTATTATCGAGGTCACGCTAAGGTGATGAGTCATTTGATGTTTGGTTTGATTGCTCAAACAGCCGATCAATTGATGCGACTTTTGAGGTGACGACAAGGCAATTGATTAAGTGCTTAATGATTGAATATTTGACACAGGTCAACGCATCAGCTTGTTTAAGATATGGAGAAACAAGATGATTGATCCCTAAAATCATAGCGCAACTCGGGTTTGATTAAAAAAAAGCCTCTTTTTTAAGAGGAGCTACAGCTGTGTCGGCTGGGACAATAATTTTGCAAGTTCTTCTAGGGAATAAGCCATATTTTTGCTACAGTGAACCAAATTAAGATCATCTATTTACTAGGCCTCGCATTTGCGGGGTTTTTAATACTGAATAAAAGGAAAGCTTGATGGAATTGCCCAATATTATTCAACAATTTATTGGAAACAGCGTTTTAGAGCCAAATAAAATTGGTCAGTCGCCATCGGATGTTTATTCTTTTAATCGAAATAATGAAACTTTTTTTCTTAAGCGATCTAGCACTTTATATACAGCGACCACATACAGTGTTTCTCGTGAAGCGAAAATGTTGAGTTGGCTCTCTGAGAAGTTAAAGGTGCCTGAACTCATCATGACTTTTCAGGATGAGCAGTTTGAATTCATGATCACTAAAGCGATCAATGCAAAACCAATTTCAGCGCTTTTTTTAACAGACCAAGAATTGCTTGCTATCTATAAGGAGGTACTCAATCTGTTAAATTCAATTGCTATTATTGATTGTCCATTTATTTCAAACATTGATCATCGGTTAAAAGAGTCAAAATTTTTTATTGATAACCAACTCCTTGATGATATAGATCAAGATGATTTTGACGCTGAATTATGGGGAGACCATAAAACTTACCTAAGTCTATGGAATGAGTTAAATGAGACTCGTGTTGAAGAAAGATTGGTTTTTTCTCATGGCGATATCACGGATAGTAATATTTTTATAGATAAATTCAATGAAATTTATTTTTTAGATCTTGGCCGTGCTGGGTTAGCAGATGAGTTTGTAGATATATCCTTTGTTGAACGTTGCCTAAGAGAGGATGCATCGGAGGAAACTGCTAAAATATTTTTAAAGCATTTAAAAAATGATAGACCTGACAAAAGGAATTATTTTTTAAAACTTGATGAATTGAATTGATTCCAAGCATTTTCTAAAAATACTTAATTGTCATTTTACGTCGATTCTTTGGACCGTAGATGCAGAACAAGATCGTGAAAGAATTTATGATTATCTTGATGAAAGAAATCCAATTGCTGCAATTGAATTGGATGATTTAATTCGGGAAAAAGTTAGTTTGCTTGCTCATAATAATCTCATGGGGAGAACTGGACAGAAAAAAGGAACAAGAGAGTTAGTTGTTCATCCTCACTATGTTGTGGTGTATGACATTACTGAAAATGTGCGTATTTTGAGGGTTTTACATACATCACAACAAATTTCTTGAAAATTTAGTCATGACTAAATTTCAGCAAACTATTTTCTTGTAGATATTTCATAATTAACTTCAATAAGTCACGTTGCTTTTTACTTCTTCTGACTGGCTTATTTGAAATTAGAAAGACATCAATATATCCAAGTTCCATATGGTATGGGTTATCTGTTATTTCTAAAATAATCGGGAATATTCCATGATCACCTGAAAATACAGCAATACAGCTTCTATTTTCATATTTGGGACTAATCATTACATCAAAATCTATGTGGTCGTATGATTCATCAGGGTGATTTGTGGTTGTATTTACATAAGTTTCTAAGAATTTTTTGATAAAAGTATTTTTATTCATTGTTTTTTATCTCTTAAATCCAGCTTTTTCTAAGATTGGATAAAGTTCCCTAAATTTTTCAGGTTGTAAAAGCATATCTGCAATACGAATAGCAAACTGTTGGTAGCTTTCGGTTCCTTGTGAATACTTAGACATTTCGGGAATTTCAGACATTTTATTTGCAAATAGATGGCGCTGTGCATCGGTCATTTGGATAAAAAAATCAGGAGTATTAGTGTCGCGCTTTGGATCAATCAGTTTTTCAATTTTAGACGCAATCAATGCACGCCGAGGTGATTCCCACAAGCTTGGTCTGGCGCTCCATATTGGTTTCCTGCGCATGAGTGGGCGTTTGCTCGGTGCCTTTCGGGTAATTCCAGTAGCCTTGTGGCGCCACCTTGGCAACGAGCTTGGCATTGCAGCACCAGAAGTCGCCTCGCTGAGAGCCATGTATGAACGCGGGCGCACGCTATTCGATCACCAACAAGTAGCCTGCACGGTCCTTGGATTCCAGTGGATGAGCGAGCACCAGCGCCGCTCACTGGTACGTGAACTGCGCGACGAAGTGGCGCGCTGCGCCGACCGCGATCAGCTACTCGTGCGGGCGCGTCAATGGCTGTACAAGAACAAGCTGGTGATCGTGCACGAGCGGGCAATTCGGACACTGATTGCGGCGGCACTTGCCCAGCTTGAAGTTGAAACAGGCACCGCCATCGCCGCCAGCGTTGATCCAGCAACACTTGATCGCTGGCGAGCCTCAGTTTCAGAGCTGCGCCCAGATGGACAAACCCAGCAGAGTTGGCTATGGGCTGCACCGGCGAAACACTCAACCCGCCAAATCAGCGAGGTACTGGAGCGCATCGACCTGCTTTACACGCTGGACGTTCATAAGCACCTGGCAGACATCCCCGATCTCATCTTGCGCCGCTACGCGCGCCGACTTGTCTCCAGGCCGCCCTCAGCCGGAGCCAAGATCAAAGAGCCAGCGCGCACCGTGGAGGTCGCATGCTTTCTTCGGTATTGCCTGTTCACCACCACAGACCAGTTGATCCTTATGGTGCAGCGCCGGATCGCCGATCTGTGGCGTCAGGCTGCCGCCGATGTCCCCGCTACCGTCAATTGGGCCGCAATGTACAAAACGCTGCTCGGCGAACTTGTTGCCTTGAGCGCGCAAGGTGCGGTGCCAGATGCTGAGTTGCGTGCCCGTCTTGAAGCCTTGATCACCGAAACCCAGAAACGCAAACCACCGAGCAGGGCCTCCCTGGTCCGCGAGGGATTGATTGATGGAATTCGCCCCGTGCGGTCGTTGCTCGTCGCCATTGCAAAGCTGCCCTGGCAGGCCACCGGCGAGCATCCTGCCATCGAGTACCTTGCCAAGCTGCAAGCTTTATATCTCAAAGGATCCAGAAAGCTGCCAGTTGAAGTGGTGGCACCAAGTCTGGGAATGATCTGGCAGGTTTCGATCTCCAGCCCAGACCGGGAACGGGCGTTTCAGGCGTTGGAGGTGGCCACCCTGTTTGCCCTGCGCCGCGCGGTGCGCAATGGCTCGGTCTGGATTGAGCACAGCCTGAGCTTTCGGGGTCGTGCGCGCTTGTTCTTCACGGACGAGCGTTGGCAGGCAGAGTCCAAGAAACACTATGCCCGTCTATCGTTACCCAGCAAGGCTGCCACTTTCTTGAAGCCTTTGCTGGCCAGAGTAACTGCCGGTGTCGATGCGGTGGCCGCTGCAGCCCGCAGTGGCGTACTGCGCGTGGATGATGAACTCCATTTGTCGCCATTGCCCGCAGAGGACGAAGACCCAGAAGTGACCAAGCTGCGCGCGGCTTTGGATCACCGCATCGGTGAGGTTCAATTGCCGGAAGTGATTCTGGCCGTTGACGCCCAGGTGCGCTTTAGCTGGATCATGCTCGGACGTGAGCCGCGCTCTACCGACGAGCTGCTGATGGTCTATGCCGGCATCATGGCCCACGGCACCAGTCTGACTGCGGTCGAATGCGCGCGCATGATTCCGCAATTGTCTGCCACCAGCATTCGCCAGGCCATGCGCTGGGCGCGGGACGAACGGCGTCTGAGCCAGGCCTGCCAGGCTGTGCTGGAATTCATGCAGCGACACCCGATTGCCGCCACCTGGGGGCGGTCCGATTTGGCATCTTCTGACATGATGACCATGGAGACCACCAAACGGGTGTGGCAAGCCCGGCTTGATCCTCGGCGCAACACACCTTCCATTGGAATCTACTCCCATGTAAAAGACCGGTGGGGCATCTTCCATGCGCAGCCCTTTGTGCTCAATGAGCGCCAGGCGGGCGTGGCCATTGAAGGTGTCATCCGCCAAGAAAAGCTGGAGACCAGCCAGCTTGCTGTGGATACCCATGGCTACACCGACTTTGCCATGTCACATGCCCGTTTGCTTGGTTTTGATCTTTGCCCGCGGTTGAAGGAACTCAAACAGCGCCACCTCTTTGTGCCACGCGGCACCAAAGTGCCCGCAGAAATCGCTGCGGTGTGCGAAGCCAATGTCGACGTCGCTTTGATCGAAAAGCATTGGGATAGTCTGGTGCACCTGGCAGCCTCGGTCATGAGCGGACATGCCAGTGCGGTGGCAGCTCTTGCGCGGTTCGGTTCTGCCGCCCAGGGCGATCCAATCTATGAGGCTGGCGTGCAATTGGGGCGGTTGCTGCGTACGGCGTTTTTGGCTGACTACTTTGTCAAGGACGCTTTCAGGAACGAGTTGCGCCGGGTGCTCAATCGGGGCGAGGCTGTTAACGCCCTCAAGCGCGCCATTTATACCGGCCGGATCAGCCCGGCGCAGGCCAAACGTGTCGATGAAATGCAGGCTGTGGCCGATGCGTTGAGCCTGATGGCCAACATCGTGATGGCGTGGAATACCTCACAGATGCAGGCGGTCCTGGATCGCTGGTCGAACCGCCGCCAGGTCATTCCACCGGAACTGATCGGGAAGATTGCGCCCACCAGGCTGGAGAGCATCAACTTGCGGGGTGTGTTTCGCTTCCCGGTTGACCGCTATGCTGACCAAATCCTGCCTTCGCGGCCAAATGCATCGATAACTGGCACCAATGGATGAAACCGACCACGGTTTGACGCCACGAATCGCAGATTTGAAAGTGAACAGGAAAGTCAATGAAATCAACGATCTACCAACACCACCTCCGCGCCAGTGCTAGCTTTTCGTACCGTCACTTATTGCACTGAAAACGAGGAGACCCCTACCGGGCTAGCGGCCTCAATCTGGTAACGGCTGCCGTCGTGTTGTGGAACACGGTCTATCTGGAACGGGCTGCGC
>NZ_JAJSRC010000054.1:0-13538 GCF_021283245.1 Pseudomonas sp. NMI760_13 | reverse complement strand
CTGGACCAGGCCGACGGTGTCGTCGAGCACCAGGGCGAGCACGCCGTGTTCGAGCTGGTGGCGGGCAATGGCGTTGATCAGGTAGCCGCGGGTAGCGGTCTGGCGCAGCAGGCGGCTGTGAAAGCCATGGACACTGTCGAAGGCGCCGGGCAGTTGCTGGTTGTACTCGAAGACCTCGCGGTCCACCTGCAGCTCGCTGAGGGTCATGGCCATGCCCACCTGGGCGGGGTCGCTGCGGGCGAGGGCGAGGTCCAGCACCTGGAAGCGATCGGGAGGGGTCTTGGCGTTGCGATAGGCATTCAGCACGCTGGGCGGCCAGGCGTCGCTGCTGAAGGCGATCCAGGCGGTGGAGAAGGCCTCGGTGTCGACGGTGAGGAAGGAAGAGGGGATGTCGTGGTTTTCGCCCAGGCACTGGCGGGCGAGCAGACGCGGTGGTGCGGGTGGCGGCTCGAGGGGGTTGAAGCGGCGCAGGTGGGCCTCGTCGGTGACTTCGTAGGCGTACCAGATGCGCTGGTCGAGCAGGACATACAGGTAGCCGGTGCGCAGGGTGCGCAGACCCATGCGGGTGGCGACCTGATCGCCGCCGGCCAGGGGGTGACGGTAGGCCGGGCGCAGGTCCGGGACCAGGGCCCGGCGCAGGGGCAGGATGGGCAGGCCCTTGCGTTCGCAGGCCTGGCACTGGTCGTGGGGCAGGACGGATTCGGCGATGACGTGGGCGATTCGCTTGCTGAGGGTCATGGGCGTTTTCCGGGATGTGGCAGGTTGGCTGCACATACCGCCGCATCGAGCATCTAGATAGGCGATATCTGCTCTGGATCGTCGGACAGTTGCGAGCGACGGTTACGCAGAGCAGAAACACTAGCGAGGAACAGGTTCTCGATGGGTAACAGGGCTTCCCAAATCCGTGTAGGACGTTTCTCTAACTGTCCATTTGGGCCTGATTTGGCAGCGTTTTGTTACAGCTAAAGGGATTCCTGGGAACTCTCATCGTGCGTCAGGAGGGTTATCCGCAAGCAGATCAATACCCTTGTCGATCCAGGCAGTCCTAAATCTATGACATCAGCCATTCGATCAGGCTGGCCATTTGCAGGCATATCAGGAGTAGGAGCGCTCCGCGCCCCTATCCCTGGGAGGACGGGATTCCTAAAGAAGACAGTTGCCCTGAGGCACGGTCTAGCGAGCGCTGCGATAACGCATCCGCGTCCCGAACTTCACCGACATCAGGATCTCGTCGGCGCTGAGCTCAGCCGGGAAGTAGGTCCCGGAGATCTGCGCATGGGCGAGGCTGGCGCCCTCCAGGCCGTTCTCGCGCAGGTCGAGCCCGCGCAGGTCGGCAGCGCGAAAGTACGCGTCGGTGAAGTCGATGCCGCGTACGTCCAGGTCGCGCAGATCCAGGCCGCGGAAATCACCGCCTCGAAAGTCGATAGTCGAATCGCTGGGCTTCTCGCGGTTGAACGCCGCGATCTTCTCGTCGCGGATCATCGAGTACAGGACGTTGTCCAGCTGACGGGGCTGATTCATGGCGGCGCCTCCTCCGTGGGGTGTGATGATATTGTAATGACATCACTGGAGGGGCGCCGGACTTCAGGCGTGAACTGTCGACTGCTTCACGCCTTGCGGGTCAAAGGCCGGGCAGGTGCTGGCGGATCTGCTCGATCAGTTGGTCCATGCTGGCGCTTTCCTGGGTGTTCACGCGCTTGCTGTGCTTCTGCTCCTCGGCATCCAGCGGGTCGCGGCTGGCTTGCTGCGCCTGGATCACTTCCAGGGTGGCGTCCGAAGGGTCGATGGCTTCGGCCTGGCGCTGGGCCAGCCAGCTGGCGATCACCGCGTCGGGGGCCTGGCAGTCGAGAATCAGGAATGGCGCGCCGGTCTTGTTGGCCACGTCCGCCGCCGCCTTGCGCTGCTGCTGCTTGAGGTAGGTGGCGTCGAGCACCACCGGGAAGCCGGCGCGCAGGATGATCGCCGCCAGCTCATGCAGGCGCTTGTAGGTGGCAACGCTGGCCTCCTTGTCGTAGATGCCTGCCTCGAGCTGGCCGGCGTTGTCTGCCGATTGCTTGCCGAACAGGCGCTTGCGCTCGACATCCGAACGCACCCGGATTGCGCCCAGCGCTTCGACCAGGCGCATGGCCACGTGGCTCTTGCCCACCGCCGAGACGCCCTCGGTAATGGCCAGCAGGCGCGAGGGAATGGCGCTGTAGCTTTCGGCCAGGTTGGCGTAGTTGCGGTAGGTGCGCAGGGTGGTGGCGCGCTGCACGCCGTCGGCGTCGGGCGACAGGCTGAACAGCGCGACCTTGGCCCGCACCAGGGCGCGGTAGGCCTTGTAGAAGTTCAGCAGCTCCAGACCTTCGTAGTCACCGGTCAGCTCCAGGTATTGGCTGATGAAGCGTCGCGACAGGCACTTCAGGCCGCGGTCCTCGAGGTCCATGGCCAGGAAGCCGACGTCGGCGTAGACGTCGGTCAGGCGGAACGGCTCGTTGAACTCGATGCAGTCGAAGATCACCACCTTGCCGTCGATCAGGGTGGCGTTGCCCAGGTGGATGTCGCCGTGGCACTCACGGATGAAACCATCGGACTTGCGCGTCTCGAGCAGGCCATGCAGGCGCTTGAAGCTGTCCTGGGCCCAGGCCTGCAGGTTGTCCAGTTGCTGCAGGTCGGCCTTGTCGGTCAGGAACGGGCGGATCTGTTCGAAGTTCTGCACCACCGGCGCCATGACCGCGTCCGGGGTGCCCAACGGATGGTCGACTGGCACTTTCGGCGCCTGCAGGTGGAACTCGGCGATCTGCCGGGCCATCTGGTCGATGTGACCGGCGTTCAGCTCGCCGTTGGCCTGCAGGGTGCTGAGCATCTGGTCCTGGGGGAACTGGCGCATCTTCAGCGCGTACTCGATCGCCGGGCCTTCGCCGCCGATCTGCGGGGCCTCGACGCTGCCGGTGATCGGCAGCACTTCCAGGTACAGGCCTTCGGTCAGGCGCTGGTTCAGCCGCAGCTCTTCGTTACAAAAATGCCCGCGCTGGTCGAGGCCGGTGAAGTCGAGGAAGCCGAAGTTCATCGGCTTCTTGATCTTGTAGGCGTACTCGCCGGTGAGCAGAACCCAGGAGATATGCGTCTCGATGAGCTGGAAGCCCGCGACAGGGTGCGGATAGAGGGCGGGGTTCTGCAGCGCGCTGATCAGGGCTTGGCTCACGGATCATCCTTCAGGGGTCAGGGAATTCGAATCGGACATTATGGTCAATGGTGCCGTCCCTGCAAACCGCCGTAGGCGTCTGCCCCCCTTTTCCAAAGTGCGTATAATCCGCCGCCATGACACGTACCCGAAATTCCCGCACCTCTAAAAAACGCCCGACCGGCCGCGCCCGCGCCTGGCTGGGCTGGGCACTCAAGCTCAGCCTGGTCGGCCTGGTGGTGATCGCCGGCTTCGCGGTTTACCTCGATGCGACCGTCCAGGAGAAGTTCTCCGGCAAGCGCTGGACCATCCCGGCCAAGGTGTATGCCCGGCCGCTGGAGCTGTTCGTCGGCCAGAAGCTGAGCAAGAACGACTTCCTCACCGAACTCGATGCCCTGGGCTATCGCCGGGAAGGCGTGGCCAATGGCCCGGGCGCCGCGTTGGTCAATGGCAACAACGTCGACCTCAACACCCGTGGTTTCCAGTTCTACGAGGGCATGGAGCCGGCGCAGTTCGTGCGAGTGCGCTTCTCCGGCGACTATGTCGCGGGCCTCAGCGGCGCCAATGGCGGCAAGCTCGACGTGGTGCGCCTCGAGCCGTTGATGATCGGCGGCATCTACCCGAAGAACCTCGAAGACCGCATCCTGATCAAGATCGACCAGGTGCCGCCGTACCTGGTGGAAACCCTGATCGCCACCGAAGACCGCGACTTCTACAGCCATTTCGGCGTGTCGCCCAAGTCCATTGCCCGGGCCGTCTGGGTCAACACCTCTTCGGGCGCCATGCGCCAGGGCGGCAGTACCCTGACCCAGCAGTTGGTGAAGAACTTCTTCCTCACCAACGAGCGCAGTCTCAGTCGCAAGCTGACCGAAGCGATGATGTCGGTGCTGCTGGAAGTGCACTATGACAAGCGTGAAATCCTCGAGGCCTATCTGAACGAAGTGTTCATCGGCCAGGACGGCCAGCGCGCGGTGCACGGCTTCGGCCTTGCCAGCCAGTTCTTCTTCAGCCAGCCGCTGCAGGAACTCAAGCTGCACCAGATCGCCTTGCTGGTGGGCATGGTCAAGGGCCCGTCCTACTACAACCCACGCCGTCACCCCGAGCGCGCCCTGCAACGGCGCAACCTGGTGCTCGACCTGCTCGCCGAGCAGGGCGTGGCCACCCAGGAGGTGGTCGATGCAGCGAAGAAGATGCCGCTGGGCGTGACCAAGCGCGGCAGCCTGGCCGACAGCTCGTTCCCGGCCTTCCTCGACCTGGTCAAGCGCCAGCTGCGCCAGGATTACCGCGACGAAGACCTGACCGAGGAAGGCCTGCGCATCTTCACCAGTTTCGACCCGATCCTGCAGATGAAGGCCGAGACCGCCATGAGCGAGACCTTCAAGCGCCTGGCCGGGCGCAAGGGCGCCGACGAAGTGGAGTCGGCGATGGTCGTCACCAACCCCGAAACCGGTGAGGTGCAGGCGCTGATCGGCAGCCGCCAGTCGGGCTTCGCCGGCTTCAACCGCGCCATCGATGCGGTGCGGCCGATCGGCTCGCTGGTCAAACCGGCGGTCTACCTGACCGCGCTGGAGCAACCGAGCAAGTTCACCCTGACCAGCTGGGTGCAGGACGAGCCGTTCTCGGTCAAGGGCGCCGATGGCCAGGTGTGGCGTCCGCAGAACTACGATCGCCGCCCGCACGGCACCATCTACCTGTACCAGGGCCTGGCCAACTCCTACAACCTGTCGACCGCCAAGCTCGGCCTGGAAGTGGGCGTGCCCAACGTGATCAAGACCATCGGTCGGCTTGGCGTGCAGGTCGACTGGCCGGCGTTCCCGTCGATGCTGCTGGGCGCCGGCGGCATGTCGCCGATGCAGGTGGCGACCATGTACCAGACCATCGCCAACGGCGGCTTCAACACGCCGATGCGCGGTATCCGCAGCGTGCTCACCGCCGAAGGCGAGCCGCTCAAGCGTTACCCGTTCCAGATCCAGCAGACCTTCGACCCGGGTTCGATCTACCTGGTGCAGAACGCCATGCAGCGGGTGATGCGCGAAGGCACCGGCCGCTCGGTTTACAGCGTGCTGCCGAGCTCGCTGACCCTGGCGGGCAAGACCGGTACCAGCAACGACTCGCGCGACAGCTGGTTCTCCGGCTTCAGCCAGGACCTGCTGGCGGTGGTCTGGCTGGGCCGCGACGACAACGGCAAGACGCCGTTCACCGGTGCCACCGGCGCGCTGCAGGTGTGGACCAGCTTCATGAAGAAGGCCGACCCGCTGCCGCTGGACATGCCGCAGCCGGACAACGTGGTGCAGGCCTGGATCGATCCTTACAGCGGCCAGGGTTCCGACGGCAGCTGTCCGGGAGCGGTGCAGATGCCGTATATTCGTGGCAGTGAACCACCCGCTGGCGCCACCTGTGGTGGCGAGCAGAACCCGGCCGAAGAGGTGATGGACTGGGTCAAGGGCTGGATGAATTGAGCGCGAGCTTCTGAAGAGGGTGTGAAGTGAACAAGTGGTGGATTCCTGCCGTGGCGGCAGTGACCGTGCTGCACGGCTGTGCCAGCGTCCCGCGTGGCAACATTCCGGTGGTCGATTCGAGCACCCGGGTCTCCAACAGCGAGCGCGTCTCGGCCAACCGCACGTCGGCCTATCCGACCAGCGGCGGCAGCAGCCAGGCCCGGTCGTTGCCGGAAGACTCCGGCGTCACCGTGATGATCCCGCAAGGGACCGGCGGCGCGCCGATCCAGTCGTTCCCGGCAGGTACCGGCTCGGCACCGATCAGCACCGGGCCGATCACCCCGGGTCCGGTCAGCAGCGGCCCGATCAGCACCAACCCCAACCCGATCGCCGACGAGCCCTTCGACATCGCCTCGATGAGCAATCCGGCACCGGTCACCAGCGCGCCCACCGGGATTCCGCGGGGCAACGTCTCCGGCGGCGGCCTGTCCGCCGACGAACAGCTCGACGGCCCGGTGCTGGCGCTGCTGACCACCGCCCAGCAGCAGCAGGGCAGTGGCGACTTCAACGGCGCCGCGTCGAGCCTGGAGCGTGCCCAGCGCATCGCCCCGCGTGAGCCGCAGGTGCTGTTCCGCCTGGCCCAGGTGCGCCTGTCGCAGGGTGACGCCGCGCAGTCCGAGCAACTGGCGCGGCGCGCCCTGACCTACGCCAATGGTCGCCCCGACCTGCAGGCGCAGCTGTGGAACACCATCGCCCAGGCTCGCGAGAAGCAGGGTGACAGTGCCGGCGCGGCCCTGGCGCGGCAGAAGGCGCGGGTCAACCTGTGATGGAACAGCGCATACTCGATATCGCCGACCATCTGCTGCTGATCGAGCGCGAGCTCAAGGTCCAGGGCTGGTGGAGTGATGCCGCACCCAGCGCCGAGGCGCTGGCCAGCGTGGTGCCGTTCGCCGTCGACAGCATGGCCTTCGAACAGTGGCTGCAGTGGATCTTCCTGCCGCGGATGACGCTCATTCTCGAACACGGCCACCCGCTGCCCAATGCCTCGGGCATCCTGGTGATGGCCGAGACGGTGTTTGTCGACCGTCCGGAACAAAGCCGCGAGCTACGGCGCCTGTTGGCAGAATTCGACCAATTGATCAGCCCCTCCGCCTGATTTCTTCTCTTTTTCCATCAAGGGCCGCAGATTGTGGCCCTTTTTTATGGAAATCTTCTTAAATCTGCTGCTGAGCACCTTTTTAGTGGTTGCAGCAATTCATCTTGCGGAAAAATTGGCAATAATTTTTCTTGACTTGTGCGCGCCGAATCACAAGAATCCAGATTCCGCTGTAGAGGGACTGCCAGAAGCAGACCCGCTAAGCAGATCATGAGGCGCACACCCGCGCCGACTTGTAACACCCCGCAACGCGTTACCTCGCGCTGGGTGGGAAGGCCCGCAACACACCAGGGCACTCCCAATACTTGCTCAGTCAGTGCTGACGTTCGCTCATGCTCTGCTTGGCAGTAAACCTATTAAGACCCGCTCAGTGAGGGCGGTATTCTGGCGTTTTAGAGGTGAACAACGTGGAGCTTTTATCTGGCGCTGAGATGGTCGTCCGCTTCTTGCGTGACGAAGGCGTTAAGCACATCTACGGGTACCCTGGTGGTGCTCTCCTTCATGTTTACGATGCCCTGTTCAAGGAACCGGAAGTCCAGCACATCCTGGTCCGCCACGAGCAGGCTGCCACCCATATGGCGGACGGTTACGCCCGTGCCACCGGCAAGGCCGGCGTGGTACTGGTGACTTCCGGCCCGGGCGCGACCAATGCCATCACCGGCATTGCCACCGCCTACATGGATTCCATTCCGATGGTCATCCTGTCTGGCCAGGTGCCCAGCACCATGGTCGGCACCGACGCGTTCCAGGAAACCGACATGATCGGTATCTCCCGGCCGATCGTGAAGCACAGCTTCATGATCAAGCACGCTTCGGAAATCCCGGAAGTCCTGAAAAAAGCCTTCTATCTTGCGCAGTCCGGCCGTCCCGGCCCGGTAGTGGTCGACATTCCAAAAGATATGACCAACCCGGCCGAGAAGTTCGAGTACATCTACCCGAAAAAGGTCAAGCTGCGTTCGTATAGCCCGGCTGTTCGTGGTCACTCCGGGCAGATCCGCAAGGCGGCCGAAATGCTCCTGGCGGCCAAGCGCCCGATCGTCTACTCCGGCGGTGGCGTGATCCTCGGCGGCGGCTCCGAAGCCCTCACCGAAATCGCCAAGACGCTGAACCTGCCGGTCACCAACACCCTGATGGGCCTCGGTGGCTTCCCCGGCACCGATCGCCAGTTCCTCGGCATGCTCGGCATGCACGGCAGCTACACCGCCAACATGGCCATGCACCACGCCGACGTGATCTTCGCTGTCGGTGCGCGTTTCGACGACCGCGTGGTCAACGGCCCGGCCAAGTTCTGCCCGAACGCCAAGATCATCCACATCGACATCGACCCAGCGTCGATCTCCAAGATGATCAAGGCCGACGTGCCGATCGTCGGCCCGGTCGAGAGCGTGTTGAGCGAGATGCTCACCATCCTCAAGGAAATCGGCGAGCAGCCCGACAAGGCGGCGCTGGATGCCTGGTGGAAGCAGATCGACGAATGGCGCGGCGACGGTGCGCTGTTCCCCTACGACAAGGGCGACGGCAACCTCATCAAGCCGCAACAGGTGATCGAGACCCTGTGCGAAGTGACCAACGGCGATGCCTTCGTCACCTCCGACGTGGGCCAGCACCAGATGTTCGCGGCGCAGTACTACCGCTTCAACAAACCCAACCGCTGGATCAACTCCGGCGGCCTGGGCACCATGGGCTTCGGTTTCCCGGCGGCCATGGGCGTCAAGCTCAACTTCCCCGACCAGGACGTGGCCTGCGTTACCGGTGAAGGCAGCATCCAGATGAACATCCAGGAGCTGTCCACCTGCATGCAGTACGGCCTGCCGGTGAAGATCGTCAACCTGAACAACGGTGTGCTGGGCATGGTCCGCCAATGGCAGGACATGGCCTACAACGGTCGCCACTCGCACTCCTACGTCGAGTCGCTGCCGGACTTCGTCAAGCTGGCCGAGGCCTATGGCCATGTGGGCATCCGCATCACCAGCCTGAAAGACCTCAAGCCGAAACTGGAAGAGGCTTTCGCGATGAAGGACCGCCTGGTGTTCATCGACATCGCGGTCGACCGGACCGAGCACGTCTATCCGATGCAGATCAAGGACGGCTCGATGCGTGACATGTGGCTGAGCAAGACGGAGCGTACCTGATATGCGGCACATCATCTCTTTGCTGCTGGAAAACGAACCCGGTGCCTTGTCTCGCGTGGTCGGCCTGTTCTCCCAGCGCAACTACAACATTGAAAGCCTGACCGTGGCACCGACCGAAGACCCGACCCTGTCGCGTCTGACGCTGACCACCGTTGGCCATGACGAGGTGATTGAGCAGATCACCAAGAACCTGAACAAGCTGGTCGAAGTGGTCAAGCTTGTCGACCTGTCGGAAAGCGCCCACATCGAGCGCGAACTGATGCTGGTCAAGGTCAAGGCCACCGGTGCCCAGCGCGCCGAAATCAAGCGCACCACGGATATCTTCCGTGGCCAGATCGTCGACGTGACCGCCAGCGTGTACACCGTGCAACTGAGCGGCACCAGCGACAAGCTGGACAGCTTCATCCAAGCCATCGGCACCGCATCGATTCTCGAAACCGTGCGCAGTGGCGTCACCGGCATTGCCCGTGGCGACAAAGTGCTCAGCATCTAACTTCAAAAACTAGCGATGGCTCCGCTGGGGCCGAGATATAACAGGGGTATTTCATGAAAGTTTTCTACGATAAAGACTGCGACCTTTCCATCATCCAGGGCAAGAAAGTCGCCATCATCGGTTACGGTTCTCAAGGTCACGCCCAGGCGTGCAACCTGAAGGACTCCGGTGTGGACGTTACCGTCGGTCTGCGTAAAGGTTCGGCTACCGTTGCCAAGGCAGAAGCCCACGGCCTGAAAGTGGCTGACGTGGCTACCGCCGTCGCCGCTGCCGACCTGGTCATGATCCTCACCCCGGACGAATTCCAGGGCCAGCTGTACAAGAACGAGATCGAGCCGAACATCAAGAAGGGCGCCACCCTGGCCTTCTCCCACGGCTTCTCGATCCACTACAACCAGGTCGTTCCGCGTGCCGACCTCGACGTGATCATGATCGCGCCGAAGGCTCCGGGCCACACCGTGCGCTCCGAGTTCGTCAAGGGCGGTGGTATCCCTGACCTGATCGCCATCTACCAGGACGCCTCGGGCAACGCCAAGAACGTCGCCCTGTCCTACGCCGCTGGCGTCGGTGGCGGCCGTACCGGCATCATCGAAACCACCTTCAAGGACGAGACCGAAACCGACCTGTTCGGTGAGCAGGCCGTTCTGTGCGGCGGTACCGTCGAGCTGGTCAAGGCCGGTTTCGAAACCCTGGTCGAAGCGGGCTACGCCCCGGAAATGGCCTACTTCGAGTGCCTGCACGAGTTGAAGCTGATCGTCGACCTCATGTACGAAGGCGGTATCGCCAACATGAACTACTCGATCTCCAACAACGCCGAGTACGGTGAGTACGTCACCGGCCCTGAAGTCATCAACGAAGAATCCCGCAAGGCCATGCGCAATGCCCTCAAGCGCATCCAGGACGGCGAGTACGCGAAGATGTTCATCAGCGAAGGCGCCACCAACTATCCTTCGATGACCGCCAAGCGCCGCAACAACGCCGCCCACGGCATCGAAATCATCGGCGAGCAACTGCGTTCGATGATGCCGTGGATCTCGGCCAACAAGATCGTCGACAAGACCAAGAACTGAGTCTTGCGTCGATAAATGAAAAACGCGGCTTCGGCCGCGTTTTTTCGTTTGCGCGGTCAGCTTCTGGTATAAAGCGACCAGTGGCTCGCTGTTAGAACGGTTTTGCCGAGCCCATGTCGAACATATTCCACCCTGTTGCAAGGTACTTTTCATGAGCGAACGTCCCGAAGAGCCGAACAAGCCCTCCGACGCCGAAAGCCTGCTACCTGTCGATGAGCACGTTGAAGAAGGTCACGACGCCGAAGGGCGCAAGGTGCGTCACCGCGGTATCTATCTGCTGCCCAACCTGTTCACCACCGCGAACCTGTTCGCCGGCTTCTATTCCATCATCAGCTCGATGAGCGCGCAGAGCGCCCTGAGCGCGGGTGATCCACGGGAGGCGAGCAAGTATTTCGCCTTCGCCGCCATCGCGATCTTCGTCGCCATGGTCCTCGACGGCCTCGACGGCCGCGTGGCCCGCATGACCAATACGCAAAGCGCCTTCGGTGCCGAGTACGACTCGCTGTCGGACATGGTCGCCTTCGGCGTGGCGCCGGCGTTGCTGGCGTTCGGCTGGGCCCTGGGCGACATGGGCAAGGTCGGCTGGATGGTCGCCTTCATCTATGTGGCTGGCGCTGCGCTGCGCCTGGCACGCTTCAATACCCAGGTCGGCACCGCCGACAAGCGTTACTTCATCGGCCTGGCCAGCCCGGCGGCGGCCGGCGTGGTGGCCGGTACCGTCTGGGCGTTCAGCGACTACGGCATCCAGGGCTCCAAGCTGTCGTTCCTGGTGGCGCTGCTGGTGGCAGCCGCGGGCATGCTGATGGTCAGCAACATCAAGTACAACAGCTTCAAGGAACTCGACCTCAAGGGCCGCGTGCCCTTTGTCGCGATCCTGGCCGTGGTGCTGGTGTTCGCCGTGGTGTTCAGCGACCCGCCGCGCATCCTGCTGCTGATCTTCCTCGCCTATGCCGCGTCGGGGCCGATCCAGTTCCTGTTGCGGGCGCGCCGTCGTAAATCCTGACAAGGATTTAATCGCGGAATAACCTGCCGGCTCCATAGTCTTACGTGTACATCAGTGACCCGTACTGTGGAGCCGCCATGCTCATCAAGCTTCCCCGATCCAGCGACTGCAAGTCGTCCGAGATCACCCCCGAAGATTTCTACCTCTCCCGTCGCAAGCTGCTGGGCGCCAGCCTTGCAGGTGCAGCCCTGGGTGCTTTGCCCCGGTTGGGCGCCGCGGCGGAGGTTTCCCGCTATGCCGATGTCGAGGCGGGCAGCGCGCCGGGCTGGTTCACCGATAAGCTCGGCGCCACGCGCTGGCAGGCGGTTACCGTCAGCGGTGAGGCGATCACGCCGTTCAAGGACGCCACCCACTACAACAACTTCTACGAGTTCGGGCCCGACAAGGGCGATCCGGCGGCCAATGCCGGCAGCCTGAAGACCGACCCCTGGAGCCTGGTGGTGGATGGCGAGGTGGCCAAGCCCGGGCGCTATGCGCTGGAGGACTTCGTCAAGCCTTACCAGCTTGAGGAGCGGATCTACCGCCTGCGCTGCGTGGAGGCCTGGTCGATGGTGATTCCCTGGTTGGGCTTCCCCTTGGCTCAGGTGCTCAAGCAGGTCGAGCCAACCTCGAAAGCGCGCTATATCCGTTTCGAAACCCTGGAAGACCCCAAGAGCATGCCCGGCCAGCGGTCCGGCTTTGCCCTGATTGACTGGCCGTATGTGGAGGGCTTGCGCCTGGACGAGGCGATGAACCCGCTGGCGATTCTGGCGGTGGGCATGTATGGCCGTGAGCTGGCCAACCAGAATGGCGCGCCGCTGCGCCTGGTGGTGCCATGGAAGTACGGATTCAAGAGCATCAAGTCGATCGTGCGCATCAGCCTGGTGGCGGAGCAGCCGCAGACCACCTGGCAGGGGCTGGCGCCGGACGAGTACGGCTTCTATGCCAACGTCAACCCGACGGTCGACCACCCGCGCTGGACCCAGGCCCGGGAGCGTCGCCTGCCCAGCGGGCTGTTCAGTCCCAATGTGCGCGATACGCTGATGTTTAACGGCTACGCCGATGAAGTGGCGTCGCTGTATACCGGCCTCGACCTGCGGAAGAACTACTGATGCGTTATCCCTGGCTGCGCCTGGCGATCTTCGTGAGCGGCTGCCTGTTCCCCGTATGGTGGTTGTACGAGGCGGCCATGGGGCTGCTCGGGCCGGATCCGGGCAAGATCATGGTGGACCGTCTTGGCCTGGGGGCGCTGGTCTTCCTGTTGATCACCCTGAGCATGACGCCGCTGCAGCGGCTGACGGGGTGGTCGGGCTGGATCGTGGTGCGGCGTCAGCTGGGGTTGTGGTGCTTTGCTTATATAGTGCTGCACATGACGGCGTACATGGTGTTCATCCTGGGGCTGGATTGGGGGCAGTTCGGGGTGGAGTTGCGCAAGCGGCCCTACATCATTGTCGGCGCCTTGGGTTTTCTTGGCCTGCTGGCGCTGGCGGTCACTTCCAACCGGTATAGCCAGCGGCGTCTTGGCGCGCGGTGGAAGAAGCTGCACCGGCTGGTCTATGTGATTCTCGGGTTGGGGCTGTTGCACTTCCTGTGGATCGTGCGCTCGGACCTGAAGGAGTGGGCGGTGTATGCCGCTGTTGGGGTTTTCCTTCTGGTGCTGCGCATTCCCCCGGTGTGGCGGCGTGTTCCACGATTGGTCGGGCGGGGGAGGGCGGTTTGAGGGTCGGTTGGGAATGGGGTTGGTGTTGTTAGGTGCCTGTCTTGGGATTGTGTTGTGTGTGCGAGGTGTTTGCCTTGGGGTTGCGTTGTGTTCCAGAGGTGTTCGCCGTGGGATTGCGTTGTGTCTCAGAGGTGTTCGCCGAAGATTCTCTGGCGCCTATGAGATCGAGCGCCGCCCGCGCGGCGCATCGCGGGACAAGCCCGCTCCCACATTTGTTTCGGGCCAATCGCTCCTGGGCCATTACCTGGTCCGCCTTGTTGGTCCGACGCGGTTTCAGCGTGGTCACCACTGCCGCTGCGCACGACTCGAGGCATGCACCAAGGCAGGCGCCGATACTTTCACAGGCATAATTGGCCCGAAACAGATGTAGGAGCGGCCTTGTGC
>NZ_JAJSRC010000053.1:0-15752 GCF_021283245.1 Pseudomonas sp. NMI760_13 | reverse complement strand
CGCCGATGGTAGTGTGGGGTTTCCCCATGTGAGAGTAGGTCATCGTCAAGATTCATTTCGCAAAACCCCTATCTGCGCGAGCAGGTAGGGGTTTTGTCTTTAAGTAGAGAGTACAGAGATTCGCTGGCACGTCCCTCGGACGGACCGGCACACAGAATTTCTTGACGACCATAGAGCATTGGAACCACCTGATCCCATCCCGAACTCAGCAGTGAAACGATGCATCGCCGATGGTAGTGTGGGGTTTCCCCATGTGAGAGTAGGTCATCGTCAAGATTCAATTCCAAAGCCCCTGATCGCGATGCGGTCGGGGGCTTTGTCTTTTCAGGGTATCAATGCACGAGCTCCCTGGGCCGTCGTGAAGGGAACGGCATTCCCAGGCACAGCACGGCCCCCTGTAGGAGCGGCTTCAGCCGCGATCACCCGCGAAGCGGGTGCCAGACACCGAGTTGCTTGCATCGCGGCTAAAGCCGCTCCTACAGAGATCTCTTTTCGCCGTGCAACAGCACAGCCCGAAGGGCTATCCCTTACTCCCTTATCTCCAAGACAAAAAAGGCCGCTCCCGGTTGGGAGCGGCCTTTTTGCTACCGGGGCATACGCCCCTGCCAGTGCTATCAGCTCAGCAGATTACGCACATTGCCCATCGCCTCATCGGCAAAGCCCTGCAGGAACGCCTGGAAGCCCGGCAGGGTATCTGGACCACCTTCCCAGGGCTCGGCCTGGATGGTCCAGGTCGCACGGCTGCGGCTGGCGTCGATCGTCTGCACCTCCATGGCAGCCCACAGGTTGCCGATATTCAGGCTGGTGTAGATCAGGCTCCAGGTCATGTGCATGGCCTGCTCGTCACGGCTGTTCAACTGCTCGATCACCACGTTGCCATCCTTGAACAGTTTCTTGCGCACCGAGCGCACGCCACTGCCGGTCATTTCGATATGCGCCAGCGCGGGGATGAACACCGGGAAGCCGGCGAAGTTGCCGACGATATTCCACACGCTGGCGGCCGGGGCGGCGATCTCGACGCTGGAAACCACCAGGCAGCCTTGCGGGTTGCGGATCAGGGTGTCGGGTTTGAGTGCTTGCATGGGATGTTGCTCCTGTTGTGGATAAAGGGGGTCAGATAAAGCCGATGTCGGCCAGGTAGCGGCAGCCGCGGCTAAGCAGCGCCGGGTCCTTGCTCGGGTAACGGGCGCCCATGCGCTGCACGCCGGCACGGGCGTTGTCGTGGGCGATGCCGGAGATATCGCCGATGTCTTCTTCGAAGCCGTCCAGGTAGAAGCCCAGGACGTCGTACAGCGCGTTTTGGCGGTCGACCCGGGCCAACTGGCGCTGCCACTGCTCGACGCTGACCAACTCGAAGGCATGGCCCTGCGCATGGAACGACGCCAGGTAGTCACGCCAGCGCAGTGGCTCGGGGTTGTGCAGGTTGAACACGCATTGGCCAGCCTGGTGGCGGCTGCTGTGGAAGGCGATGAAACGGGACAGGAAGTCCACCGGCATGAGGTCGAAGTCGATCTCCAGCCCCGGTACCTGGCCCAGTTGCAGCGAACCCTTGAGCATCAGCATCAGCCGGTTGCGCTGGGGCTGGCAGGCGCCCGTGCGGCTGTCGAAGGTGATGTTGCCGGGACGGAACAGGTTGACCCACACGCCCTGCTCGCGGGCACGGCTGAGGATGCGCTCGCCGACCCATTTGCTCAGGTTGTAGCCATTGCGGATGTAGATCGGCGGGGTACTGGCCGGGTCGCTCTCCAGCACGCGACCGTCGCCGTCCACCGCGCTGCACGCGGACAGGGTCGAGACGAAGTTGAAGATCTTCTTGCGTCGGCCTTCGCACAGCCGCAGGCACTCGAACAACGGCTCGATGTTGTCGGCGGCCAGCACCTCGTAGTCGAGCACATGGTTGACCTGCGCGGCGTTGTGCAGCAGGGCGCCATAGTGGTTGTCCAGGTCGTCGTAGTCGGCCTGGGACAAGCCCAGCAGCGGCTTGCGCAGGTCTGCCTCGAGTACCCGCACGCGGCCCAGGTCCAGGTCGATATGGTTGTCCTGCAGGGCCTGGGCGAAGCGTTCCTCGGCGGACTGCCCACCGGCGCGACGTACCAGGCAGGCGACTTCGGTGGCGCCCCATTCCAGCAAGGCTTCGACCAGGTGTACGCCAAGGAAGCTGTTGGCCCCGGTGACGATGACCTTGTGCACATCGCCCAGACGCTCCATCGGCAGTACCTGCAGGCCGAGATCGCGGTTGGCGTCCTGCTCCAGGCGCGCCAGGGAGGTCGGCAGCGCATCATCGTTGCCGTCGAGCAGCGCGCCCAGGCGCCGCAGGGTCGGCTGCTCGATGAAACGGTTGATGGTCACACCCTGGCCGAAGTGTTCCCGGATCTCCAGCAACAGGCGCGACAAGAGGATCGAGTGCCCGCCCAGGTTGAAGAAGCTGTCGTCCAGTGAGATGTCGGCTGGCGGCAGTTCCAGCAACTCGCTCCACAGATGCAACAGGCGCTTTTCGGTGTTGGTCTCTGGTGCGATGTGCGCGTTCGCCGACAGGGCCAGTGGCTGTGCCGACAGCGCCCGGCGGTCCACCTTGCCGTTGGCGGTATAGGGCATGTGCTCCAGCACCTGGTAGAACAACGGGCGCATGTAGTCGGGCAGGTGCCGCTCGGCATGTTCGCGCAGCAAGGCTTGCGCATCGGTCCGCTGTGGGTGGGCGAGGAAAGCCAGGATCCGGCGCTGCGCGTCGATCACCACCGCCACCTGGGCGAACAGGTGGCTGTCGCGCAAGCAGTGCTCGATCTCCTCGGGCTCGACCCGAAAACCTCGGATCTTCACTTGGTTGTCACGCCGTCCGCACAGCTCGATGCCCTGGGCGGTCCACTTGCCGATGTCTCCGGTGCGATAGGCACGCAGCGTGCGGCCGGCGGGCAGGTCCAACTCGACGAAGCGTTCGGCGGTCAGTGCCGGCTTGTTCAGATAGCCCAGGCCGACACCGGGCCCGGCGATGTACAGCTCGCCCGGGGTCTGCTCCGTTACCGGTTGCAGCGCCGGGTCGAGTATCAGCACCTGGGTGTTGGCGATCGGCAGGCCCAGGTTGCGGTTGCTGTCACCACTGGCGAACACCCGGGTGGTGGCCAGCACTGTGGTTTCCGTCGGCCCGTAGATGTTGTGCATCCGGCACTGACCGGCCAGGCGGGCGATGACCTCCGGCTCGCAGACGTCGCCGCCAGTGACCAGGTGGCGCAGGCCGAGGTGGACATTGCGCGGCAGGATGCTCAGCAGGGCCGGTGGCAGGAACGCGTGGCTGACTTCCTGGCTGTGGATAAGTTGTACCAGCTGCTGCGGATCGCGGCGCTGATCCTCACTGGGCAGCACCAGTTCCGCACCGCAGGCGAAGGTCGGCAGGATATCCAGCAGTGAGGCATCGAAGCCGATGGTGGAGAACTGCAGCACTCGGCTGTGCTCGTCCAGGGCCACATGCTCACGGTACCAGGCCATGAAGTGCGTAAGGTTGCGCTGGCTGAGCAGCACGCCCTTGGGCTGGCCGGTAGTGCCGGAGGTGTAGATCGCCACGCAGGCCTGCTCGGCGCCGGCCTGGCGCAGCGCCAGGCCGGGCAACGGCATGGCCGGTGTCGCCGCGATGCCGCGAATATCCACATGAGAGATATCCACAGGCGCCTGCCCGTCATGCAGCACGACGCAGGCACCGGCATCCTCGAGGATCGACTGGCGTCGTTCGGCCGGCGTTGCCGGGTCCAGCGGCAGGTAGATGGCGGCGCAGCCCAGCACCGCCAGCAGGCTGGCATAGAGGTCGGGCGACTTGCCCATGCACACGGCGACCACGGGTGGCTGTTCACCTGGCTCGGGCAGCAACGGCGCCAGGGCCTGCTGGATGGCGACGGTGCGGGCATGCAGCTGGCGATAGCTGGAGCGCTGGCCGGCATGGTTCAGCGCAGGGCATTCGGCATGCAGGCGCAAGCTGTGCTCCAGCGTATCGATCAGGCCGGTTTCGGCCTTCTCCAGCAAGTCAGCGCGCAGTGTG
The DNA here is from genome assembly GCF_021283245.1 of Pseudomonas sp. NMI760_13. Classification (NCBI taxonomy): domain Bacteria; kingdom Pseudomonadati; phylum Pseudomonadota; class Gammaproteobacteria; order Pseudomonadales; family Pseudomonadaceae; genus Pseudomonas; species Pseudomonas sp. NMI760_13. The sequence goes on along the minus strand of NZ_JAJSRC010000053.1, from coordinate 11,728 downwards.
CGGTTGAATGGGTGGCGGTAGGCCAGAGCCTCCAGCCAGTCCAGGCCGTGCTCGCGCTCCTGGTCGCCGGGGCTTGCCGCGGGTGCTTCCTGCAGATGCGCCGGATTGCGCGCAAAGCGGGTGACCTGCAGGGCCAGTTGATCACACAGGGCCTGCAGGGCGTCTTCGCGCAACTGCTGGCCGTTGCCGGCACTCGGCGCGGGGATCGCAGTTCGCTGGATCAGCCGCTGGGCGCTGGCACTGCCGCACCAGCACAGGGCTTCCAGTTGCGGCAGGGGCTCGGCGAAGCTGGCGCCCAGGCGCAGCCTGAGCAGTGGCGTGTTGCCCAGGGCATGCCAGTCGCAGCTGCCCAGGGCCAGGCTGCCATCTTCCACCACCAGGTCCGGCCGGGTCGACAGCTGCTGGCGCAAGGGTTGCGCGCTGTCGGCGGTGGCCGAGCCATGGCCGTGCTCGTCGAGCAGCCGGGTGAATGCCTCCAGGGTGGGGCTGGTGCCCACCAGGAGTATGTCGAGGCGTCTCATGTCCAGGTCCTCAGGGCAGGTAATCGCGCAGGGCGTCTTGTACGCAAGGCGACTCGAGCATCGAGCTGCTGCGGAAGAAACGCAGGATGTTGCCCAGCAGCGGATGCTGGTGATTGATCGGGTAGGCCAGGCCTTGCGCTTCTTCGCGCAGGGCCTGGCGCACCGTTTCATTCACTGGCAAGGCGGCGATCAGGGCACAGTCGAACGCCTGCTGGATGTCGCTGGTCAGGTACTGACGCAGGAACAACGGCAGCACCTTGGCGATTGCCTGGCGATCCGCCTCCGGCGCGGTGTGCCAGTAGATGCGCGTCAGCCGCGCCCAGAAGCTTGAATGACGGCCTTCGTCCAGCAGGTGATCGGCCATCAGTCCCTTCACCGAGGGCTTGACCGAGTCGTCCTTGGCAAAGGCCGCGACATCGTCGGTCAGGGTGTTCTCGGCGATGCCCACGCAGATCAGCTCCAGCGCATCGCGCAGTGCCTCGGGCACTTGTTCCAGCACGGCCGGAATGGCGCGGCTGAGTTCGATCTCCTGGGGCAGGGCGATTGGATCGATGCCGGTCAAGGCGATGGTCTGCTGCAGGAAGTCCATCGCCACCAGGGCGTGATAGTCCTCGTCCACCACCACGGTCATCGCGTCGTAGCGGCAGGCGAACGGGAAGCGCACGGCAAAGCGGTCCTTGGCGATGCGCCGGGCGGTGCGGTCGACGATTTCGGTCTCGAAGATCACCACATCGTTGATGAACTTGTAGAGACTTTGCACCAGCACGAAATCACGCAGCTGCGGACATTCGCGCTGGAATGTCGCGCCGAGCACCAGGGGTTGGCGGCTCAGGGGGTAGATCAGTCGCTGGTCATCCTCCACCAGGCGCCGGGGCCGGGTGCGGATGGTCGCCCGAGCCTCCCAGGCCTCGGCAAAGGAGCGGTACTCGAGGGCATTCATGGGGTGACCTCGGCGACAGGTGTCTGCAGCGAGGCACGCAGGCGGTCCCACAGCGCCATGCGGCTGTCCACGGCGGCGATGGCGGCCACGTAGACGTCTTCCTGGCGCAGCGGGTCGTGGTCGACCAGGCGGGCCAGCAATTGTTCGGCGGCAGGCCCGTGGTCTTCGGAGTCCACCTCGATGTGGCGTTGCAGGTAGTAACGGAAGGTCGGAGCCTGCTCGGTGCCGATGCCCCACTCGTCGAGGATCTGCTGGAACATCGCCGGGATCACGCTTTCTCGGCCATGCAGGAAGGCGGCCGCAACCCGGTGGGCCGGCGCGTCGATAGCCACCTCGAGGGTGTCGCGGACGAATCGCTGGGCGGCTTCACTGGCACCGCAGCGCTGCAGGGCGTCAATGGCCGTGATGCCTTGCTGTTGCAGGCTGATGAAGCGATCGATGGCCTGGGTGCTGGCGCCGACCTCGCGCATGGCATCCAGGTACAGTTCGAAGTGGCTGTAGTGACCGTGGTCGAGGCGGTCATCCGATTCTTCGCCCAGCACGATCTCGTTGATCAGGCGTGCTGCGGCCGGGTCCGCAGGTGGCAGCCATGGCAGGCTGACGCAGGTCAGCTCCTGCTGCAGGCGCTTGGTCAGCGACATGAAGTCCCAGACTGCAAAAACATGGGTTTCCATAAATCGACGCAGTGTCTGCAGCGAGTCGATCTCGGAAAAGAGCGGGTGCAGGGAAAGTTCATGTTTCTTGTCGGAAAGTGTGCGCTTCAATGTGCTCATGATGAGGTCCGTTATGGATGGAATTCAGGGATCAAGTTGCTCTGCGCATTGTTCGCTATATAAATTCCAGGCGAAGAGATACCTCGAATGAAATTTCGACATCGAACAACGGATAGAGGCCGGCAGGGCTTGTCTGGCAAGGCGTCCACGGTGATACCTGGCCGCCCTTGGCTGGCGCTATAAAAGTTAGAACAACTTCAAAGTTCGCCGCAATTGTTTTTTTGATTATTTTATGCTCGGACTTTTCTTGAAATATAAGTGCCCGAATAAAACTTTGGGTAAGTTTTATTTTGGCAATATGTGCTCCTTCCGATAAATAACGATCAGAAAAATAGACACAGAGTGAATGCCTCACTCGGAGCACTGGTGAACGGAGATGGGAGAGTGACTATTGGAGGGCGGCTGATCGCGTGCGGTCCTTGCCCCGGTGCCAGGTTCCTTCTACTGGTGAATGAGGAGGCAGGCGGCCAGGTCCACGTCTGATGATCAGCGGCCGCTGCGGGGAGTAGAGTGTGCCCAAAATGCTGGCACTGCCATGGCCAGCAGCAGACCGGGCAGAGTAAATGCCCTCTTGGTCAGCGTATGGAAGGCAGGGGGAAGGTCAGTAACTGAGCAGCCCGAGGTGGCTGTTGAAGATGCGCACCAGGCGCTGGTTGAGCAGCGAAGCATCGACCGATGGCAGCGGCAACTCGATCAGCTCCAGCTCTCGGCGCACCAGACTGTGCCAGCCGAGCATCGCGGCCAGGGAGCCGGGCGGGTACAGCACGGTCATCGGCACCTGCAATGGAAGGTTGCTGGTACTGAACTGCGGGCTGTCACAGCTTGAAACAAACAAGTGACGGGTCTGCCCCGGACTCGTCTCCTGCACCTGTTGGATCAGGGCCAGGGCGATGTGCGCGCCCAGTCCCTGGGCGAACATCGCGTGGGGTTGTGCAAGGTAGGGTTGGAGCTGTTCGCGCAGGGCCTGGGTCAGGCGCCCGGCCACGGGCAACGCGGTGGACTGTTCCAGGTCGGCAATGCTTGGGACATCGACCGCGACCAGTTCGATGGGGTCGCTGAGGGTCCTTGCCCAGGTACGGTACTGGGCAAGTTGCTGCCGGGTGCTGGCCAGGCAGATCAGGCGGATCCTGGACGGCTGGTCGGGCGTGGTTTCCTGTCGCGTCTGCACGTGCACTGCCGTTCCTTGTGGCGGATCGTGTCTGCGCAGCGACGCGGTCGCTGAGGTCGGCTGCGCGGTTGAGCAGGATCAGTTGCCCGATTGCCTGTCGAGGTAGCTCCTGATGGTGCGCGCGGCATGGTTCAGGTGCTCTTCCAGAAGCTCGATGGCTCTGTCCACCAGTTTGTCGCTGGCGGCGTCGACCAGGGCGATGTGGTCGTCCTGGGTGAGCTTGCCCAGCCCCATCGAGGACAGGTGGAAGCGCAGGAAGCGTTCCTCCTCGTTGAGCTCGATCTCGATCATGCGCAGCAGTTTCTGGTTCTGCGCCTTGCTGTAGAGGGCCATGTGGAACAGACGGTTGAGCCGGCCGATCTCGGCGTGGCGGGTCTCATTTTCCAGCTGGCGGATGTATGCCCTGGCCTGGGTGATGTCGTCGGCATCGAGCAAGGGGATCGACTGACGCAACGCCTCGGTCTCGAGCAGCACGCGCAGGGCGTAGGTGTCGACGGCATCCTCGCCGATCAGTGGTGCCACAACCGCACCTTTGTGCATCACCACCTGCAGCAGCGACTGGGCCTCGAGCTGGCGCAGCGCTTCGCGCACGGGCATGCGGCTGACGCCGAACAGGGTCGCCAGCTCTTGCTGGCGCACGGCGGTGCCCGGTGGCAGGCGGCCGTCGAGGATGGCACTGCGCAGGCGCTCTTCTATGACACTGCGGGCCAGGTGCGGCGGTACCTGCTCGCTGCCCAGCACGGTGCTCAGGAGTTTGGGTTTCTCAGCCACGCGGGGTTCGCCTCGGCAACATGAAAATTGGATCCAATAACCCTAGTGAGGGAAGGGGGCGCTTGTCAAACGGATTGATCAAGCGGGTGCGCCATGGCGCACTCACGAAACGCGGCTATCGTGAAGCAAGTTGTCGGCATTGGGAAGATGGCCAAGGTCGCCAGCCCTTGTACGAAGCGGGTTTGCCGACAGTTGGCAGCACAGGCACCCGGTGCCATTGTCTTTTGCCGCGCCAGCCCGCACCATCGCTGCTTTCGACTGATCTGAACGGGTGTCCGCAGTGGCGATACCTTGGCCTCTCAATGCGACCGCACGCCGGCTCGGCCTTGCCGTGCTGCTCGGCTGCCTGTGGCTGGGCGCTACCCAGGCGGATTGGGACTTCTCGCAGATCAGCCGCCGTGCGCAGGCCCTGTATGGTCCGCTGGGGCCGGGGCAGGGGCGTATAGATGCCTGGCAGAACCTGCTGGCGACACAGAAGCAGGGCAGCGAGCTGGAGCAGTTGCAGGTAGTCAACCTGTTCTTCAACAAGCAGTTGCGCTACGTCGAGGACATCGACCTGTGGCACGAGGTCGATTACTGGGCCACGCCGGTGCAGTCGCTGATCAAGGGCGCGGGCGACTGCGAGGACTATGCCATCGCCAAGTACTTCAGCCTGCGGCGCATGGGCGTCCCGGCGGAAAAGCTGCGCATCACCTACGTCAAGGCCTTGCGCCAGAACCGTGCGCACATGGTCCTGACCTATTATTCAAGCCCACAGGCCCAGCCGCTGGTGCTCGACAGCCTGATGGACGCGATCAAGCCGGCCAGCCAGCGTACCGACCTGCTGCCGGTGTATGCCTTCAACGGTGAAGGCCTGTGGCTGACCGGCGCTGGCGGCAACAAGAAGGTCGGTGACACCAAGCGCCTGTCGCGGTGGCAGGACTTGCTGAAGAAAATGCAGGCCGAAGGGTTCCCGGCCGAACCGGTTTACTGAAGGAGCACAGATGTCACTGTTCAAACAATTGCTGCTAGCCATTTGCCTGTTCCTGGTGGTCGCCTTCAGTGGCAGCTTCATGGTCAGCCTGGAGAGCTCGCGCAGCCAGTATGTCAACCAGCTGCGCTCCCATGCCCAGGATGCGGCGACCGCGCTGGCGCTGTCGCTGACGCCGAACATCGATGACCCGGCGATGGTCGAGCTGATGGTCAGCTCGATTTTCGACAGTGGCTACTATTCGAGCATCAAGGTCATCGACCTGGATTCCAATGCCGTGCTGGTCGAGCGCCATGCCGAGCCCGATGCGGGAAGCGTGCCGGGCTGGTTCATCCAGCTGATCGGCCTGGACCCGGCCGGTGGCGACGCCATTGTCAGCCGTGGCTGGCAGCAGGCGGCGCGGGTCGAGGTGATCAGCCATCCGATGTTCGCCCTGGCCAAGCTCTGGCAGAGCGCCCTGGGCAGCCTGGGCTGGCTGCTGCTGTGCGGCGCGGCGAGTGCGGTGCTCGGGGCGCTGCTGCTGCGTCGCCAACTGCGGCCGCTTGACTATATGGTGGCGCAGTCCCACGCCATTGCTCGCCGTGAGTTCCTCAGCCTGCCGGAGTTGCCGCGCACACCCGAGCTGCGCCGGGTGGTGCAGGCGATGAACCAGATGGTCGAGAAGCTCAAGGCGCTGTTCACCGAACAGGCCGAGCGCAGCGAGAAGCTGCGTGCCGAGTCGTACCAGGACAGCCTCACCGGGCTGGCCAACCGTCGATACTTCGAAATGCAGCTCAACGCCCGGGTCAGCAATCTGGAGGAGGCCCGTGCCGGCTACCTGCTGTTGCTGCGGGTCCAGGACCTGGCGGGCCTGAACGCGCGCCTGGGGGGCCAGCGCACCGATCAGTTGCTGCAGGCGGTGGGCGAGCAGTTGCGCCGCACCTGCGCGAACTTCCCGGAGACCAACGACCTGATCACCCGCAGTCGTGGCGGCGAGTTCGCGGTGCTGGCGCCGGGCATGGTGTATGAGGAGGCGATCCAGTTGGCTCAAGCCCTGGAGACCACCTTGCAGAGTCTGCACGAGACCGGCGCCAGCGATGTCGACCCGGTGGCCTGCATTGGCCTGGCGCCTTACAGCCCCGGGGATGCCCCGCAAGCGCTGCTCAAGCTTGCCGACGAGGCCCTGGCCCGCGCCGAGAGCCAGCCCGCGCCGGGCTGGGTGTGCCTGGAACAGGGCGCAGCGGGCCAGGCCGCCGACAGCCACCACGCCTGGCACACGCGCCTGGACCAGGCACTGGACAAAGGGCAGTTCGAGCTGTTCTTCCAGCCCGTCGTGGATGCCAGGGCGCCGGAGCGGGTGCTGCACTACAAGGTCATCTCGCGCCTGCACGACGAGCAGGGTGAAGCCCTGGCGGCCGGCCGCTTCCTGCCGTGGCTGGAGCGCTTCGGCTGGATGGCGCGGCTGGACCTGCTGGTGCTGGAGAAAGTGCTCAGGCACTTGCAGGGACATGGCGAGGCGCTCGCGCTGAACCTGTCGGCCGCGACCCTGGCCGATCCCAAGGCGCTGCAGCGAGTCTACGAGCTGCTGGGGCAGCATGGCGCGCTGGGGCGGCGGCTGACCTTCGAGATCGGCGAAGAGCAGTTGCCCGAGCAATCGGTGCTGGAGCAACTGACCCGACGCCTGCGCGCCCTGGGCTTCAGCCTGGCGCTGCAACGCTTCGGCGGGCGCTTCAGCATGATCGGCAACCTCGCCCACCTGGGCCTGGCCTACCTGAAGATCGACGGTGGCTATATCCGCAGCATCGACCAGGAGCGGCACAAGCGCCTGTTCATCGAGGCCATCCAGCGCGCGGCGCACAGCATCGACCTGCCGTTGATCGCCGAGCGGGTAGAGACCGAAGGGGAGCTGAAGGTACTACGGGAGATGGGCGTGCAGGGGATTCAGGGGCAACTGGTAGGTGGGCCGGCACCCTGGCGCTGAGTGGCACCCTGTGGGAGATTACCCAGCCCTTCGGGTAGCACGCGAGCCCTGTGGGAGCGGGTTTATCGGACCGCCGCACCGCCGCGAACACCGGCAGAGCCGGTGCCAGGCACCGCGTTGGATTCTTCGCGGCTAAAGCCGCTCCCACAGTGATAACAGTTCCCTGCGCGACAGCGTCGTAGCCCGAAAGGCTGGCCTATCTCCTACAGGAGCAAGCAAGGGCCGCGTGATCAGATCAATCCGCCGTCCTCGTCTTCCTCGATCAGGTTGTTCAGGCCGCCTAGCGCCTCACGTGCACTGGCGCGACTGAGCAGCTTGGCCTGGGCACCGGGCGGCAGGTCGGTGATGCTGAACACGCCCTTGGCGGTCAGTACCTCGATCAGGTCCTCCAGTACCCGGATCATGTCCAGGTCGCTCTGCTTGAGCTGCTTGAGGCTGTTCTCGACAACGTTGTCGGCGAACCATTCCTGGATCTCGGCATTGTCTGCCGGGACCATGTCGTTAAAACCACCGAATTCGGCGGCTTCAACCCGCAGCAAACGGCCGTCAGCGTCGCGTTGCACGTAGAACATGGCGGCGTCCCTCGTCACGATGAATCCTTTTTGGTAGTCAGCAGCATAGGCAAAGTTCACCGGGCATGTAAGCCCGGTGCACGAGTATGCGCGTGAAGGGATGGCTGGAAAAGCCCGCGCCCCCAACGGCGGCCCTTGCGGGCCGCCGTAGAGAGGCAGGGATCAGCTGTTGGAGTTGTCGATCTTGATGGTCGGGTCGGCGCCGCTGATCAACGAGTTGATCGTGGTGTTGGACCAGTTCACGCCCTCGAGCTTGATGGTCACGTCGGCGTTGGCCAGGCCACCGGCGGCGTTGAGCTTGCCTTCGGTGCTGACCTGCAGGGTCGACTCGCCATTGACCGTGGTGATCTTCAGGAAGTTGTCGATGGTGCTGGCCTTCTCGCCCTGGAGCAGGTCGCTCAGGTCGAGGCGGTCGCCCTCGCTGGCCTTGAAGTCCTTGATCACGTCCTTGCCCAGGTCGCCGGACTTCCACACGAAGGTGTCGGCACCGCTGCCACCGGTCATGATGTCGTCACCCTTGCCGCCGATGAGGATGTCATTGCCGGCACCGCCGAACAGGATGTCGTTGCCTTCGCCGCCGAGCAGGGTGTCGTTGCCGGTGCCACCGAGCAGGATGTCATTGCCCTTGCCGCCGTCGATGTAGTCGTTGCCACCCTGGCCGAAGATGATGTCGTTGCCATTGCCGCCCAGCAGGGTGTCGGCGCCGTCGTTGCTGCGCGAGACATCGAACTCGGCGTAGTTCTCGGTGATGTACTTGTGCATCGCCCGTGCGTCCACGCTGCCCGCGTCGACGCCCAGCTTGTCGGCGACATAGCCGCGGATCGCCTCGACACCGGTGCCGGCAACACCGTCGAAGACCATCAGGTCGCCGAAGATGATGTCGTTGCCGTCGCCGCCGTTGACCGTGTCATTGCCCGGCTGGGTGACTTCGGTATGGCCGAGGATGGCTTCGGCCAGCTTGCTCGGGTCGATGTTGGTCTGCGGCTTGCCGTCGGTGTCGTATGGTTTCAGGTCGTTGGTGTTGACGCCGTTGTTGAGGCCGATGGCCTCGACCTGGGACAGGCCCGAGAGCAGCTTGAAGCTGTCCTGCGAGTTGCTCGTGGTGGTGCTGTTGGTGTCGTAGCCCAGGCCGCCACGCGAAGACAGCTCATAGGTGCCGTTGCCTTCGGCATGCAGTTCGCCCGATACGCCGTATTTCCAGCCGTTGCGGTAGTACTGCACCTGCAGGTTGCCGGCGTTGTCGATGCTGACGTAGTTGGTGTTGCTGCTGTCGATGTAGCCGTTGTAGGCCATGCCCGGCTTGTAGTTGATCGAAGCCAGGAAGGTGTCCAGGGTGATGCCCGAGGTCCCCAGGGTCGGGTTGGGGTTCTCGTTGGCCTGGTAGTAGGTCGGCTTGCCGTCGGTGATGAAGAACGTCTGGTTGCTGCCGGTGTTGCCACCATCCTTGAGGTTCTGGAACCAGTTGGCGGTGGTCTTGAAGGCGTCCTCGTAGTTGGTGCCGCCGTCCGCCCGCAGGTTGTTCAGGGCGTTGAGCAACTGCTGCAGGCCGGCATCGTTCAGGGTTACCGCAACGCTGCTCTTGACCTGGGTGGCGAAGTCCACCAGCAGGATGTTCACGGTGCCCGACTGGTCGCCCTTGACGCTGGCGGCCAGGGTCTTGAACACCGACTCCAGGGATTTCTTCGCCGCATCCACGCCGGACGAGCCCATGCTGCCCGAGGTGTCGACGATGAAGGCGAGGTTGTAGTCCTGGCCCGGCACCACGTGCAGGCCGGTGACGTCGGCCACCACCACATCGTTGCCGTCGGTGCCGGTGATGTTGTCGCTGTCCGAGGACAGGTTGCTGGTGGTGTAGGACTGCGGGTAGACCGTGACCTTGATGGTGCCTTCGCTGGTCGCGGTGCTGCCGCCGACGCTCTCGGTGGAGGTCGAGCTGACCTTCACGTCGAACTGGCCGGCATAGTAGGCCGGTGGCTTGATGGTCAGGCTGCCCAGGTTCCAGCCGGTGACGTCCACCGCGTCCTTGCCGACGGTGATGGTGTGGCCGGCATTGTCGGCCAGCACCGAGCCTGCCGGGATGCCGCTGAGCTTGACGCTCAGGGCCTCGGAGCCGTCAGTGTCGGTGAGGTTGGTGCTGATGCCCACCAGCTTGACCGGGGCGCCGTTCTCGCTGCCTTCGTTGAGCTTGTAGCCGTCGTAGTAGCCCTGGTTGTTGCTGCCGTGCAGGTCGCCGACGGTCACGCCGGCGTTGGTCAGGTCCTTGACGCTCGGGTACATCGGGATGTTCGAGCTGTTGAGGTCGGTGACCGCGCCGTTGCCCACCTTGATGTTGACGTCCAGGCTGCCGGGGCCGGACTGGTTGGCGTTGTAGATCTCCAGGGTGTAGTAGCCGCTGGTGGTCGGGGTGAAGCTGCCGGAGATGGCGCCGCTGCCCGAGCCCCAGGTACCGCTGGCGACGTTCTTGCCACCGACGACGATCTGCAGGCTGTCGTCGGCGGTGCCGCTGAACGCATAGGTCTTGCCGGCTTCGAGGTAGATCAGGCCGGAGGTCTTCGAGCCTGTGCCAGGCGACACGGTGGCGACCGTGTCGACACCGGTGACGGTCTCGCTCTTGCTGGCGTTGCCGGAGTTGGCGAAGACGTTCTTCAGCGCATCGCCGGTGATGCCGTTGCCGTTGTTACCCAGGCCGGTGAGGCTGTTCCAGGTTTCCTTGAGCAGGCCGATGGAGTTGACGTTGTTGTTGCCGATGTTCAGGTCAGGCTTGTCGGCCACTGGCGCGATATCGACCTTCATGGTCACTTCGCCGCCGGCGTTGGTGCCGTCGTTGGGCTTGTACTTGATCTGCGCGTAGTCGGCCTGCTTGTTGCCCACGCCGCTGCCGCCATAGCCGTCGACGCCCGACTGGTTGGCCAGCGGCACGAACTTGAGCTTGCCGGCGGCGATGTCGGCCTGGCTGATGTTCTGGTTCAGCGACACATCGACCCACGAGGTGCCGTTGAAGAACTTCAGGCTGCCCAGGTCCGGCAGCTTGCTGATGGTCACCGACAGGCCGGTGTTGCCATCGGCGTCGCTGACGTTGAAGTCGCCCCACTTGAACACGTAGTCGGTGTCTTCGCTGCCGGTCACGGCGCCACCGGTCGACACCGGCGCGTGGTCGTTGTCGATGATGGTGGTGGTGACGCTGGACTTGCCGGCGTCGACCTGCAGGTTCTCGAAGCCGCCGCCCGTGGCGCCGCTGATCTTGACCGTGAAGTTCTCCGAACCCTCGACCAGCTTGTCGTCGATGGTCTTGATGTCGAAGGTGGTGCCGCTGCTGCCCGCCGGGATCTTCACGGTGACCACACCGGTGAAGTCCTGGCCGTCGGTGGCGGTGCCGCTGTAGGTCAGGGTGATGGTCACCTCGGACTTCGACGGGTTGCTCAGGGTCAGGTTGTAGTGGGCGGTATCGCCTTCGGTCACCGAGGTGTCGCCGCTGATGCCGACGGTGGTGAGGTCGCCCTGGCCGCTCGGCTCGTCGGTGACGCTGGTGGTGACGGTATTGCTGCCCAGGGTCAGTTTCTCGAAGTTGTCGCCACCGGCGACCGTTTCGATCTTGTTGACGATGTTCGGCTGGCCACCGAGGTACGGGTCGTCCTTGGCGGTGATGGTGAAGGTGCCGCTGGCGCTGCCGGCCGGGATGCTGACCTTGGTGCCATCGGTCAGGGTGAAGGTCAGGCCGTTGTGGCCGGTGACCGACAGGCCCTGGGCGTTGGTCAGGGTCACGGTGTAGGTGACCTGGCCGCCTTCGCTGACGGTGGTCTTGTCGGCGGACAGGGTGGCGACCACTTCACTGATGGTATCGCTGATCTGCACGGTGGCGTTGCCACCCAGCTCGAGGTTCTCGAAGGTCTTGCCGGTGACCGCGGCATCGGTGATGCCGACGGTCAGCGAGCTGCCATCCTTGAACACGTCGTCGCCTTGGGCGGCGGCCTTGTACTCGACCTGGGTCTGGCCAGCCGGAATGATTACCTTGGCACCGTTGCTCAGGGTCACGGTCAGGTCCTGGTCGAGCTT
>NZ_JAJSRC010000052.1:0-18327 GCF_021283245.1 Pseudomonas sp. NMI760_13 | reverse complement strand
GGTAATGGCACAGGATTGACTGGCCCGAAACAGATGTAGGAGCGGCCTTGCGTCGCGATGCGCCGCGCGGGCGGCGCTCGATCTGATAGGCGCCGCAACTCTGTCGTCGAACACGCTGCCACGAAGCGATACCTTCGCTTGGCAACATTTCGATGCAAAAATGCAACACACACCTGCGCCCGTACCGTTAGAATGGCCGCCTGGCGTGTGCTGCGTGCGCCCGGGAGCCTTCCCGAATACGGAGAACATTCATTTGTTTTCCGTGAGATTTGTCCATGTTGCACGCATGCCTCCATTCCCCATGGCCCTTCCTGCCCCGTGTCTTCACGGCGTGGGTTGTTGCGCCGCATTCCCCATCCTTCTTCTCGCCCTTCGCCGCAGTGGCCCGTCTTGTCCGGAGCCAGCGTCCCGCCGTGCCCGTTGCCCGCCGCGCCACTGCCACCGCGAGGGTGATGCCATGAACGAGGAGCGTTACATGACCGCACCCCTTCCACCCGTCAAGCCGCGCTCGATGCTGCGGCACCTGCTGGCCACCGAGGCGGCCGGCGGCGTCTTGCTGATGTTCACCGCCGCGCTGGCCATCGTCATCGCCAACAGCCCCTGGGCCAGTGCCTACCAGCACCTGCTGCACCTGCCCGTCGGCCCGGTGCTGACCGACAAGCTCGGCCCGATGACCGTGCACATGTGGATCAACGATGGCCTGATGGCGATCTTCTTCCTGCTGGTGGGCCTGGAGATCAAGCGCGAGCTGGTCGACGGTCGCCTGGCCAGTTGGGAGCAGCGTCGCCTGCCGGCCCTGCCGGCACTGATGGGCATGGCCGTGCCGGCGCTCATCTACCTGGCGGTGTCCCGTGGCGAGCCGGGCCTGGCCGACGGCTGGGCGATCCCGGCCGCCACCGACATCGCCTTCGCCGTCGGCGCCCTGGCCCTGCTCGGCCGGCACGCGCCGCTGTCGCTCAAGGTGATGCTGGTGTCGGTGGCGATCATCGACGACATGGGCGCGGTGGCGATCATCGCCGTGTTCTACACCTCGTCGCTGAACCTGCTGGCCCTGGCCGGCGCCGCCGGCATCGTCGCCGTGCTGCTGGCGTGCAATCGCCTGCGTGTGGTCAGCCTGTGGCCCTACCTGATCGGCGTGGCCGCGCTGTGGTACGTGACCCTGCTGTCGGGCGTGCACGCCACCATCGCCGGCGTGGTCGGTGCCCTGCTGATCCCCTACAGCACCGGCGACAGCGAGGCCCGCGAAGCCAGCCCGCTGCTCAAGCTGGAACATGGCCTGGCGCCCTGGGTCGGCTTCCTCATCGTGCCGGCCTTCGGCTTCGCCAACGCCGGCGTCTCGTTCGGCGACCTGGGCCTGAGCGACATCTTCGCCCCGCTGCCACTGGCCATTGCCCTGGGCCTGCTGCTGGGCAAGCAGCTCGGCGTGTTCGGCGGCGTGCTGCTGGCGGTCAAGACCGGCCTGGCCAGCAAGCCCCATGGCGCCAGCTGGCTGCAGATCTACGGCGTGGCAATGCTGTGCGGCATCGGCTTCACCATGAGCCTGTTCATCGGCGAGCTGGCCTTCCCCGGCCAGACCGAGAAGATCGACGCGGCCAAGATCGGCATCCTGCTGGGCTCGCTGCTGTCGGCGGTGATCGCCTGCCTGATCCTGCGTTTCGCGCCCAAGCCGGCGGATTGATACAAGCACTCGGGGCTGCCTGGCAGCCCCGTTCAATCTACGGGTAACTGAACTTGCGTGTAGTAACTGGACTTGCGTGGGAGCGGGCTTGCCCCGCGATCGTTTCTACAGCGCCACGCGGAACCTGCAGCCCACCTCACCCCCGCACCACCGACACCCCGCCATCCACCACCATGGCCGTCCCGGTCATGAAACTCGATGCCTGCGACGCCAAAAACAACGCCGCCTCGGCGATTTCCTGGGGTCGGGCCAGGCGCTTGAGGGCATGCAACCCTTCGACATGGGCCCTGGCCTCGGGGCTGTTCATCGCACTGCGGCCCATGGGCGTATCGGTACCGCCGGGCAGCAACGCGTTGGCGCGTATGCCGCGACTGCCCTGCTCCGCCGCAATGACCTGGACCAGCCCGACCAGCCCGGCCTTGCTCGCCGCATAGGCGGCCATGCCCGGCATGCCCACGCTGTGGCCGACAAAGGTCGAGGTGAAAATCAGCGAGCCGCCGCCACGGGCCAGCAACGCCGGAATCTGCGCCTGGGCGCAGAGGAAGGCGCTGGTGAGATTGGTGTGCAGGGTGTGTTGCCAGCCCTCCAGGGACAATTCGGGAACGGCAGCCAGTTCACCGAGGGTACCGGCATTGTTGAAGGCAATGTCCAGGCCACCGAAGCGCGCCACCGCCACGTCCACCAGTTCCCTGACCAATGCCGTATCGGTGATGTCGCCGGCCACGGCAACGGCCTGGCCTTGCCCTGCCGCCGCGATGTCCGCCGTCAACTGCTCAAGCTCGACCTCGCGCCGAGCCGTGAGCACAAGGTTGGCGCCGTGCCGGGCGAACAATGTCGCCGCAGCTCGGCCGATACCGGAGCTGGCGCCGGTGATGATTGCCACTTTGCCTGCCAGTTGCATGATAAGTACCTCGTCCTGAAGTTGGGTGCAGGGTGCGCGGGGTACTATCGGGTGGCGTGGTGCCGGGAAGCTCTCCGTTTCTTGTGCACTATCAACCTTGGCTCATATGGCCTGCGGTGCATCTGCGATAGGTTGCTGCAGCAAGGTACGCGGCAACTTGAAGCCCTTGAACGGCTGCTGGGTGATCGGGTTGAAGGCTTTCTCCGAACTGAGCCGATAGCGCATCACACCGTCACCGGTCTTGAAGCTCAGGTCCACCGCGGTGGCGCTGCGGCCATTCAGGGCGCCACGGCTGAGCAGGCGGAACATCGACCAGGGGCCCCGGTATTCCAGGCTGCTGCTGTTGCCATTGAGCCTGAGCAGGGTGAGGTTGCTGCGTACCTGCTGGCCAAGCGTGTTGGGCCAGATCACACCGGTGATCTGGCTGGGGCCGTGGGTGTAGGAGACCAGTTGACCATCGAGGTCCAGCAAGCTGGTGCTCTGATTGGCGCTGAGCCCCAGGGGCTCGATGCTGAACTGCACGCCGAGGTTGCCGCGCGGGTCAAAGAACGTTTCGCGAATACGGTCTGCCAGGGCGAGTTGGTCGATGACTTCGTTGCGAATCAGGTAGCCATCCTGGTTCTCGGCGTACAGCGCGTCGAGGTTGTCCTTGATGAATGCGTTCAGGTGCCGGTCCTGGAACTGCTGCAGGCGCCCCTTGGGCCCGAAGAACGCCTCGAAATCATCGAGGGCGGCATCAGGTCCTCCGGCCACAAAGGGATATCGTCCTGCCAGCCGCTGCTGGAAGAAGCTGTAGACGTCGGCATCCCAGCGCCGCTCGAGCTCGCGCAGCGCCTCTACGACCAGCACTTGCGCCGTCTGGTCCGCGACGGCCCTCACCTGCTGTCCGACCGGCTCTGGCAGCCCTGTCGCAACCCGCTGCAAGGTGGCAATCGGGTCCGCGCCGCTCATCGAAAAACGCTGCAGCACCGCCTGCAGAGCGGCCTTGCCCCTGTCGGGGCTGTCCTGTACCCCTCTCGCCTGGTCGTGGACGGCGGCAATCGCGCTCAAGGTTTCATCGTAATAGCTGGGCCTGTCGCCTTTGGCCTGCAGCATGTCGTTCAAGCCCAAGAAGGCCCGGCGAACACCAACCAGATGCTGGTCGGCCGCCTGCACCGCCAGATTCGGGGCCTCTGCGTTGTCCGCCAGTGTGGGCATTGCCGTATTGGCGCGCACGCTCTCCAGCAGTCGACGCAACGGCTCTGCCGGCCCGGTCAATTGCCCCAGTACCGAGACCCCGTGCTCCAGGTCGCGGAAACGGGCAATCGCGAGTGCGTTCAGGGCTCGCCGCCAGCTGTCGATATAGTCCGCACTGTAGAGGTTGTGGATACCCTCGATCAGTACTTCGCGATCAGCCGGTGAATAGTCCAACTGGCGGCGCTCGCCCAGCGCCCACTGATCGACCATTGCCAGGTCGGTGACCTGCGCGCTGCGGGGCATGAAGTATTCGCTGAAGCCCTTGACAGTCAGCATGGGCGCCAGGAACAGGTCAGCGGGCACCTGGGCATCGCCGGACCTGAGCTGGAACACCGAATCGAAGGCAGGCCCGACCTCGTGGCGCAGGTCCAGGCCATTGTGCAACTGCTCCTGGGCCTGCTGCTTCAGGCTGACATACACCCGCTGCGCCAGTGGCACCTCACGCAGGCCTTGCTGGGCCTGGTCAAGCCGCTGGCGGAACTGTGGCAGCTCGGTATCGGCATAGGCCAGGGCGTATTGCAGGTGACGCATGAGGGCCTGCTGCAGTTGCCCCTGGCCAGGAAAGGCTGCCTGCCATTGCCGGGCCATCCACTGCTCGACCCATTGCGGCCGACGGTTGTGGCGGTCCTCGATCATCCGGTACACCCTGAGCGCGGCCATCTGCTGCTCGCTGCCCACAGGAGCGGCATCCATGGCATCGATCACTCCGCTGGCAACGGCCGGCAGGAAGCGCCTGGACAACAGGCTCAGGTAGGCCTCATCGACCCGCGGCCCCAGCAGGCGCCCCTGGTAGAGCCCCAGGTCCGCCACCACCGGCCAGGCCGATCGATAGTCGCCGAACACGGCCACTGCCTCGCGAATCTGCTCCAGTGGCGCCAGCAGGTTGCGCCCGGTAGGGTCCAGCCGCTGATCCAGTTCATGGCTGCCAAATGCCCGACTCATGTCCAGGACGCTGGCCACCTTGTCGCTGTTGGCCTCGTAGTAGCGCTGCCAGGCACTGCCCATGACGACCAGCGCCAATGCCCCGACCCCCGAGCCGGCCCACAGCAGGCGTCGCTTGCCTAGCGCCACCCTGATGTTGTCGCCGGCCAGCCCGGCCTCCGGATACACCACCTGCTGGAACAGGCGTTGGGCAAAGTACGCCTGTTGCCTGCCCTGGGGCTTGCCCTCGCTGACCGGCGCATCGGCCTTGAAGGGATGGGCCACATTGCGTTGGAAGGCGTTGAGCACCTGGCCCTGCTGAAGCATCGAGGACAGATACAGGCCCCGCACCAGTGCCGGCGTGGTGAAGCGATCACTTACCAGCATCTCGCGCAGGAACGCCAGCAGTATCGGACGCAGGCCAAGTAGCTGGCCCTGCAATGACACCAGCCGTTCACGCAGGTCGGTCTTGCCCAGTACGCCCAGGTCGTTGAGCACCTGCTCCTCGGTCCGCCTGACCAGCCAGTCGTATTGCTCGGCCAGTTCATCCAGCCAGGCATCGAACGCGCTGACGGCATCCAGCCTGAAGGTGAACCCGAGCAACCGCTCTCGCTCGGCTTGCGTCAGGCGCGCAAACAACTGCTCGAACCCATCCAGCAAATCGAACTTGCTCAGCACCACATACACAGGCAAACGCGCACCCAACTGGTTGCTTACCTCATGCAGGCGAGCCCGCAGCACCTGCGCCAAGGCCATGCGCTGCTGCGGCGTGGCCAGCTGCAAGGCGGCAAGATCGACGACCAGCACGACGCCATTGAGGGCGTTACGACTGCGCGTGCGGGCCAGCCAACCCAGCAGGTGCATCCATAGCCGCGCCTGGGTGCCAGCCGGCAGTACCGGCCTGGCCTTGTCGAGCGTGTCGGGCAGGTTGCCATCCGGGGCCTGCCGGGTCATGAGCGCCCCCGGCGGATCGATGACCACCGCATCGTCGCTGATCCACCAGTCCACGGGATAGGCCAACGCCTCGTCCTGGCGCCCGTGTGCCTGGACCTTGCCGATCCGCGTCAGGGAAAAGCGCTGGTCCGAGCGCTCCATCAGGCTGGTCTTGCCCGCGCCCTCGTCGCCCAGCAGCAGATACCAGGGCAACCGATACAGCGCACCATACCCGCCGGCATGCTCCAGGTAGCTTGCCAACCCCGCATCGAGGGCACGCTGCTGGGCCAGGAGCACAGGCAGTATTGGATCGGCGCTCGCCTCGATATCCCGCTGGCGTTCGGCCTGCAGCCGGCGAAAGCGCGCACGCAGCACGAACAGCCAGATCAGCAATGGCAACAACACCAGCAGCAGTGTGGCGACGCTGCGATGCGCCAGGCTGGCCAGTGGCTGCTGCCCGTGCCACTGCCATTGCGGCCCGAGCCACCAGATCAGCACCAGCAGCAACACCGCCCCAAGCCCCAGCAACAGCGGCATGGCCAGATTGATTCGGGACGCCAGCGGCAGGCCCCAACGTTTGAAAAGCGCCCAGAGTTTGCTCATGGCGGTTCAAGACTCCCTGTTCTGATCGTTCAATCCTGATGTCGCGGTGAACTGCTGCAGCTGCTGGTAGACCTCGGGCTCCCACGCCTCGGCAGTCATGCCACGCATGGTGCGAGCGACATTCGCGCACAGCTCCTGGGCGAGCCAGGACACGCCCCGTGAGGCCAGCAGGTCGGCGGCGATCACCGTGCTATGGCAACGCTCGCGTGGTGAGCGGTAGTCCGCTTGCAGCCCTTGCAGCTTCAACAACACCGGTTCCACGCCCTCGACCTCGAGCTGGCTGGCCAGCTCCTCGCGCAGGCCGATGAACGCCTGAGTGGCGCCATCCCCTGCCAGCGTTGCCTGGCTGCCCCTGAGCCAGGCCAGGCACTGGTCATCGACAAACGCGGTGCCATCGCTGAAGCACAATTGCTCAAGCGCCGGCAGGCGTCGCACAAACCTGGCGGTGGCACAGCGAATGGCCTCGGCGACTTCGTTCATTGCCAGGCGCGTGGCGATGCCCGCCGCCAGATAGCTGCCGCGAATCCAGTAAGGGGCGGCCGCGACACTTCGCTCGACTTTCATCAGCAGGGTCGGGTCGATCGCCGAAGCAGACAGCGCGTCCTCGTACCCGCCGACAATGTCGGCCGGCACCGCCATCAACTCGGTGCGAAGCCCCTGACGCGTGGAGGGCAGTGTCTGGATATGCGCCCACAGGCCGAAGCGCCTCAGCTGGTAGCCCGTCGGATCGTAGATATCCTGCTGGTTGATGAACTCGGCCATACCCAGTACCGCACGACGGGTCTCACGTTCGTTCCCCAGGGAGAGAGTGGTACTGGCAGGTCGAAACACATCGGTCAGTGGTGCGACGGGCGCCTGGGGTGGCGAGGATTCCTTGCGACTGGGTTGCGCAGTCCCCATCGCCTGCTCGGCCTGCTTGAGCAGCGCGCGCTCCAGCTCGCCCAGCGCGGCAGGATCGAGCTGCGCCAGGGGTGCCTGCTGTTGCAGGCAGGCCAATGCCTGCTGGGCGGCCTGCTTGCAGGCCGGGGTGTAACTGAAGCGGTCGAGGCCGGGCAGCGCCGCCGACAGGCGCCCGAGCAGCAGCCCGACCAGCTTGCGCTTGCCCAGGAAGCCCTTGGGGCCTGGCTTGGGATGGGCGCTTTCCCAATAGTGCTCGACCATGCCTGCCAGCAACGTCAGCGTGCAACACCAGCGCTCCCAGCATCCCGTGCGCAGCCAGGCGACACTGAGGTGCCCGACGATACGCAAGTGCTTGCACTGGCCGCTCAGGTAGTGACGGGAGGCTTCCTCGATGTAGGGCCAATCGATGGCGGCTTCATGCAGCCCTCCCAGCTTGACCATCTCCTGATCGATCGCCTGGTAGGTTTCGTCCTCGATATCGAAATAACCCGCTGGCGCGAGCGGGTCGACGGGCGCCAGCAACCTGGCGACCTCCTCGGTCGACACCGGCGCTACCAGCGACATGCTGTGCGCGCCTGGTCAATCAACGGGTCCAACCCCTGCGCATCGAAACGCAAGCCATCGAGGGCCGGATGATCACTGACCACAAGGATGCGCTGGGCACCCTGCAGTACCTTGATCTGCTCGATGGCGGGCAAGCCGCGCCCGGCATCCAGCACCTGGCCGTTTTCCAGTACCTGCCAGGCCAGCGAGCGGGTCGACCGATGCTCCGTACGCAGTTGCAAGGTCACCCGATTGCCCTGGACGGGTTCGGCGGTGAGCAACTGCAGCCTGGAGATGTTCTGTACACAGCTGACGGCGAGATAGGGGCGCGGCTCGGAGGTCGCGATAGCCGGTGCGGAGATCACGACCTGCCGCCGCCCTGTCCGCTTGTCGTCCTCGGCCCCCAGGATGAATGCCAGATTGTCGGGCGCTCGTCGGGTCTCGTTGGCCATGACCCGAGCCACGCTCGGGGCATCGAGCTCCGGGGCCGACCATCCCTTGCCGATCGTCGGCACGCGCGCCGGCGTTCCCGCCGCCTCATCGAAACACGCCAGGCGCTCGACATTGGAAACAATCCCCGTGCAGTCCCGCACAGGGGCTGCAAAGGTCGGTTCCAGCAGCGCGAACAATGCCAGACCAAGCACGCAACTATATGGATTGCACACCAGAATTAGACCTCACGGCTCGATGCAACTTCTTATTGGGAACATGCAAAGCAATAGAAAAAAGACAATTAGCCATCGCTAAAAAACAGACTTGACGCAAGCCTAGAACAACCTCACCACCACAAACAATCAAATATTTTCTTACATTTTTAGACTCGACTTTGATTACTTCATTTCAGCATCGTCTAAGGGCAATTTACAGCACCAAAACATTAACGTGTATATAAAAACAAATATGTAGGACCCCTCCTACAAAATTCTAAAAAACTTCCCACAAGCACAACACCCCACAAATTTCAGCATCAGGAATAAACTTACATCATGTCCAGAAACTCAAGTTCCGTTGCGCCCAAAGAGCGCATCAACATCAAGTATGTACCCGCCACGGGGGATCAACAGGCCGAGGTTGAACTGCCGCACAAGATGCTGGTGCTGGGTGACTTCGGCCTGGTCGACAACCGCAACCTGGAGGACCGCACGCCCATGCGCATCGACAAGCACAGCTTCGACAGCGTGCTCAAGGATGCCGACGTCAAGCTGAGCCTCTCGGTCCCTTCGGCACTCAACCCTGTCGCCAACGCCGAGCTGGCGGTCGAGCTGCAGTTCAGGACGATCAACGACTTCGGCCCCGACCAGATCGCTCGCCAGGTGCCGGAGCTGAACAAGCTGCTGGCGCTGCGCGAGGCCCTGGTCGCCCTGAAAGGCCCGCTGGGCAATGTCCCGGCATTTCGCCGGCACCTGCAGCATCTGCTGACGGACCAGCAGGCACGCAAGCAACTCGCGCAGGAGCTGGACCTGGTAGTCGAAGCCCCGCCAGCGGAATGAAAACGCACTTCTGACAGATGGCATATGACATAGACAACGGAGCGTCTCGGATGTCCACCACAAACAACACGACAATCACTGCCGATACCACGGCTGAAACCATCGGTAACTCGACACTGCTCGACCAGATCATGGTCGAAACCATGCTGGTACCCAGCCAGGAGGGATACCAGATCGCCAGGCAAGGCGTGGCTGCATTCATATCGGAAATGCTCAAGGACGATACCCCGGACCAGTTGGTCAACAAGCACCGGGTCGACCAGATGATTGCCGAAGTCGACCGACTTCTCGGCAAACAAATGGATGCCATTCTTCATCAATCCGAGTTCCAGGCGCTGGAGTCCGCATGGCGCGGGCTGAAACTTCTGGTCGACCGTACCGACTTTCGCGAGAACATCAAGCTGGAAGTCCTGCATGTCAGCAAGAGCGACTTGCTCGATGACTTCGACAATGCCGCGGACATCACTTGCAGCGGGCTTTACAAACATGTCTACACCGCAGGTTACGGACAGTTTGGCGGTGAACCCGTGGCGGCCATGATCGGCAACTACAACTTCGGCCCCTCCTCGCCTGACATCAAGCTGCTGAGCTATGTCGCCTCCGTGGGCGCCATGTCGCATGCCCCCTTCATCACCGCCCCCGCTCCCGAGTTTTTCAACCTGAGCAGCTTCGAGGACCTGCCCGACCTCAAGGAGGTCAAGGACATCTTCGAAGGACCACGCTTCGCCAAGTGGCGGTCGTTACGCGACAGTGAAGATGCCCGCCATATCGGCCTGGTGCTGCCGCGCTTCATGTTGCGCTCGGTCTATGACCGCCAGGAACACCCCATCAGCAGCTTCAGCTACGACGAAAACATCGACGCTCGACACCAGAACTACCTGTGGGGCAACGCCGCCTTCCTGATGGCCAGCTGCATCAACGACAGCTTTGCCCGTTATCGCTGGTGCCCGAACATCATCGGCCCACAATCCGGTGGCGCCGTGGACGACCTGCCGGTGCACCTGTACGAGGCCCTCGGGGAGTTGCAGGCAAAGATCCCGACCGAGGTGCTGGTTTCCGATCGCAAGGAGTTCGAGCTGGCCGAAGAGGGCTTCATCGCCCTGACCATGCGCAAGGACAGCGACAACGCCGCGTTCTTCTCGGCCAACTCGGTGCAGAAACCCAAGCAGTTCCCCAAGACATCCGAAGGCTTGCAGGCACAGACCAACTACAAGCTCGGCACCCAGTTGCCCTACCTGTTCATCGTCAACCGGCTCGCCCACTACATCAAGGTGCTGCAACGCGAGCAGATCGGCAGCTGGAAGGAGCGCAACGACCTCGAGGGCGAGCTCAGCCGCTGGCTCAAGCAGTACATCGCCGACCAGGAGAACCCCTCGGCCGACATCCGCAGTCGCCGCCCCCTGCGCGCCGCGCAGATCGAAGTCAGCGACGTCGCGGGCGATCCGGGCTGGTACCAGGTCTCGCTCGCGGTGCGCCCGCACTTCAAGTACATGGGGGCGAACTTCGAGATCTCCCTGGTCGGCCGGCTCGACACCCAATGAGCAGCCTCTTCGACCGCCTGGCCAGCGACGCTCCCGCTGGCCGCCGAGAAAGCACCGGGCGCACCGTCGAGCGGATCAAACGCCACCTCGAGACGCTGCTCAACGCCCGTCGGGGCTGCTCGCAGAGCTGCCCCGACCTCGGCTTGCGCGACTTCAACGGCCATGACCAGGGCAACGGCGACCTGCTGCGCCAGGTGAGCTCGGACATCCAGCGCACGATCCGACGCTACGAGCCGAGGATCCAGGTGTTGAACCTGCAGGGGCAGCCAGACACGGACAACCCGCTGGAACTGCACTTTCGCCTGGATTGCCAGGTGCGGGTGGAAAACCACGCCGAACAGCTGCAGATCGAACTGCTGGTCAACGGCCACAACCGCAACACCCAGGTGAGGTAGGCCATGTCGTTGAAGGACCGCTTCGGCGAAGAACTGCGCTACCTGCGCGAACTGGGGGAGGACTTTGCGCGGGACAATCCCCAGCTCAGCCGCTATCTGGGCAAGGACAGTGGCGACCCCGGCGTCGAGCGCCTGCTGGAAGGCCTCGCTTTCCTGACCGCCAAGCTGCGCCTGAAACTCGAGGACGAGGTGCCGGAACTGACCCATGGCATGCTGCAACTGCTCTGGCCGAATTACCTGCGCCCCCTGCCCAGCGCGACGATCATTCAGTTCTCGCCCCTGGACGCTTCGCTCAGCCAGGCCCAGATCGTTCCCAGAGGCTCACGCCTGTTTTCCCGGCCGGTCGATGGCGTGGATTGCGAGTTCCGCACCTGCACCGAGGTGAAGCTCTATCCCTTCACGCTCGGTGAGGTGAGCGCGACCCTGACGCCCGACAGCTCGGTCATTCACCTCCAGCTCGAGACCCAGGTGCAACGCCCGCTGAACACGCTGGGCTGCGACAGCCTGGAGTTCCACCTCGGTGGCGAGCGCAGCAACGCCCAGACCCTTTACCTGTGGCTGGCGCAATACCTCGAGCACATCAGCGTGACCATCGACGGCCAGGTGCGTCGCCTGCCGGCCAACCACCTGAGCTTCTCCGGCTTCAGCCCCGACGAGGCGTTGCTTCCCTACCCGCGCAATGTGTTCGATGGCTACCGGATCCTCCAGGAGTACCTGGTCTTCCCGCAACGCTTCCACTTCTTCAACCTGACCGGCCTGGACAGGGTCTGGCCGGCGCACGCCAGCTCCACGATCCGCATCGAGTTCCACCTCGCGCGCCCACTGCCCGGCTCTACGCGGATCGGCCCCGATGACTTCAGGCTGTTCTGCGCCCCTGCCGTCAATCTGTTCGAGCACGGCGCCGAGCCCATCGACCTGTCCGGAACGGCTGACCAGCATCGCCTGGTACCCCACGGCCTGCGCCGCGACAGCCACGAGATCTTCAGCGTCGACCGGGTGATCAGCACCCGCACCAGCGCCGATGGCAGCCCTGGCGAGCAACTGCGGGTATTCCAGCCTTTCGAGTCGTTCGCCCACGAGATCGAGCATGTGCAGGGACGCACCGCGCTGTACTACCGCTGCCGGGTCGAGCAATCGCTGCTCGGTGACGGGCTGGATCACCAGATCGCCTTCGTGCGGGGCGACGAAAGCCAGTTCATCGGCCACATGGAAACCGCCTCGATCGAGCTGACCTGCACCAATCGGGACCTGCCGATGGCGCTGGGCCTGGGCGATATCGATGTCATCAACCAGGCCACCGCGCCGTTGATCCGCTACCGCAACATCTGCCTGCCGACCCGCCCGTACCGTCCGGTGCTGGATGGCCAGTTGCAGTGGACACTCATCTCCAACCTCTCGCTCAACTACCTGTCGCTGCTCTCGGCCGTCCCGCTCAAGGCGGTGATCGGCGCCTACGATTTCGCCGCCCTGCACGACATCCAGCAGGCCAGGGCCACGCGCAAACGTCTGGACGGCATCGGCGAGGCGCACACCGAACCACTGGACTGGTTGATCAAGGGCCTGCCCATTCGCGGCCTGCGTACCCGCCTGCGGCTCGACCAGCAGGCCTTCCTCTGCGAAGGCGACCTGTACCTGTTCGGCTGCGTGCTGTCCCACTTCTTCGCCCTCTACGCGAGCACCAACTCCTTCCACCAGCTGGAAGTGATCAATACCACCAACAACGAGCACTACACATGGCCACTGCTGACCGGCAGACAACCGCTGATCTAGCCGAAACGCTGCTCGCCGAGGCCCACCGGCACAGCTTTTTCCAACTGCTGGAGCGTCTGCATGGCTTGCACGGGGACAACCTCGAGCCGCGCTGGCCAGACACCGCCACACGCCAGCGCGTGCACCTTGCCAGCGACCCGCGGCTGAGTTTTCCGGTGGCCGATGTGCTGGCCGCCGAGCGGATCGCCGAGGCGCCGTCGCGCTATCGCGTGCGCACCACCTTCCTGGGGCTGCACGGCACCGACTCGCCCCTGCCCAGCTACTACCTCGACGAACTGGCCTACGAATACGCCCAGGGCATTGGCGTTCGCCCCGCGCTGTTCGATTTCTTCAACCACTGCCTGCTCAGCCTGCTGCACCGCATCTGGCGCAAATACCGCTACTACGTGCGTTTCCAGACCGGGGCGAGCGATGACTTCTCGCGCTACGCCTTCGCCCTGATCGGCCTCGGCGACGAACGCCTGCGTGGCGACACGCCGCTGCCCTGGAGCCGTCTGCTGAGTTTCGTCGGCGTCATTGCCAGCCGCAGCCGGGCACCCGGTGTGGTCGCCGGGATCATTGCCCACTGCTTCGATCTGCCGTCGGTGCAAATCCGCGAGTTCGAGACCCGCACGGTGACCATCGCACACCGCCAGGTGGTGCGCCTGGGACGCTGCAACGGGCAACTGGGCGAGAGCTTCATGCTCGGCGACCGCACGCGAACCCGCAGCAGCAAGTTCACCTTGCTGATCGGCGACCTCGACCTGGCACGCCTGCGCAGCCTGCTGCCCGGCGGCGTCGACTTCGAGCGACTGCGTGCACTGATCGACTTCCTGCTCCGCGACGGCCTGGCCTATGACCTCGAGCTGCGCCTGAAGCCACGTGAACTGCCACCGTTCCGCCTGCACCGCGAGCAGGGTGCGCACCTGGGCTGGACCAGCTTCATCGAAGACCGCAAGGGTGAAGTCAGCCCGGTCGTGCGGATACGGGGGCGCGCATGACCAGACTCGCCCTCAGCATCGCCAATCTCGATCGCCTGCACCACGGCGTCGTCGCGGGCCATCTGTTCGACCGCGATGGCGGCATCATCGGCAGCCACAAGGCCGACTGGTTGTTGGTGGACCGCCAGCGGCGGATTCACCCCGCCCATTGTGCGATCCGCTGGCTGGAAGGCGGCTTCTGCGTGATCGACCTCTGTGGCCAGACCCTGCTCAACGACAGCCCGCTGCCTCCCGGCCCCGGCGTGCCGGTGCGCGTGGGCGACGGCGACTGCCTGCAGGTCGGCCCCTATCAGCTGCACGCCCGCTACCAAGCCGGGCCAAGCGATAAAAGCTTTATCCGCAGCGACCTGGATGACCTGCTCAAGCCTGGCCAGCAGGCCCTCGAAGCGCTGCTGGACAGCTCGTTGGCCAGCCCCTGGCATCCCGCGCCCCGTACAGCGAGTCTCCCGGTCGATATCTGCACGCTGTTCGATCGACTGCAGGCCCCAGATCCACTGGCCGCACTGACTGCACCGCAGCAACCGGCCCAGCCTGGGGCAAGCGCCCTGCAGCGACTCATCGCCGGAGGGAAGCCATGACGTCCCATCCACTGAGGGTAGCCACGCTTTTGCTTGCCCTCGGGTCGGCCACAGGCTGCACGGCCCTCGGCAAGATCGGCCAGGTGGTGATGGACCCTTCCATTCCGGTGGGCGCGCTGTCGGACCAGCCCACCGAGGTCGCCTTCAGCCTGCACGCCAGCCCAACCATCAACACCAACCCCCACAGCCTCGATGCGAAGGTACCCGGTGAAGCGCTGGAGCCCACGCCTTATGCGGTCAGCCTCCGTGCAGGCGATCCGCTTGCGTTGACTGAGCAGGTCGCCGGTCTGCTGGAGCATCTTCAAGCGCTGTTTCCAGCCATGTCCCCCGTAGAGCCGAATGACCAACAGGCACCGGCCCATTCACCCACGGAGCATGAAGGCCCAGGCAGCTATGACGCCAAGGACGTCCGGTTCGACGTGGCCGCCCCCAGCCAGAAAGCGACGCCTGCGATCGCCACGCCCGTCGCGATCAAGATCCTGCAACTGCGTGACGACTCGCTGCTGCGCAACAGCCTGTATGCGCAACTCGACCAGGACCTCGCCAAGGCCCTGCGCAGCACCTACATCCGCGACGACGATTACCTGCTGGCACCGGGGCAGTTCAAGTTCGTGCGCTTCGAGCCCATCGCCGCCGACACGCGCTTCATCGCCGTGATCGCCAAGTTCAACGACATCACCAACGCCGACTGGCGACAAGTGATACGCATCGCGCCACGCGGCCGCCAGGTCGTGCTCGCCGTGACCCTCGATGGCACGCAGATCCTGCTGCAGGAGGAAAGCTGATGCCCCGCCTGCAGGTCGCCACCCTCCCCCTTTATTTGGAGCGCCCATGAGCTCACGCAATCCAGTTCTCTGGCCCGAAGGCATGTTCGTCAAGCCACAGCATTTCCAGCAACAGGCCAGGGCCAGCGACGCCGCGGTCCAGCAGCGCGTCAGCAGCCTGAATGCGGCGTTCTACGGTTTCAGCGAACTGCAGCTGAACCAGGAGTACCTGAGCCTTGGCAAGGTGGCCATCACCCGGGCACGCGGCATCATGCCGGACGGCACGGTATTCGACATTCCCGGCGACCTGCCGCCGCCGCCCGCCCTGGAAATCATCGACGACGGCACGCAACGCAACGAGGTGTTCCTGTGCCTGCCATTGCGCACCGAAGGGGGACGCGAAGTCAGCTGGCCCGAGAGCGGCGGCAACTACCGCTACGGCGCCCAGCCCCTGGAGATCAAGGACACCCACAGCGCCGACGGCGACCTGGTGCAGGTGGACCTGGCGGTCCCCAACCTTCAACTCATGCGCGAGACCGAGGACAACAGCGCCTACTCCCGGCTGCCCCTTGCCTGGATCCTCGAGCGCCGGCCCGACGGCAGCCTGCTGCTGGACGACGACTTCTACCCCACCTGTGTCTCGATTCAGGCGGCCCCGGCACTCAAGCGGTTTCTCGACGAGGTCAGCAACACCTTGCGCGAGCGCGCGCGCAACCTCGCGGCGCGTATCGGCTCGCCCGGCCAGTCGGGGGTGGCCGATATCCGCGACTTCAATCTGCTGCAAGCCATGAACCGTTGGTGGCCGTGCTTCCAGCACCTGGCCCGTCAGCCCCATACCCACCCTGAACAGCTCTACCTGAGCCTGAGCCAGGCGTGCGGCGAGCTGCTGACCTTCACCGACGACGAGCGCCTGCCGCCGGAGCCGCCAGCCTACCGGCACAACGCCCTGCGCCAGTCGTTCAAGCCGCTGGAGGATGCACTGCGCCGTACCCTGAGCATCGTCCGGCAACCGCGGGCCGTTTCCCTGCCATTGGTGGCGCAGCCATTCGGCGTGCTGACCGTGACCCTGGACGATCGCCGCCTGATCGACGAGGCAACCTTCATCCTCGCGGTGCATGCCGACCTGCCCGCCGAGACATTCCAGCAGTCGTTCCTGCAGAAAACCAAGATCACCTCCCTCGAGGCTCTGGCTGACCTGGTGCCGCTGCAACTGCCCGGCATTGCGCTGCGACCGATGCCCGTGGCGCCGCGGGAGCTGCCGTTCCATGCCGGCTTCAGCTACTTCGAGCTCGACCGGCGCAGCCCGAACTGGGCCGCGATGAAGGACAGCAACGGCTTTGGCCTGCATGTCGCGGGGGAGTTCCCGGGGCTCCAGTTGCAGTTCTGGGCGATACGGAGCGAATGAAATGACGGAAGCTGCGAACAACCGACACCTTGTATCAGACGACAACATGCGAACCGAGCTCGCCGATAGGAGCCAGGCACAGCAACCCATACCGGCCCCCGCCAGCGCGATGGACCACCCGGACTACGTACCTGACCCGGACTTCCAGCTCCGTGGAGCCTTCAGCAACCAGATGATCGATGCGGCGATGCCCCTGTTCGGCCTGGTGATGCGCCTGCGCAAGCAGGAAAGCCACCGGGATATCCCGTTCCTCTACAACGCCGTCTACAACCAGGTCAACGCCATCGTCGAGGAGATGCGCCGGTACGACTACGAGCCGGCCCAGCTGCAGGCCCACTCCTACGCGCTGTGCCTGTATATCGACGAGGCCGTGATGTCCACGCCATGGGGCAAGAGCTCGCTGTGGAGCCAGAAGCCCCTGCTCAGTGTCTTCCACCACGAGACCTGGGGCGGCGAGAAGATCTTCACCGTGCTGTCGCGCATGATGCAGGAGCCCAAGCGCTACCAGGACGTCCTGGAGTTCATCTACCTGTGCCTGTGCCTGGGCCTGCGCGGCAAGTACGGCATCGACCCCAAGGGCGACGAGGCGCTGCGGGCCCTCATTCTCAAGCTGCGCGAAATCATCCTCGAACTGCGCGGCCCGCCCCCGGACCTCTTCGGCGACCCGCTGGCCAACGTCGCCCCGCGAGACGTGCGCCTGCGCCGCGAATGGCCCTGGTGGAGCCCGCTGGTGGTTTCGGCGATCGCCCTGGCCGGGCTGTACGGCTACTACCGCTACCGCCTGGACCTGCTCACCCGCGAGGCGATCGAGGCGCTGAACACCCTGCTGCAGCCGTGAGCGGCGCGCCCGAAGCAATGGATTTTCGGGGCCTGCGCCCCGTTGACAAGCCCATCGAGTCCGATGGCCACGCCACTTCCCGTGTGCGTGCTTACCCACATGGATGCAGGAGATATCTGCCATGCCAACACCCGCTTACATCAAGATCGAAGGCAAGACCCAAGGCCTGCTCACCGCAGGCGCCTTCACCTCCGACTCCGTCGGCAACGTGTTTGTCGAAGGCCATGAAGACGAGATCCTGGTGCAGGAAATCAAGCACAAGGTGACCGTGCCCACCGACCCGCAAAGCGGCCAGCCGACCGGGCAGCGGGTACACAAGCCGTTCATCTTCACCAGTGCGCTGAACAAGGCGACCCCGCTGATGTACAACGCCCTGGCGTCCGGTGAAATGCTGCCCAAGGTCACGGTCAACTGGTACCGCACCTCGGTGGAGGGCAAGCAGGAGCACTTCTTCACCACCGAGCTCACCGACGCCACCATCGTCGACATCAACACCGTCATGCCCCATGCCCAGGACAAGGAGAACGCCGACTTCACGCAGTTGATCGAGGTGTCCCTGGCCTACCGCAAGATCACCTGGGATCACACCGTCGCGGGCACCGCGGGCTCCGACGACTGGCGCGCGCCCGTCGTCTGACCCGACCGCAGGGTTCCGGGCAGGCGCGCCTGCCCGGGCTTCAGCCACCGTCAGAAGGCGGACAGGGACTTTCCATGCCTAATCAATCCGACCTGAGCTACCGCTTCGAACCCCTGGCCAGCCAGGACCCGTTCGAAGTGGTCTCCTTCACCCTCGACGAAGCCCTCAGCACCCCGTTCAGGCTGGTGCTCGAACTGGTCAGCTACGAAGACAA
>NZ_JAJSRC010000051.1:0-20337 GCF_021283245.1 Pseudomonas sp. NMI760_13 | reverse complement strand
CTTTCCGCCCTTACGGCGGGTAACTTTTTGAAGGATCAAAAAGTCACCAAAAAATCCTCGCTCCATTCATCCGGCCCCTACGCTTCGCTCCGGGGTCCCCTCGCTCCGTTCTTGCTCCCGGGAGGACCGCGCTGAACGCCCCATCCTGGGGCGCAGCGCTTGACGGGCATCCATGCCCGTCACCTCCCTTCGCAAGAACTCCGCTCGGCCTCCTGAAGTCGCAATTGGCGTTGCCTGAACTATCGCGCGCTTAGAAGCAAGATCAAGATCAACAGACATGGAGTAAGTGTAGACTACTGGCAATGTTTCTTCAGTTACAACCACTCGCTGACAAGCTAACCTCCACAGAAAAGGTGTATTACCACCTCAACTGTGGAAGTTGGCTCACCAACGATTCAAACAATCACAGTTCCGCCGCCAACCTCGACCCTTGGTTAATCGCCCGCTTGGCATCCAGCTCGGCCGCCACATCAGCGCCTCCGATCAGGTGTACCGACTGCCCGGCCGCAACAAGGCCATCATGCAACTCACGCAGCGGATCCTGGCCAGCGCAGATGACGATGTTGTCCACCGCGAGCAACTGCGGCTCGCCCTCGCCAACCCGCAGATGCAGGCCAGCATCGTCCACGCTCAGGTATTCGACGCTGTTGAGCATCTGCACCTGCTTGTTCTTCAGCCCCGTGCGATGAATCCAGCCGGTGGTCTTGCCCAGGCCGTCGCCGACCTTGGTTTTCTTGCGCTGCAACAGGTACACCTGGCGCGCCGGCGCATGAGGCTCGGCCTTGACCCCGGCCACACCACCACGGGCCTGCAAACGCGTATCGATGCCCCACTCCTTCCAGAACGCCTCACGGTCCTGGCTGGTGGCCACGCCTTTGTGCACCAGATACTCGGACACATCGAAGCCAATGCCACCGGCACCGATCACCGCCACCCGCTCGCCCACCGGCTTGCGCTCCAGCAGCACATCCAGGTAGCTCAGCACCTTGGCGTTGTCGATGCCGGGTATGGCCGGCGTGCGCGGGGCGATGCCGGTGGCCAGGATGACTTCGTCGAACTCGCCGGCCACCAGCGCGGCCACATCGACACGGGTATTCAGGCGCAGGTCGACACCCGTGGACTTCACCTTGTTGCGGAAGTAACGCAGGGTCTCGTAGAACTCCTCCTTGCCCGGCACGCGCTTGGCCACGTTGAACTGCCCACCGATCTCAGCGGCGCCATCGAACAACGTCACTTCATGACCGCGTTCAGCGGCCACGGTGGCGGCTGCCAGGCCCGCAGGGCCAGCGCCGACCACCGCGATGCGCTTCACCGCCCGCACCGGCAGGTAGTTGAGTTCGGTCTCATGGCAGGCTCGCGGGTTGACCAGGCAGCTGGTCAGCTTGCCGCCGAATGTGTGGTCCAGGCAGGCCTGGTTGCAGCCGATGCAAGTGTTGATCTCGTCGCCACGACCTTCAGCGGCCTTGTTGACGAAATCCGGGTCGGCCAGGAATGGCCGGGCCATCGAGACCATGTCGGCATCGCCCTCAGCCAGCACCGCCTCGGCCACCTCCGGGGTGTTGATGCGGTTGGTGGTGATCAGCGGGATCTTCACCGCGCCACGCAGCTTGGCGGTGACCTTGCTGAACGCCGCGCGCGGCACCTTGGTGGCGATGGTCGGGATGCGCGCCTCATGCCAGCCGATACCAGTGTTGATCAGCGTGGCGCCGGCCTGCTCGATGGCCTTGGCCAGCAGCTCGATCTCGTCCCAGGTGCTGCCGCCCTCGACCAGGTCGAGCATCGACAGACGGAAGATGATGATGAAGTTCGGCCCCACCGCCTCGCGCACCCGGCTCACGATCTCCACCGCCAGGCGCATGCGGTTCTCGTAGCTGCCGCCCCAGCGATCGGTGCGGTGGTTGGTGTGGGCGGCGAGGAACTGGTTGATGAAGTAGCCTTCCGATCCCATGATCTCGACACCGTCGTAGCCGGCACGCTGGGCCAGGCTTGCGCAGGTGACGAAGTCGCGGATCTGCTTCTCGATGCCCTCTTCGTCCAGCTCCCTGGGCTTGAACGGGTTGATCGGCGCCTGGATGGCGCTGGGCGCCACCTGTTTCGGGCTGTAGGCATAGCGCCCGGCATGCAGGATCTGCAGGCAGATCTTGCCACCGGCGGCATGCACCGCCTCGGTGACGATCCGGTGCTTGTCGGCCTCTTCCTCGGTGCTGAGCTTGGCCGCGCCCGAATACACGCCACCTTCGTCGTTCGGCGCGATGCCACCGGTAACCATCAGCCCGACGCCGCCACGGGCGCGCTCGGCAAAGTAGGCAGCCATGCGCTCGAAGCCGCCCGGGCGCTCCTCGAGGCCGGTGTGCATCGAGCCCATCAGGGTGCGGTTGCGCAGGGTGGTGAAGCCCAGGTCGAGGGGGGCCAGCAGGTGCGGGTAACGGTCGGTAGCCATGGATGGACTCCACAGGTGGCGTGATCACGGAATGCGGGCACCTCTACCCGCGCTCTACAGCAGCGCAGCGGGACCCGTCGTTTGTCTGAGGACGACATTAAACAGGCGTTTGAACCCGCTCAATGATCGAAACTGACAACTTATTGATCCTGCTGCACAGCAGGACTACCCTAGGGCACTCCTTCTGCACAACGCTGGACCGCTCCATGCGAAAACTGCTAGCCGGCGCCCTGGCGCTGGTCACCCTTGCCGCCCTCTGCGGCTACGGCTTCTGGACCCTGCAGCGCCCGGAGGGTCATTACCTGTCCGACCTGCGCATCGAACTGGCCCTCAACCAGGGCGTGCCGGGCGAGCACGGCAACCTGCTGGGGGTCGAGCCGCTGCTGTATCCGGGGGACTACCAGAACCTCACGCGCCTGCACCGCAAGCTCTCGGCCTACCTGGAACAGGCCCGCGCCCAGGGCCTGGTCAACCCGCGCACCGTGGTGGTGTTGCCGGAGCATATCGGCACCTGGCTGTGGGCCCGGGGCGAGAAACGCGAACTGTACCAGGTCACCCAGCGCAACGAGGCCTGGCAGTGGCTGGAGCTGAGCAACCCGCTGCGCTACGGCCTGGCGATGCTCGCCGCCAGCGGCGATGATCGCCGTTCGGACGCGCACCTGCGCATGAAGGCCGCACAGATGGCCGCCGACTACCAGCAGGTGTTCGGCAACCTGGCCCGGGAATTCGGCGTCACCCTGGTCGCCGGCTCCATCATTCTGCCCGCACCCTATGTGGAGAACGGCGTGCTGCGCACCGGCAACGGTCCGCTGTACAACAGCAGCCTGGTGTTCGCCAGCGACGGTTCGGTGCTCGGGCAACCCCAGCACCAGCAGTACCCCGACAGCGAAAGCCGGCGCTACATCCACGACGGCCAGCAGCATCCGCTGCAGGTGCTGCAGACTCCCGCCGGACGCCTGGGCGTGCTGATCGGCAGCGACAGCTGGTACCCCGCCAACTACCGGCAACTGGCCGCGCAATCGGTGCAACTGGTTGCCAACCCGGTCTTCCTCAGTGGCAAGCAGAGCTGGCAGGCGCCCTGGCGTGGCAACCGCCACCAGGCCCAGGCCGCCGACCTGCCCCTGCGCCGCGGCGCAGTGAGCGAACAGCGTGCCTGGCAGCAACTGCCGCTGGCCGCCAACGCCGCCACCCCGAGCATGAGCGTGTTCATGCGTGGTCAGTTCTGGGAGCTGGGCAGCGATGGGCAGGGCTTTGCCAGCCAGGGTGGCACGTTGTGGGTCGGCAACGACAGCCACGGCGCGCGCCTGCTCAACCTGTGGCTGTGACGCCATGCCCCGCCCCCGCGTACGCCTGGGTGAACTGTCGGTAGGTTTCGTCCAGCCCCTGGCCGAGGCGCTGACGGCACTCGGTCACGATCCACACCCCCTGCTGCTGCGCTATAGCCTCGACTCCAGGCGCCTGGCCGAGCCGGGTGCGCGGCTGTCGATCCCGCGCTACATGCACCTGGGGCACGCGGCGATCGCCTTGTCCACCGAGCCGGCGCTGGGCCTGCACATGGGGCGCCTGAGCCGCCTGGCCCAGGCCGGCCTGGCCGGCGTCGCCGCCGCCCAGGCCCCGACCCTTGGCGATGCCGCCCGCACCCTGCTGCGTTTCGAGCCGCTGTATGCCGCCAACTACCGGGGCCAGTCGAGCTTTCAGGAAGACGCCCAGGGCGCTTGGCTGCGGTTCTATTCCATCAGCCCCTACAACGACTACAACCGCTTCGTGGTCGACTCGCTGCTGGCTGGCTGGCTGGCGCAGCTTGGCGCCCTGGCGGCCAGGCCGGTGCAGGCCGAGCGCCTGGAAATCGAGTTCGACGCCCCCGCCTACGCCGCACAGTACCAAAGCCTGTGCGCAGGCCCGGTGCATTTCGGCGCCACGGCCAACCAGCTGCGCCTGAGCCAGGCCACCCTGGCCCTGCCCAACCCGCAACACTGCCCCAGTACCTGGCAGCACCTGCTGCAGCTGTGCGAAGCAGAACTGGCCCAGCGCACCCGCGTGCGCAGCCTGGGCGAGCGCATCACCCACCTGCTGGGACCGCTGTTGAACGGTGGGCGCGAGCCGGATCTGGAAGAAGTGGCGCGGCACCTGCAACTGCCGACCTGGACCTTGCGCCGCAAACTCGCCGAGGAAGGCACGCGCTTTCGCAACCTGCTCAACGACACGCGGCGCGACCTGGCCGAGACCTATATCCGCGACACGGAGCTGGCCTTCGGCGAGATCGCCTATCTGTTGGGGTTCGCCTCGGCCGAGGCCTTCCAGCGCGCATTCAAGCGCTGGACGGGGCTGACGCCCGGGGAGTTTCGCCGCAATCAGCGACAGGTGGGTTAAAGCTCGGTGGCGTCGTCGGCCGGCTCCGGCAGGTCCAGTTCATAGGCCTGGAATTCGAGCAGTTCTTCCTGGTAATCGTCCATCTTCACGCCCCTTCATTCATCGTTCTTCAGTCATTGCGCCAACCTAAGCCAGCGAAATGACGGAATGATTACAGCCCTATGAACGATAAACGTAGCAGGCGCCCGGGAAGTTATCGACGTGTCAGAGTGGCGCGGGAGCCTGCTCCACTGCCGGTGCTTCCTGCTGCACCTGGATCGGTGCCGGCTCGACGGGCGGCGCGATGGGCTGCGAGCCCTTGCTGTCGTCCACAATCGGGGCCGCAGGGGCTTCGCTAGCCGGTACAGAAGCCGCTGGAGCGGCAACAGGCGCGGGAGCAGCGGCAGGGGCGGCGGCAACCGGAGTCGGTACCGGGGCCGGTGCCTCTGCCACGCTCTCGGCGACCGGCGTGGCAGGCTGCGCCGCGGGCGCCAGGGCAGCGGGCGCAGGCTCCGGCAGGCCCAGGTCGGCGGCCGGTTTTTCAACCTTCGGCTCGGCGGCGGCCTCGGTTTTCTCCGGCTTCTTCTGCTTCGGCAGGTAGCTTTCCACCAAAGCGAAGTAGCGGTCATAGAACTGCGCGGCGGTGACTGTCTCGCTGGCGACCTTGACCATGGAATCGTCAGTGGAACCGATCGGCATCGACACCGAACCCAGTACACCCACGCCAAGACTGGCGGAAGTGTTGGATTTCTTCAGGGTATAGCGGTCCTGCAGGGCGTTGGCGAACATGGTCGAGCGCTGCTTGTCGCTCATGTCCGGCACGCAGGTGATGTTGAAGCTGATCTGCAGGTGGTTCTCGGCGTTCTGCTGGAAGCTCTTGTTGCCGGCGACCTGGTTGGCGTCGCTGCTGGTGATGATGTAGCCCTGGCTGAGCAGCGCGCGCCGCGCCGCCTCGCAGGAGCCCGCCTCGCTGGTGGCGAAACTGCGGGAGAAGGTGCCCGAGTCATCGAAGTTCTCGTGCTCGTAGACGGCGGCCTTTTTCGAGGAACAGCCGGACACACCCGCCAGCACGACGGCCAGCCCGAGCGCGCCATAGACGGTTGATCTAGACATTGCCAATTCCGGGAAGAAACGAATGGGGCGTATTGTGCAACACATCGATCAGTGGCTGAAACCATTGATCGGTGAAGACTCTGTCAGCTTGGTGTAAATCCTTGCCCGTGTCTGTGCAAGGCGCTGAAACGAAAAAAGCGACCCGAGGGTCGCTTTTTCGTAGCTTCGAGGTGTTCTAGGGACCTCGAGGCGAAGATGGCGCAGCGGACGGGACTCGAACCCGCGACCCCCGGCGTGACAGGCCGGTATTCTAACCGACTGAACTACCGCTGCGTATCGTTCGGGCTTGCACCCGATTGAAACTGGGATCTGAGCTTTCAAGCGCTGTGGCGCGAAAGCCAGGCACAAAAAAAGCGACTTTGATATCGCCTTTTCTGTTTTGCCTTGAGCGTTCATGGGGCTCTTGGCAGAAGATGGCGCAGCGGACGGGACTCGAACCCGCGACCCCCGGCGTGACAGGCCGGTATTCTAACCGACTGAACTACCGCTGCGTATCGTTCAGGCTTGCGCCTGATTGAAACTGGGATCTGGCCTTGCGGCCTCAGACCGGTGCAAGCACCCATCTGGAGAAAAATGGCGCGGCGGACGGGACTCGAACCCGCGACCCCCGGCGTGACAGGCCGGTATTCTAACCGACTGAACTACCGCCGCGCATAGTTGGACTTGCGTCCTGTTCCTCTCTGCCAGTGTGCTTCTTTCGAAACCACTGAACCAGGAACGTCTCAGGAAGTGGTGGGTGATGACGGGATCGAACCGCCGACCCTCTGCTTGTAAGGCAGATGCTCTCCCGGCTGAGCTAATCACCCCCGCGATGTTGCTTGTTGCGTTTGCTTCGCTGAGGCCGCGAAATTTACGCAGGTACCGATGCTAAGTCAATACCCCCATTGAAGTTTTTTTCAAAAAGGGCAAAAAAGGCAGCCTGATCGCAGGGCCAGCTCGCTCCCACAACCAGACGCCCGCAGCGTGGGAGCGGGCTTGCCCCGCGATAGAGCCGGTACAGCTGACAAAAAAAGGGGCTCTCGGCCCCTTTCTCTTGCATCTCAACAGGTTACAACTTAGGTGTAGATCATCTTGCGGGTCATCCCGCCATCGACCACGAACTCCTGGCCGGTGACGAACCCCGCCTGGCGCGACAGCAGCCACGCCACCAACGCCGCCACATCCTCGACCGTCCCTACCCTGCCCGTCGGATGCTGGGCATGGTCGGCATCAGTCAAAGGTTCGGCGCGTCGCTGCGAAGGATCACGGGCATCGATCCAGCCCGGGCTCACCGCATTGACACGGATCTCCGGCCCCAGGCTCATGGCCAGGGCGTGGGTCAGGGCGACCAGGCCGCCCTTGCTGGCGGCATAGGCCTCGGTGTCCGGCTCGGACTGCCGGGCGCGGGTGGAGGTCAGGTTGACGATCGCGCCACCATGGGCGCGCAGATAAGGTGCGCAATGCTTGGCCAGCAGCATCGGGCCATTGAGGTTGACCGCCAGCACCCGGTTCCATTGGGCCAGGGACAGGCTTTCCAGGGTCTGGTTATGCGGATTGGCGATCGCCGCGTTGCACACCAGCGCATCCAGCCGGCCGAACTGCCCGAGCACCTCGGACACCCCGGCACTGACCTGGGCCTCGTCGGCCACGTCCATGGTGATGAACCAGGCGTTGTCGCCCAGGGCCTTGGCGACCTTGGTGCCGCGCGGGCGATCCAGATCACTGAGCACCACCTGCCAGCCCTCGCAGATCAACCAGGCGGCGATGCCCAGGCCGATGCCGCGGGCGGCACCGGTCACCAGGGCCACCCGGCCGTTATGGCCGGGTTCGCCACCCTTCCAGTCGATCACAGCGCCGCCAGGCCGCGGGCCAGATCGGCTTGCAGGTCGGCCACGTCTTCCAGTCCGACCGCCACGCGCACCAGGCTGTCACGGATACCCGCCGCTTCACGCTCCTGCGGCGTCAGACGGCCGTGAGAGGTGGTGGCCGGGTGGGCGATGGTGGTCTTGCTGTCACCGAGGTTGGTGGTGATGGAGATCACCCGGGTGGCGTCGATGAAGCGCCAGGCGCCTTCCTTGCCGCCCTTGACCTCGAAGCTGACCACCGCGCCGAAGCCGCTCATCTGGCGCTTGGCCAGTTCATGCTGCGGGTGGCTCGGCAGGCCGGCGTAGTGGACCTTCTCGATGCCGTCCTGGCGCTCGAGCCACTCGGCCAGCGCCTGGGCGCTCTCGCAGTGAGCGCGCATGCGCAGCTTGAGGGTCTCCAGGCCCTTGGTGAAGACCCAGGCGTTGAACGGGCTGAGGGTCGGGCCGGCGGTGCGCAGGAAGCCCACCACTTCCTTCATCTGCTCGCTGCGTCCGGCCACCACGCCGCCCATGCAACGGCCCTGGCCGTCGATGAACTTGGTGGCCGAGTGGAACACGATGTCGGCGCCGAGCTTGAGCGGCTGCTGCAAGGCCGGGGTGCTGAAGCAGTTGTCCACCACCAGCATGGCGCCACGGGCATGGGCGATCTCGGCGAGTGCGGTGATGTCCACCAGCTCGGCCAGCGGGTTGGAGGGCGACTCGACCACCAGCAGCTTGGTATTGGCCTTGATGGCCTTTTCCCAGCCGTTCAGGTCGACCAGCGGCACGTAGTCCACCTGCACGCCGAAACGCTTGAAGTACTTCTCGAACAGGCTGATGGTCGAGCCGAACACGCTCTGCGATACCAGCACATGGTCGCCAGCGCTGCACAGCGACATGACCACGGCGAGAATCGCCGCCATGCCGGTGGAAGTGGCCACAGCCTGCTCGGCGCCCTCCATGGCCGCCAGGCGCTCCTCGAAGGCGCGCACGGTCGGGTTGGTGTAGCGCGAGTAGACGTTGCCCGGCGTTTCGCCGGCAAAGCGCGCGGCGGCGTCGGCGGCCGTGCGAAAGACATAGCTGGAGGTCAGGAACAGCGCTTCGCTGTGCTCGGCCTCCGGTGTACGGTTCTGACCGGCGCGCACCGCCAGGGTGTCGAAACCGACACCCTCGAGGTCACTGTCCAGTCGACCGGCATCCCATTGATCGGTCATGCCGTCGCTCCCAAATCAGTTGTTGTACAGGTCGATGATCGCGCTGACCGCCTGGTTCTTCACCTTGGCCAGGTCGTTACGGGCCTGCTCGATGCGCTCGAGGTAGGCTTCGTCGATATCGCCGGTGACATACTCACCGTTGAACACCGCGCAATCGAAATGCTCGATCTTGATCTTGCCGCCACCGACCGATTCGATCAGGTCCGGGAGGTCCTGGTAGATCAGCCAGTCGGCGCCGATCAACTCGGCCACCTGTTCGGTGGTACGGTTGTGGGCGATCAATTCGTGAGCGCTCGGCATGTCGATGCCGTAGACGTTGGGGTAGCGCACCGCGGGGGCCGCGGAGCAGAAGTAGACATTCTTGGCGCCGGCTTCGCGGGCCATCTGGATGATCTGCTTGCAGGTGGTGCCGCGCACGATCGAGTCGTCCACCAGCATCACGTTCTTGCCGCGGAATTCCAGCTCGATGGCGTTGAGCTTCTGGCGTACCGATTTCTTGCGCGCGGCCTGGCCGGGCATGATGAAGGTACGGCCGATGTAGCGGTTCTTGACGAAGCCTTCGCGGAACTTGACGCCCAGGTGGTTGGCCAGCTCCAGCGCCGCGGTGCGGCTGGTGTCGGGAATCGGGATGACCACGTCGATGTCGTGGTCCGGGCGCTCGCGCTGGATCTTCTCGGCCAGCTTCTCGCCCATGCGCAGGCGCGCCTTGTACACCGAGACGCCGTCGATGATCGAATCCGGACGGGCCAGGTAGACGTGCTCGAAGATGCACGGCTGCAATTTCGGGCTTTCGGCGCACTGCTTGGTGAACATCTGGCCGCCTTCGGTGATGTACACCGCCTCGCCCGGCGCCAGGTCGCGGATCAGGGTGAAGCCGAGCACGTCCAGGGCCACGCTTTCCGAGGCGATCATGTACTCGACGCCTTCATCGGTGTGACGCTGGCCGAACACCACCGGACGGATGCCGTTGGGGTCGCGGAAGCCGACAATGCCGTAGCCGGTGATCATCGCCACCACCGCGTAGCCACCGACGCAACGGCTGTGCACGTGGGAAACCGCGGCGAACACGTCTTCTTCGGTCGGCTGCAGCTTGCCGCGCACGGCCAGCTCGTGGGCGAACACGTTCAGCAGCACTTCGGAGTCGGAGTTGGTGTTGACGTGGCGCAGGTCGGACTCGTAGATCTCCTTGGCCAGCTGCTCGACGTTGGTCAGGTTGCCGTTGTGCGCCAGGGTGATGCCGTAGGGCGAGTTGACGTAGAACGGCTGGGCCTCGGCCGAAGTGGAGCTGCCGGCGGTCGGGTAACGCACGTGACCGATGCCGATGCTGCCGACCAGGCGCTGCATGTGGCGCTGCTGGAAGACGTCGCGCACCAGGCCGTTATCCTTGCGCAGGAACAACCGGCCGTCGTGGCTGGTCACGATACCGGCAGCATCCTGGCCGCGGTGCTGGAGGACCGTAAGCGCGTCATACAGCGCCTGATTGACGTTCGACTTACCGACGATACCGACGATGCCACACATGCGACGCAACCCCTACTTTGATGAAACTTGAGTGAAGAGCGCTCAGGGCTTGGTCGGCCCGAGCAACTGCTCCTTGAACGGAAGGTCAACGGGTGCGCTGACCCCACTGGACATCCACTGGCCGCTGAACCCGAGAATGAGGTTCTTCGACCAATCGGCTACCAATAGAAATTGTGGTATCAGGCGTGATTCCTGCCACCACGGATCCTGTTGCACCGGCCCCAGGCTCAGCAGCCCGACCGCCACCACCACCAGCAAGCCCCCGCGCGCGGCGCCGAAGGCCATGCCGAGGAAGCGATCAGTGCCGGACAACCCGGTCACGCGGATCAGTTCGCCGATGAGGAAATTGAGCATCGCCCCGACCAGCAGCGTGGCGACGAAAAGAATGGCGCAGCCGGCAATGACCCGTGCTGAAGGCATCTGGATATAGCTTTCAAGATACTGCGCAAGCGAGCCGCCGAACATCCAGGCCACCGCACCGGCGACAATCCAGATGAGCAGGGACAAGGCTTCCTTGACGAAGCCGCGCTTGAGACTGATCAGTGATGAAATGACGACGATCGCGATGATCGCCCAATCAACCCAGGTAAATGCCACGGTGTTGCCTGCCGACGTTAGAGGCGGCGCATTTTACCAGAGCCAGGGGCTTGGAGTAAGCGGAATGTCAGGCGTTTGAAGGGCTGCGGGCTGACTCCGGGGACAGCTTTACGCCCTGAAACAGACCGCCTGGCCTGCGCTGACTCTGTAGGAGCGGCCTTGTGCCGCGAAAGGGCTGCGCAGCAGCCCCAAGGTGTGAGCGGGGGCCGCGTTGCGGCCCTTTCGCGGCACAAGGCCGCTCCTACAGGGAGGGCGTGAGATGTGCGTCAGCCACGCTCCGGCTGGAAGCGCACCACGATACCCTTGAGGTTTTGCTGGCGGCTGATCACATCACGCAGGCGCTCGGCCTCGGCGCGCTCGATCAGCGGCCCGACGAACACCCGGTTCATGCCGTCCGCCGAACGGATATAGGCGTTGTAGCCCTGGCTGCGCAGGGTCTTCTGCAGATTCTCGGCACCGGCCCGGTTGGACAGGCTGGCCAACTGGATCGACCAGCTCACCGGCAGGCCGTTGGCATCGATCTTCGACGGCGCGGCCGGCTTGGCGGCAGGCGCAACGCTCGGTGCAGGCACCGGACGCGCCTCCACCTTGGCGACCGGCGGCGTCGGCACTGGTGTCTGCGGCTTGGGCTGTACAGGTGGCGCCACGGTCGCGACCGGCGCGATGGGCTGGCTCGGCGCCGTCACCGGCGCCGTGGACTCGTCGACCACTACCGGCGGCTGCGCGTTCTGCTCCGGCAACGGCTGAGGCTCCGGCACCTGAACCGGCTCCACCTGCACCTGGGGCAGACTCGGCATGGCCGGCGCCTCCGGCGCCTCGACTCGCACCTGGCGCAGCTCGTCCTCGCGGGTGAACAACATCGGCAGGAAGATCACCGCCAGCGCCACCAGCACCAGCGCACCGACCATGCGCTGTTTCATCCCTTTATCCAGCACTGCCATCTACTCCATCCTCGGGGACCTGCCGCTCGAGCCAGGCCAAGGCCTCGCCGACGCAGAAAAACGAACCGAACAGCAGGATCTGGTCATCCGCCGTCGCCTGGGCGCACTGCCCTTCGAGGGCAGCCGCGACACTGGCGTAAGACTTCACTGTCGCACCCAGGTTCGTCAAGGCATCCGCCAGCTCCGTGGCCGGGCGACTACGCGGCGTGTCCAGCGGCGCCACCGCCCAGTCGGCGACCTGGTCGCGCAGCGGCGCGAGCACACCGGCCAGGTCCTTGTCGGCCAACAGGCCGAACACCGCCAAGCGCCGCCCCTTCACCGGGCGCGCCGCCAGACGGCGGGCCAGGTACTCAGCGGCGTGCGGGTTGTGGCCGACATCCAGCAGCAACTCCACGCGCTTGCCTTGCAGCAACAGCTCGCGCCGGTCGAGACGACCGGTGATACGGGTGTCCAGCAAGGCCTGACGAACCTTGCCGCTATCCCACGGCAGGCCCGTCAGCAGGAAGGCCTGCAAGGCCAGGGCGGCATTCTCCATAGGCAGGTCGAGCAACGGCAGGTCGCGCAGTTCAACGGGCGAACCGTCGAGCTGGCGACCACGCCAATGCCAGTGGTCGACGCTGCTATCCAGGTCGAAATCACGCCCGCGCAGGAAGAACGGGCAATCCAGCTCGCGCACCTTGTCCAGCAAAGGCTGCGGCGGATCCAGGTCACCGCACAGCGCAGGCTTGCCCCGGCGGAAGATCCCCGCCTTCTCGTAGGCCACCGACTCGCGGCTATCACCCAGGTAGTCAACGTGGTCGACGCCGATGCTGGTGACCAGCGACACGTCGGCATCCACCAGGTTAACTGCATCCAGCCGACCACCCAGGCCGACCTCAAGCACCACCGCGTCCAACGCGGAGTGCTTGAACAGCCAGAACGCCGCCAGGGTGCCCATTTCGAAATAGGTCAGCGAGATCTCGCCGCGCGCCGCTTCCACCGCGGCGAACGCTTCGCACAGGCGCTCATCGCTGGCCTCGCGGCCTTCGATCAGCACCCGCTCGTTGTAACGCAGCAGGTGCGGCGAACTGTACACCCCGACCTTGAGCCCCTGGGCGCGCAGCAACGCGGCCACGAAAGCGCAGGTCGAGCCCTTGCCGTTGGTACCGGTCACCGTCACCACCCGCGGCGCCAGCTTGCCCAGCCCCAGGCGCGCCAGCACCTGTTGCGAGCGCTCCAGGCCCATGTCGATGGCCGAGGGGTGCAACTGTTCGAGGTAGGCGAGCCAGTCGCCCAGGCTGCGCTGGTTCATCACGCGACCGCGGCGACCTCTTTGGCCGCTTCCGGGGTCGGCTGGCCGGTCATCTGCGCCAGCAGGCGCGCCAGGCGCGGACGCAGCTCGTCACGGGAGATGATCAGATCGATGGCGCCGTGTTCCAGCAGGAACTCGCTGCGCTGGAAGCCTTCGGGCAGTTTCTCGCGCACGGTCTGCTCGATCACCCGCGGACCGGCGAAGCCGATCAGCGCCTTCGGCTCGCCGACGATCACGTCGCCGAGCATCGCCAGGCTGGCGGAAACGCCGCCGTAGACCGGGTCGGTCAGCACCGAGATGAATGGAATGCCTTCTTCGCGCAGACGCGCCAGCACCGCGGAGGTCTTGGCCATCTGCATCAGCGAGATCAGCGCTTCCTGCATGCGCGCGCCACCGGAAGCGGAGAAGCAGACCATCGGGCAACGGTTTTCCAGGGCGTAGTTGGCGGCGCGCACGAAACGCTCACCAACGATGGCACCCATGGAGCCGCCCATGAAGGAGAACTCGAAGGCGCTGACCACGATCGGCATGCCCATCAGGGTGCCGCTCATGGAGATCAGCGCGTCCTTCTCGCCGGTCTGCTTCTGCGCGGCGGTCAGGCGGTCCTTGTACTTCTTGCCGTCACGGAACTTCAGGCGGTCGACCGGCTCCAGGTCGGCGCCCAGCTCGGCACGGCCTTCTGG
Organism: Pseudomonas sp. NMI760_13; assembly: GCF_021283245.1. NCBI lineage: Bacteria > Pseudomonadati > Pseudomonadota > Gammaproteobacteria > Pseudomonadales > Pseudomonadaceae > Pseudomonas > Pseudomonas sp. NMI760_13. The sequence continues at coordinate 6,365 of NZ_JAJSRC010000051.1, read as the reverse complement.
ATCGAGGAAGATATCGATGCGCGCGCGGGCGCCGATACGCATGTGGTGGTTGCACTTAGGGCAGACGTCGAGGGTCTTTTCCAGCTCCGGGCGATACAGCACGGCTTCGCAGGACGGGCACTTGTGCCACAGCCCTTCCGGCACCGAGCTCTTCTTCACCTCGGAACGCATGATCGAAGGGATCAGTTTGTCTACCAACCAGTTGCTCATGCTTGCTTTCTCCAGTATTGGCCAGGGAGACCTGCGCGGCCCCGCCCTGCCCTTGAGCTCAAATTCTTCTGTAAAGCGACGATGGGCCGGCCACGACCGCCCCACCTCCAATTCTTCCCCGGCATGCCCCGCGCTCTGGCGCGGCCTGGCAGCACCGGGCTGCGAAAGCTATGGACGATGGCGCGCGGCCAGCCGTCACATTAGCGTTCACGCGTGTTTCACCGCCTGCATGAAGGCTTCGATCTTCGCCGCATCCTTGATGCCCTTGGCCTGCTCCACGCCGCCGCTGACATCCACCGCGTACGGGCGCACCTGGCGAATGGCCGCCGCCACGTTGTCGGCCGACAGGCCACCGGCAAGGATGATCGGCTTGCTCAGGCGCTGCGGAATCAGTGACCAGTCGAAGGCCTCGCCGGTTCCCCCCGGCACGCCCGGCACATAGGCGTCCAGCAGGATGCCGCGGGCGCCGGCGTAGTGGCGGCAGGCGGCCTCCAGGTCATCCCCCGGGCGCACCCGCAGGGCCTTGATCCAGGGGCGGTGGTAGCCCTCGCAATCGGCCGGGGTTTCATCGCCGTGGAACTGTAGCAGGTCCAGGGAAACCACTTCGAGGATCTCGTTGAGCTCGCAACGCGAGGCGTTGACGAACAACCCCACGGTGGTCACGAACGGCGGCAGCGCATCGATGATCGCCCGCGCCTGGCGCACGTCCACCGCGCGTGGGCTTTTCGCATAGAAGACGAAGCCGAGGGCATCGGCGCCGGCCTCGACCGCGGCCAGGGCGTCCTCGATACGGGTAATCCCGCAGATCTTGCTGCGAACGTTGCTCATGGACGGCGAACCTTGGGTGATCGGGAAAGCGTCGATGGTAGCAAATGACCCGTGCCCCGTCAGTCTGCCAGCGCCTCGTAACCGCTAAGAAAGTGTGGGCCGATGTAACGCTGCGGCAGCGCGTATTCCTGCGGATACTCCACCTGCACCAGGTAGAGGCCGTAAGGGTGCGCGGTCACTCCGCCGTCACGGCGGTTGCGCCCCTCCAGCACCTCGCGGGCCCACTCCACCGGACGCTCGCCGGCGCCGATGGTCATCAGCACGCCGGCGATGTTGCGCACCATGTGGTGCAGGAACGCGGTGGCGCGCACGTCCAGCACGATCATCCGCCCATGACGGGTCACGCGCAGGTGGTGGATGTGCTTGATCGGCGACTTGGCCTGGCACTGGCTGGCGCGGAAGGCGCTGAAATCATGGGTGCCCAGCAGATACTGCGCGGCCTCGGCCATGCGCTCGACGTCCAGCGGGCGATGGTTCCAGGTCACTTCCTCGGCCAGGTGGGCCGGGCGGATCGGGTCGTTGTAGATGACGTAGCGATAGCGCCGCGCGGTGGCCTTGAAGCGGGCATGAAAGTGCGCAGGCATCGGCGCCGACCAGACCACGCTGATGTCGTGGGGCAGGTTGAAGTTGGTGCCCAGGGTCCAGGCGCGCTCGTCGCGCACGGCGCGGGTGTCGAAATGCACGATCTGCCCGCAGCCATGGACGCCGGCATCGGTACGTCCGGCGCAGATCACCGAGATCGGCTCGTTGGCCACCGTCGACAGCGCCTGCTCCAGGGCCTGCTGGACACTGGGCACGCCGCTGGCCTGGCGCTGCCAGCCGCGGTAGCGCGAACCTTTGTATTCCACGCCCAGGGCGATGCGGGTGTAGCCTTCGGCGGCCGATTCGGCGGCGGCGGTGTCGATGATGTCCAAGAGCGGCAAACCTGATGCTGAAACGAAAGGCGGGAGTATACCGGCAAACTGTGCAGGGGCCGAAATGATCGCGGGGCAAGCCCGCTCCCACGTGTTCTGTGGGAATGGGCTTGCCCCGCGCGGTGCAACGTCGCCTCAGACCAGGCGCGAGAGCATCTCGTTGGCTTCCTGGCGCTGGCTGTCGTCGCCGTCCTTGACGACTTCGTCGAGGATGTCACGGGCGCCCTGGTGGTCGCCCATGTCGATGTAGGCGCGAGCCAGGTCGAGCTTGGTGGCCACCTCGTCGGCGCCGGAGAAGAAGTCGAAGTCCAGGTCGTCCAGCGGCTCGGGCTCCAGTGCCGCATCCTCGGCGGTGAACTGTGGCTCAGGCGCCGCTGCCGGGACATCGAGGTTCTGCGACAGCTTGTCGAGTTCGGCGTTGACGTCGTCCAGTTCCGAGGCGAAGTTCTTCGCCGCCGGCGAGTCGTCGTCCAGCGACAGCGACAGATCGAAGTCCTCGGGCAGCTCCAGCTCGGAGATCGGGTCGAACTCCGGAATGGCCTCGAAGGCCGCGAGCTCGGCCGCCACGTCCACCGGGGCTTCCTCGCTGCTGGCCGGGGCCACCGGTTCGTCGGCGACATCCAGGTCGAACTCGGCCAGGTCGTCGACATTCTGCGGCGTCGCCTGGGCCTGGGCAAGCAAAGCCTCGAAGTCGTCGTCGGCATCGGTTTCGGCAACCGCAGGCGCAGGCTCGGCCTCGATCTCGGGCGCTTCGACAACCAAGTCCTCAAGACCAGCCAGGTCCAGATGGTCATCTACCGGCAAGTCATCACCCAGGCTCAGGTCGAAGGCGCTGTCCAGGTCGGCCTCTTCGACGACAGGCTCAGGCTCAGGTTCCGGCTCGGCCGCCACGACAGGCTCAGGTTCCGGCTCCACGACGAGTTCCGGCGCGCTTTCGCCCAGCTCCAGCTCCTTGTCCTGCAGCAGGTCCTGGACATACTGCTCATCCAGCTCGGCTGCCAGGGCAGCGGCCCCGGCAGCGCCTGCCGCCACCGCCGCGACACCCAGCATGGCCGGGAAGCGCTCCTTGAGCGCGGCGACCTCGGCCTGGTTCGCGTCATTGACCGCCAGCTTGCGCTCCTGGCCGGCGAAGGCGTCCTGGTCACCCTGGCGGGCATAGACTTCCATCAGCTTCAGGCGCAGGTCGCTGCGCTGTGGCTCGGAAGCCACCGCCGCTTCCAGCAGGTCGGCGGCATGGTTGAGACGGCCACGGGCCAGGCTGTCGTCCACTTCGGCCAGCAGCGCGGCGCGCGGATCGACCGCCGGCGCGGCAGCTTCGACGGCGGCCGCAGGCTTTTCCGCGGCAACGGCCGCAGCCGCCGAGGCCGCCACCACCGCTGGCGACAGGGTCACGGTCGGCGCCGACACGTCGAGGCCTTCGAAGCTGCTGGGTGGCAGCTCCAGGTCAGGGCCGCGCTCGCCATCCTCGGCCAGGGCACGCGCCATGCGCAGGTGCTTTTCGGCTTCCTGCTGGGCCTTGCGCTTGCGCGCCAGGAGCAGCAGCAACAGCAGCAGGACCAGGAACGCGGAGCCGGCGATCAGGCCCAGCAGCAGCGGATTGCCCAGCAACTGGTCGAGCATGCCGGGCTCTTCGCTGGCCGGCGCTTCGGCGGCCACATCCTGCGGCGCGGTGTCGGCGGCGGCAGGCGCCGGAGCGACCACCGGTTCGGCCGGGGTCAGTTGGGCGTTCACCACCGGTTGCGCCGGAGCTGGCTCACCCGGCAGCGCGCCGGCCGGCGGCTGCGGTGCTGCGCCACCCTGGGCCTCCAGGCGCGCCAACTGGTCGTTCTTCAGCTCGATCAGACGCTGCAGCTTGTCCAGCTGGCTCTGCAGGTCGACCATTCGGCTCTTGAGTTCTTCGTTGTCGCGGCGGCTGGTGTCGAGGCTTTCCTGGGCCACGGCCAGCTTGTCGCCCAGCGCCTTGGCCTCACCGGCCGCAGCCTTGCCGCCCGGCGCCACCAGGCGCAGGTTGTCGCCCTGGGCGATGCGTGCCGGCGCGGCGCCGGCCTCGCCACGGCGGGTGGCGTCCAGTTGCCGTGCACGCGGACCGAGGCGACGGCCTTCGCGCCAGGCGGCGTACTGCTCGGCCACTTCGCGGTTGGCCTGGGCCTGGGGAATGCTCTGCGCCTGCTGCTGATCGGGCAGGCGCAGGACCTGGCCGGTCTTGAGCTGGTTGATGTTGTTGCCGATGAAGGCATCCGGGTTCAGCGCCTGGATGGCCAGCATGGTCTGCTGGATCGAGCCGCCGTTGCTGTTGCGCGCCGCAATCTGCCAGAGGGTGTCGCGGCGCTTGGTGGTGTAGCTGCCCGCGCTGACCGCCGGGTTGATATTGGCCTGGGTCGGCTGGCTGCCCTGGGCCTGCGCCTGGTCGAGCAACACGCTGTAGTCGCGCAGCAGACGGCCCTGAGGCCACATGACCTGGACCAGGAACTTGACCACCGGCTCCGGCAGCGCCTTGCTGGAGGTGACCCGCAGCACGCTCTTGCCGTTGGGGTTGACCACCGGGGTGAACGTGAGGTCTTCGAGGTACGGCGGGAAGGCCACCCCGGCCTTGGCGAACTCTTCCGGCGACGCCAGGCTGGGCGCCATCTGCGCTGCGGTGAGGTCGCGCACATCGAGCAGTTCGATCTCGGCATCCAGCGGCTGGTTCTGCGCCGACTTGAGGGTCAGCTCGCCCAACCCCAGAGCGTTAGCCATGCCGGACGACAGCGCCGAGGCTGCCGCGATGGCCAGAACCAGTTTGCGAATTCGAAGCATGAACTCTTCCCTTGTATGAAGCGTCCCGAAAACCTTTGCGCGGTGCAGGACAAAATTGCTCGCAGTATCTTTTACGCCATGTGTTTTATCAACAATTGTGCCGCCTGCACGGCATTCAGCGCCGCGCCCTTGCGCACATTGTCGGTGGTCAGCCACAGGTTCAGTTGCTGGTCTTCATCGACACCATGGCGTACACGACCAACATAGACCACGTCCTGGCCCACTGCGTCACCTACCGGTGTCGGATAATCCCCCAATTCGACCAGTTCGATGCCGTCGGCGGCCTCCAGCGCGGCGTTGACGGCCGCCAGATCGACCGGATTACGGCTTTGCACCGCCACACTGAAGCTATCGCCGAAAAACACCGGGACTTGAATGCAGGTCACGGAAATCTTCAGTTGCGGCAGATCGAGCACCTGGCGCAGCTCGCCGACCAGGCGCCGCTCCACCGTTGTGTAACCCTGTTCGTCGGGGGTGCCGACCTGGGGCAGCAGGTTGAAGGCGACCTGGCGATCGAAGAAGCGCGGCTCCAGCGGGCGTGCGTTGAGCAGCTCGGCGGTCTGCCGGGCGAGCTCGCTGACGGCCTCCCTGCCCTGCTCCGAAACCGCCAGGCAAGCGTTGACCTGCACGCGCTCGATGTCGAGCAGTCCCTTGAGCGGCGCCAGCGCCACAGCCAGGGCCACCGCGCCGGCGCTCGGGCTGGTGATCAGCGCGGGCCGCGCGAGTTCGGCGATGCGCTCGCCGTTGGCTTCCGGGACCAGGGCGGTGGCGCCGTCCAGGGCGCCGGACAGGTCGATCACCGCGCAACCGGCGGCGATGGCCTTGGGCGCGAAGCTGCGGCTCACGGCGGGGCTGGCGGCGAAGAACACCAGCTGGACCAGGGAGAAGTCGAAGCTGTCCACTTCGCGGACTTTCAGTTTCTTGCCGGCGAACATGACACTGCTGCCGGCGGATTCCATGCTGGCCAGCAGGTGCAGGGTGGAGACCGGGAAGGCCACTTCCTCGAGGATCTGGACGAGGGATTCACCGACAGTGCCGGTGGCGCCGATTACGGCGATGTCTAGGGCGGGGGTGGTCATGGGATCGGTTCCTTTCTGCGGGGGTACGGCGGGGGAGCGGCACTTTACTTGGATTGTGGGGTGGGAGGTAGGGTTCGGGTTCTGAAGTGTGGGTTTTGATTTCTGTATGCGCATTCATTGGCGATGTCGACGCATTATCACCTTTCCGCCCTTACGGCGGCCTACTTTTCTCGTGGGAAAAGTAGGCAAAACCGTTCCGCTCCATTCATCCGGCCCCTACGCTTCGCTCCGGGGTTCCCTCGCTCCGTTCTTGCTCCCGGGAGGACCGCGCTGAACGCCCCATCCTGGGGCGCAGCGCTTGACGGCCATCCATGGCCGTCACCTCCCTCCGCAAGAACTCCGCTCGGCCTCCTGAAGTCGCAATTGGCGGCGCCTGAACTATTGCGCGCTTAGAAGCAAGAGCAAGAGCAAGAGCAAGAGCAAGAGCAAGAAATGCGAAGTTGGCTGTTTGAAAATTAGTAATATATTGGCTGTTCCGGCCTATCGCGGGGCAAGCCCGCTCCCACGCTATTCCCGCACCAAGCTGAATAATCTGCGT
>NZ_JAJSRC010000050.1:0-21033 GCF_021283245.1 Pseudomonas sp. NMI760_13 | reverse complement strand
ATCAACCATGGCCGGCGCCTGGGCAATGCCTTCGTCAACCTCGACCTGGGCACCCAGGAGGGCATCGGCGCCTTCGATGCCCAGGACAATGGCCATCCACGCCCGGGCCAGCCGGTGGCGCGCTACCGCAAGTACAGCGCCACGCTCAGCTATGTGCAGGGTTTCCAGCTCTTCGGCGAGCGCCTGAGCTTCAGCAGCCTGGCCACCGGCCAGCGCAGCGAGGACGTGCTGTTCAGCCCGCAGCGCATCAGCCTTGGCGGGCTGTCGTCGGTGCGCGGGCTGAAGGACCAGTCGTTGTCCGGCGACAGCGGTGGCTACTGGCGCAACGACCTGCGCTGGACCCGCCCGGTGAACTGGCCGCTGCTGCAGCCGCTGGTGGCCGAGTACGGTCTGGGCCTGGGCTACGACCTCGGTGTGATCCGCAACGATCGCTACAACGGCGAGTACCACGGCCGTGCCAGCAGCCATTCGCTGGAGTTGTTCGCCCGTGGCCAGCACATGGCCGCCAGCGTGACCTTCGCCCACAGCCTGGAACGCCCCGACGTGCTGACCGACAAGGAACGCCCGGTGTATTTCCGCCTGGATTTCTTCATCTGACCGCCTGATTCACGAGACCTGACATGGACGTTCGCCTGTTTGCCTTCCTGGCCCGCCAACGCTCGGCCGAAATTCAGCCCCGTGAGCGCTTTTGCGGGCTGCCCAAGCGTGGCCTGGCCTTCCTGCTGGCCAACGCCATGTTCTGGCAGCCGCTGTGGGCGCAGGCAGCCGAAGGCGTGGTGGTCAGCGGACCAGGCACCAGCCTCGGCCAGGCGGGCAACGGCGTGCCGATCATCAACATCGCCGCGCCCAACGGCAGCGGGCTGTCGCACAACCAGTTCAGTGACTACAACGTCGGCCAGCAGGGGCTGATCCTCAACAACGCCACCGAGCGCACCCAGGCCACCCAGCTGGGCGGGATCATCGTCGGCAACCCGAACCTGCAAGGGGCGGCGGCCAATGTCATCCTCAACGAAGTCAACGGCGCCAACGCCAGCCAGCTGCGCGGCTATACCGAAGTGGCCGGGCATGCGGCCAAGGTCATCGTCGCCAACCCTCACGGCATCACCTGTGATGGCTGTGGCTTCATCAACACGCCACAGGTGACCCTGAGCACCGGCAAGCCGGTGCTCGACGGCCGTGGCGCGATCAGTGGCTATCAGGTGGATGGCGGCAGCGTGGCCCTGGAAGGGGCGGGGTTGAATGCCGACAACGTCGAACGCTTCGACATCATTACCCGCTCGGCACGCCTGAACGCGCAGTTGCGCGCCCGTGAACTGAACGTCATCACCGGGCGCAACGATGTCGACGCCCAGACCCTGGCCACGACACCGCGCGCTGGCAACGCGGCCGATGCGCCGGCCCTGGCCATCGACTCCAGCGCCCTGGGTGGCATGTACGCCGGCGCCATTCGCCTGGTAGGTACCGAGGCGGGCGTCGGTGTGCGCCTGGCCGGGGACGTGGCGGCCAGTGGCGGCGATATCCGCCTGGACGCCAATGGTCAGCTGAGCCTGGCCCAGGCCAGCGCCAGCGGCGCGGTCAAGCTGCAGGCCGCCGGCGTCGACCTGCAAGGGCCGGTGCATGGCGTCAGCCAGGTCGAGGTGCGCAGCAGTGCCGACCTGGCATCGCGCCAGGTTATTACCGCCGGTAACCAGATCAACCTGCAAGCCACCGGTATCTTGACCAACCTCGGCGTGATCGAGGCCGGCGTGAGCGCCGATGGCAGCCGCAACGCCCAGGGTGACGTGAGCATCGCCAGCGGGCAGTTGCTCAACAGTGGCAAGAGCATTGTCGCCAGCCGCGACCTGGACCTCGCGGTACAAGGGCAGCTGGATAACCGCAGCGGTACCCTCAGTGCCGGGCAGGACAGCCGGATCACCAGCACCGCCCTGGACAACAGCGCCCAGAGCAGGGTGCTGGCGGGGCGCGACCAGACCGTGCAGGCGACACAGACCCTGGGCAACCAGAACGGCCTGATCAGCGCCGGGCAGGCCCAACGCGTCACCGCGCAGACCCTGGACAACCGCGGCGGCGAGCTGTCGGCGCAGCGCAACACGCTGGGCGCCAACCAGCTGGACAACCAAAGCGGCCGGCTGAGCGCCGGGCAGGCATTGGACATCACCGTCGCCGGGCGCCTGGACAACCGCGCCGGCGCCCTGGCCGCCGGGCAGGACCTGCAACTGCAGGCCGCCAGCGTCGACAACCGCAATGCCGGGCGCATCGCCAGCGATGGCCAGGCCACGGCGCGCGTTGGCCAGCTCGACCAGCGTGGCGCAGGCCAGCTGCACGGCGCCAAGGCGCTGACCCTGGACATGGCCGACGGCCACCTGGACAACAGCGACGGCGGCCTGCTCACCACCCCGGGCCAACTGACCCTGCAACGCCTGGGGACCGTCGACAACCGCGGCGGCGAGATCTCCGCCGGCCAGGCCTATGCGCTGGTGGCGCGGCAACTGGACAACAGCGCCGGCAAGCTGCTCGGCGGCAACGACCTGCGGGTGCAGATTGCCGGGCAACTGGCCAACACCGCCGGCCTGATCGCTGGCCACCAGTTGACCCTGAGCGCCGCGACCCTGCTCAGCCAGGACGGCACCGTGCAGGCGCGCGGCGGCCTGCAACTGACAGTCGCCGGCCAGCTGGACAACAGCCGTGGCCGGTTGCTGGCCGAGCAGGCCTTCGTGCTACAGGCCGGCAGCCTGGTCAACCTGGAGGGGCAGATCGCCGGCAACGGCAGCCTGCTGCTGACCAGCACCGGGTTGGACAATCGCCAGGGGCGCATCAGTGCCGCCCAGGGCCTGACCCTGGACCTCTCCCGTGGCCACTGGAACAACGAAGGCGGCACGCTGCAGAGCCCGGGCGCCTTGCTGCTGCGCAACCTGGCCACGGTTGGCAACCGCCGGGGTGAGGTCTCCAGCCAGCAGGGCTTCAGCCTGACTGCCGACAGCCTCGACAACCAGGACGGCAAGCTGCTCTCCGAGCAGGTGCTTATCCTGCGTATCGCCCAGGCCCTGGACAACGCCCGTGGGCGCATTGCCGCGCAGGCGCTGGATGTTCATGCAAGCCGTCTGGACAACACTGCCGCAGAACTGGTCAGCAATGCCGGACTGACCGCGCGCATCGACGCCGAACTGCTCAATCGCGCAGGGCTGATCAGCGCCGGTGGCGCGCTCTCGCTCGGCGGCGCGGGCCTGGACAACCACACTGGCAAGCTCCTGGCTACAGGCGATATCGACCTCGAGCTGCAGGCGCTGGACAACCGGGCCGGGCAGATCAAGGGCGCCGGGCGCCTGGTGTTCACGGGCCAGCGCCTGGATAACGGCGATGCCGGCCTGCTCGAAAGCACAGGGGCCGTGACAATCACCAGCGAGGTGCTTGTCAACCGCCAGGCTGGTCAACTGCGCAGCGGTGACCTTCTGGTGTTGAAGGCAAAAGAGCTGGACAACAGCCAGGGCGGCCGGATCGCCAGCCACAAGGGGCTGCTGGCCGAACTGGGGCGCCTGGACCAGCAGGCGGGCGGGCAACTGGTCAGCGATGGCGACCTGACGCTCGACCTGTCGCTCGGCGCATTGGACAACCGCGGCGGCCTGATCCATACCCCTGGGCAGTTGGTGCTTCGGCAACTGGCCGGCGTCGACAACCGTGGCGGCGAGATATCCAGCGCCAGGGGATTCACCCTGGCCGCCCACAGCCTCGACAATGGCAACGGCACGCTGCACAGCGACCAGGCGCTGAAGGTGCTGGTGGAGCACGCCCTGGCCAACGCCCATGGCCTGGTCTCGGCGACCAGCCTGGAGCTGCGTGCCGCCAGCCTGGCCAACCATGGCGGGACCCTGGGTGCCGAGCAGGACCTGGCCCTGGACGTCGCCGGCGCCGTGGACAACGGCGAGGGCGAAGTATCCAGCGGTGGCCTGACCCAGGTGCGTGCCGCGTCCCTGGATAACCGAGGGGGTGAGATCCTCGGCGATGTGGCTACCCACGTGAACATCACCGGGGCCCTGGACAACCGTGCCGGGGTCCTCAGCACCGGCCAGGACCTGCGGGTCGAGGCCGGCAGCCTGGACAACAGCGGCCGTGGCAGCCTGACCAGCGATGGCGCGTTACGGGTCGGCACGGGCGCCTTGCTGAACAACGGCGAGGGTGGGCAGATCCGTGCCAAGGGGTTGATCGACCTGGCGTTCGGGCGCCTGGACAACCACACCGGCCTGGTCAGCGGCGCCGATCTGCTGACGTTGCGCGGCACCAGTGTCGATAACCAGCAGGGTACCCTGCATGCCGACCGCCAGCTGCAATCGACCGTCGACAGCCTCGACAACCGCAAGGGCCTGTTGCGTGGCAAGGAGGGCCTGGCGTTCGCCGGTCGCTACCTGGACAACCGCGAGGGCCTGCTCACCGCCGGTGCGTTGCTGCGCCTGGACGCGGCCGAGGTGGACAATGGCAAGGGCCGCATGGCCGGCCGCGGCGAGGTGAGCGCGGATATCCGCCAGTTGCGTCAGCAAGGCGGCGAATTCGTCGCCGAAGGGCGCCTGACCCTGCGCGGTGATGCGCTCGACAACAGCGGTGGGGGGCTGGTCTCCGGCAACGCGGGGCTCGACCTGCAGGTTGCCAGCAGCGACAACCGTGGCGGCCGGCTGGCCAGCCTGGCGCGGGTCGACATCGCGGGCGAACGGCTGGACAACAGCGAAGGCGGCAAGGTGCTGGCGGGCACGCACCTGGCGCTGGTGCTGGACCGCTTGATCAACCAGAGCAAGGGTTTGCTGTTCGGTCAGCAGGTCGAGTTGCGCATGGCACAGCTGGATAACCGGGGCGGGACTGTCGGCGCGGGCCAGCATCTGCAGCTTGGCCAGTCCGCCAGTGGCCAGGGTCCGAGTGCGGCGCTGCTCGACAACCGCACGGGGCGGCTGTACAGCGATGGCAGCCTGAACCTCGATGGCGCGTCCCTGCTCAACCAGCAAGGTACGCTTTCGGCCAAGGGCGACCTGCGCGCCACCGTCGCGCAGGGGCTGCACAACCAGGGCGGCCGCATCGAGACTGACGCCAGCCTGGTGCTGGCCAGTGCCAGCGTCGACAACGGCAACGGCGGTCGACTCACCGCTGAAGCCAACCTGAACCTCGACACCGGCACCCTGGACAATGGCCAGGCGGGTGTCGTACGCAGCGGCGAGCGTCTGCAGCTCACGGCTGGGCAGGTCGGCAACCAGGCCACCGGCAGCATTTCCGCGCGCACCTTCACAGCCAGTATCAGCGGCCTCGACCAGCAGGGCGGGGAGCTGTTCAGCCTGCAGGGGCTGGAGCTGAACCTGAACCACGGCCGATTGGACAACAGCGGCGGCCTGATTCGCGGGCCCGGCTCGCTGGTGCTGCGCAACCTCGGCGAGGTGGTCAACCAGCGTGGCGAGATTTCCAGCCTGCAGGCCTACACGTTGCTTGCCGACAGCCTGGACAACACCGACGGCAAACTGCTGGGCGGCGAGCGCCTGACCGTGCGCATCGCCCGCCAGCTCGACAACCTGCGCGGCCAGGTCAGTGCCCGAGGGCTTGAGCTCAGTGCCGCCGGCTTGAACAACCACGGCGGATTGCTGGGCAGTCTTGGCGGTTTGCAGCTTCAGGTCGGCGCAGCGTTGGATAACCAAGGTGGCACCGTGCAGGCCGATGGCGATCTCGGCCTGGGCGCCGCCACCGTGCTCAATGCCGAGGGCAAGCTGTCGGCCAAGGGTGACTTGCAGGCACGCCTGGGGGCGCTGGACAACCGGCAAGGCAAGGTCCAGGCCGAGGGGGCGCTGGCCTTGGACGCCGACCAGGTCGACAACCGCGCGGCGGGGCTGCTGGGGGCCACGGGTGCCCTGGTACTCAAGGCCGCCACCCTGGACAACCGCGGCGGCGAGATCAACGGCAAGGGCAGCGTCACGCTTATCGGGCAGCGCCTGGACAACAGCGCCGCGGGCCTGCTGCTGGCCAAGGGCCTGTTGACGCTCGAACAGCGGGTGACCCTCAACCAGAAAGGCCTGATCGGCGCCGGCAGTGTCCACCTGCGTGGCGCCAGCCTGGACAACCGCGGCGGCGAGTTGCGTGGTGACACCGGCCAGGACCTGGAGGTCGAGGGCGACCTGCTCAACGACCAGGGACGCATCACCAGCGAAGGTGGGCTGCGCCTGGTCGGCGCCCTGCTGGGTAACAACGCTGGCCTGCTGTCCAGCGCCGGCGACTTGTGGCTCGAAAGCCAGGGGGCGGTAGCCAACCGTGGCGGCCAGGTGATTGCCAACGGGCGTCTCGACCTGGCCGGCGCCAGCCTCGACAACCGGGCCGGCACGGTCAGTGCCAAGGATGCGCTGCGCATCACCACCGGCAATCTCGACAACCAGGAGGGCGGGCGCCTGACCAGTGGCGCCAGCCTGAATCTCGACGCGGCCCGAGTGGACAACAGCGGCGGCCGCATCACCAGCCAGCAGGCCCTGGTCGCCAACGTCACCAGCCTGCGTCAGCAGGGCGGCACCCTGTACAGCGCGCAGCGCATCGAACTGGACCTCGACCACGGCGAGCTGGATAACCAGCAGGGGTTGATCAACACGCCGGGTCAGTTACTGCTCAAACGCCTGGCGCGTGTCGACAACCGGGGCGGTGAAATCTCCAGCGCCAGCGCCTTCAGCCTGGCGGCGACCGAGTTGGACAACGGCAACGGCAAGCTGCTCGGCCAGCAGGGCCTGAGCCTGGTGGTGGAGCGCGCCTTGCTCAACCTCAAGGGGCAGATCGCCGCCGCAGGCGTGGCGCTCAAGGCGGCGAGCCTGGCCAATGCCGGCGGCCACATCAACAGCCGGGGGGGCCTGCGCCTGGACGTCGCCGGCCTGCTCGGCAACCAGGCCGGCGGCCTGGTGAACGCCCGCCAGCTGCTCGAGCTGAACGCCGCCAACCTGGACAACGAGGGCGGCCAGGTGCTGACCGAGCAACGCCTGACACTGCAGGCCGGCCAGGTCGACAACAGCGCCAAGGGCCTGATCAGCAGCAAGGACAGCCTGGTGTTGACTACCGGCCAGTTGCGCAACGATGCCGGCGAGATTTCCGCCAAGGGCGCGCTACAGGTGCAGGTCACCCGCCTCAGCCAGCAAGGTGGGCGCCTGTTGAGCGAGGGCAGCCTGGCCTTGCTGTTCGAGGGCCTGGCCGGTGATCTCGACAACCGTGCGGGGCTGATTTATGGCAAAGGCCCGTTGACCCTGGCCAACCTGCGCGACCTCGACAATCGCCAGGGCGAAATTTCCAGCGCCCAGGGCTTCAGCCTGGGCGCGCGCACCCTCGACAACGGCGCCGGGCGGCTGATCAGTACCGGGCGCCTGACGCTGGACGCCGACCGGCTGCTCAACCAGGGCGGCCTGGTGTCCGGCAGCCAAGGCCTGGAGCTGACCGCCAGCAGCCTGGACAATCGCAACGGCGGCACGCTCTCCAGCCGGGAGGGCGACCTGACGATCACCCTCGGCGCAGCGCTGGACAACAGCCGGGGCGGCGCACTGGTCAGCCAGGGCATGCTCCGGGTCAAGGCGGCCAGCCTCGACAACCGTGGCGGGTTCCTGGCCAGCGCCGCGGCGCAGCACCTGGACCTTGGAAACGGCACCCTGGACAACCGCCAGGGCGGTCGGATCGACAGCGGGGCGGCGTTCAGCCTGCGCGCCGCCGGCCTGGACAACTCAGGTGGCACGTTGGTCGGGCTGGACACCCTGACCCTGGACCTCGCCGGCCAGCTGAGCAACGTCCAGGGCAAGCTGCTTAGCGGCGCGGGCTTGCAGGTGAGGGGCACCGCCGTAGTGCTCAACCAGGGAGGACAACTGGTCAGCCAGGCCGGCCTGCGCCTGGCAGGGGCCAGCCTCGACAATAGTGACAAGGGCACGCTGGCCGCCAATGGCAACGTCCAGCTGGACCTCTCGGGCGCCATGCTCAACGACCGTGACGGCCTGATCCACGCCGATGACGGCAGCCTCGTGGTGCACGCCGCACGTGTGAGCAACCAAGCCGGCGCCGCCCAGGCCAGGAGCGCCGTCACCCTCACCAGCCTCGGCGCGCTGGACAACCAGGGCGGCAAGCTGATCGCGCAGGGCGGCAACCTGCTGCTCGAGGCTGACAGCGTCGACAACCGTGGCGGAGTGCTCGCCAGCCTGCAAGGATTGCTCGATGCCAAGGTCGGTGGCCTGCTGGGCAATGCCCAGAACGGTATCATCCAGGCGCGCCAGCTCAAGCTGATCGCCCTCGGCGGGCTGGACAACAGCAGTGGCCGCCTGGCCGCCCAGGCCGGCGCCCTGGACGTACGCACCGCCAACCTGAACAACCGCGGTGGCGGCCTGTTTGCCCTGGGGCAACTGGGCATCGACGCCATCGACCTGGACAACGGCGGCAATGGCCAGATCGCCGGCCAGTCCGTGGAGTTCGGGTTGCGTGGCAGCCTCCTCAACACGGGCGGCATCATCGAGAGCGATAGCCGCCTGGGCCTGAGCGCAGCCGGCCTGAACAACCAGGGCGGCCAGCTGCGTACCCTGGGCAGTGCCGGCGGCACGCGCCTGCAGTTGACGGGGGCGCTGGACAACCGTGGCGGCGTGCTGGAAATCGCCAACCAGGACCTGAGCCTGCAGTCGGCGGGCTTCCTCAATGCCGGGGGGCGCCTGGTGCATGGTGGGGCCGGCACGTTCGATATCGGCCTGGCCAACCTCGGCGGGGCCGGCGGCGAAATCGTCACCCTTGGCGGCCTGACCCTGAACGCCGCGAGCTGGACCAACAGCAGCGTGATCCAGGCGGCGCGCCTGACGGTCAATGTCGGTGAGCTGGTGCAGACCGGCAGCGGTCAGTTGCTGGCAAGCGAAAGCCTGGTGGGCACGGGCACCAACTGGAGCAACGATGGCCTGATCGCCAGCAACGGCAGCCTGGCGCTGGCGTTGTCTGGCCGTTACGCCGCGGGCGGTCGCGCGACCAGCCTGGGGGCCCTGTCGCTGGATGCGGGCAGCATCGACCTGGCCAGCAGCGGCACGCTCGCCGGCGCCGGGAATGTGACCCTGGGCGGCGCGGGCAGCCTTGCGGCACTGGGCAACCTGGGCCGCGTCACGGCCGGGCAGATGCTGAAGATCAACGCCGGGCAGTTGCTCAACAGCGGCACGCTGGCAGGCTCGGGGGGCCTGCAGCTGACTGCCAGCGGCATCACCAACCAGGGCGGTGGGCTGATCTTCTCGGGCGCTGCCATGCAGGTGGCCACGGACAGCTTGAACAACACCCTGGCGGACCTGTACGGCATCGGCGACATCGCCATCGGCGGCCTGCTGCCGGGCAGCCGGGCGACGCTGATCCGCAACCTGTCGGGGCAGATGCAGAGCCTGGGCAACTTCAGCCTGAATGCGGCGCAGGTGGTCAACGAGCGCAACAACTTCAACGTGAACCGTGAGGTCATTTCCTCGGCGCTGGGGATTCGTTGCTACAGCTGCACGTCGCCAAGGCTGGGCATCACCAGGTCCGATCCTTCCCATTACGTCCTGGTCGAGCAAATTCGCACATCTGCGCCTACAGGTGCCGATGCCGTGGCGGCCAGCATTACCTCGGGGAAGGATCTGCATATCAGTGGCAGTCGGTTCACCAACAGCAACTCGCAGGTGGCGGCCAGCGGCAACATCAGCATCGTGGTCGATACCTTCGAGAACCAAGGTAGCGCAGTCGGGAACTTCACCAGCTTCAAGTACCTGGATGCGTCGGTCAATACGGTCGAAATGTATGCGTACAACCGGTACAACGATGCCCAGTACGCCTACGACTTCTGGTTCCTGAATGCCGATGGCCAGGCTTCGCGGCTGCTGCCTCACAGCTTCAGGTGCTGTGGGCCACCCCGCGAGCAGTCCAACTGGCTCAACTTCGGCTCGGTTGCCGTGCAGTCGTGGAGGGGCAGCGATTACTACAACAGGAACTACCGTGCCCCTTCGCTGTACGCTCAGGGTGTTCGTGCCGAAGCGCCCGCTGCGGTCAAGGGTGCCAACGTCTTTGGCGAAAAGATCATTGCTGGGGATGCCCAGACCTACCTGCCGGCAATCATCCAGGCCGGTGGCAATGTCTCGATCACAGCCGCCACGCGGTTGAGCAACGGAGTCGAGCAAGCCTGGAACGCGCCGGGCGCCAACGCCGGGCGCACGCTGGACACGCGCACGGCCGCCACCTTCACCCGCACGGTGGTGGCGCCGAACCGGCAATTGCCGCCTGACCTGGCCCAGCGCCAGGTCAACCCGCTGGATCTGCCCGGCTTCAGCCTGCCCACCAGCGGCAATGGCCTGTTCCGCCTGAGCAGCCAGGCCGCCAGCCAGGCCAGCGTGTCGGTGGCTAATCCGGCCCCCGCCAGCTGGACGCTGGGCGGCGCCAGCATCGACCTGCAACAGCGCCAGCAACCGCTGCCGCAGATGCAGGGGCGCGCTGTCGATATCGCGGCGCTGGCGCCGAGTAGTGCCAGCGAGCGTCAACTGGGCGAGCGCCAGCGCCAGGGCATCGACCTGGATACGCGGATCGACACCGTCAGGGTCGAGGCGATCGCGGCGGGGCAGGGGCCGCAGGCGCTGCCAGGCCGCAGCGAACTGGGCGCAGGCCACCAGGCCACCCCTGTACAAGTGGAGGCGCCGCGCCTGGCCAGCGGATCGGGCGGTGGCGCCACGATCACGCAACCGGCTCCGGTACTGCCGACGGTCGCGGCCGTCAGCCCGAGCGTGGCCGCCGGCGTTTCCAGCCGGGCCAGCGCGATCAACCCGCTGAGCATCCCCCGTGTGCAGGGCGTACCCGCCGCCACGACCGGCGCCCAGCCGCACAAGTACCTGATCGAAACCGACCCGGTGCTGACCAACCTCAAGCAGTTCATGAGTTCGGATTACCTGCTCGGCAACCTCGGCTACGACCCGGACAAGAGCTGGAAACGCCTGGGCGACGGTTTCTACGAGCAGCGCCTGATCCAGCAGGCGGTCACGGCCCGCACCGGCAAGCGCTACATCGACGGGCAGACCTCCGACGAGGCGCTGTATCGCCACCTGATGGACAACGCGCTGGCCAGCAAGCAGCAATTGAGCCTGTCCGTCGGGGTCAGCCTGACGGCGGCGCAGGTGGCGGCACTGACCCAGGACATCGTCTGGCTCGAAGAGCACCAGGTGATGGGTGAGAAAGTGCTGGTGCCGGTGTTGTACCTGGCCAACGCCAATGACCGGCTGGGACCCAACGGCGCCCTGATCGAAGGCCGGGACGTGACCCTGATCGCCGGCACCGACCTGATCAACCCCGGTACCGTGCGTGCCAGCAACAACCTGTCGGCCAGCGCGGGCGAGAACCTGGTCAACACCGGGCTGATCGAAGCCGGTGGGCGGGTCGACCTGCTGGCGGGCAACACCCTGTACAACGGTGCTGGCGGCATCATCAAAGGGCGTGACGTCAACCTCTCCACCTTGCTGGGCGACGTGGTCAACGAGCGCACCCAGTCGCAGGCGCAGGGCCGCTACACCACCTGGGCGACCCTGGACAGCGCCGCGCGCATCGAGGCGAGCAACGACCTGTCGATGTCCACCGGCCGCGACATGGTCAACGTCGGCGGTGTGCTGCAGGCCGGCCGCGACCTGGAGATCCGCACGGGCCGTGACCTGCTGATCGGCTCGGCCGAGCAGAGCACCCAGTACCGCAACGGGCGCCAGAGCAGCGAGAGCATCACCCAGTTCGGCTCGCAGGTTACCGCGGGCCGCGACCTGGGCATGTTCGCCGGCCACGACTTCACCGCCGTCGGCAGCGAACTGGAGGCCAAGCGCAACATCACCGTCGATGCCCTCAACGACCTGACCCTGGCCTCCGCGGCCAACGAGGAGCACTTCTACGCCAAGAGCAAAAAAGTCACGCGCCAGGAGGACCATGTCCGCCAGGTGACGACCGACCTCAAGGCCGGCGGCGATGTCTCGCTCACGGCAGGCGAGGACCTCAAGCTTATCTCCAGCCGCGTCAGCGCGGGCGACGAGGCCTTCCTCTACGCCGGTGACCAGCTCGAACTGCTGGCCGAGACCGACAGCGATTACTCGCTGTACCAGAAAAAGAGCAAAGGCAGCTTCGGCAGCAAGAAGACCAGGCGCGATGAAGTCACCGACGTGCGTCATGTCGGCAGCGAGATCACCAGTGGTGGCGACCTGACCCTCGTCAGTGATGGCGACCAACGCTACCAGGTGGCCAAGCTCACCAGCGGCGCCGACCTGACCCTGGAAAGCGGGGGTGACATCACCTTCGAAGGGGTCAAGGACCTGCATCAGGAGAGTCACGAGAAGAGCAAGTCAGACGCTGGCTGGTTCAGCATGAAGGGCAAGGGGCGCACCGACGAAACCTTGCGTCAGAGCGAACTGGTGGCCACGGGCGACGTCGCGATCTCTGCCGTGGGCAGCATTCGTGCCGATGTACGTCAGGTCAATCAGCAGACGGTGCGCGAGTCCATTGATGCAATGGTCAACGCCGATCCCAAGCTGGCTTGGCTGAAGGAGCTGGAGGCGCAAGGCGGCGTCGATTGGCGCCAGGTCCAGGAGGTGCACACAAGCTTCAAATACGCCAACTCTGGCCTTGGTCCGGCAGCGCAGATGGTGATCGCCATCCTGATGACGGTGATGCTCGGACCTGCGGGTGCGGGCTTGTCCGGTATGCAGTTGGCCGGTGCTGCGAGCCTGGCCACTACCGGTGCGGTCGGCACGATCAACAACAAGGGAGACCTTGGCGCAGGCCTGAAGGCTGTCGCCAGCAAGGACGGCCTGACCAACGCCGCGATCGCCACGATCACGGCGGGCATAGCCGATCATTACCTTGGCGACATGACCATGACCAAGCAGGTCAATGGCAAGACGGTTGTCGACCTCGGCTCGATGGAGGCCATTGGTCACTTTGCCGGACAGCAACTGATCAACAACACATCGGCCGCCTTGGTCGCCAAGGCCTTCGGACGCGATGTCACGCTCGCGGGCATACTCCAGTCGACGATCTACAACTCCTTGGCGGCGGTGTCCTTCGATCAGGTTGGCAACCTCAACCTCAAGACCGGCAGCCCGGAGAAGATCGCCCTGCATGCCCTGGTCGGCGGCTTTATCGCCGAAGCGTCGGGCAGCGACTTCGCCGTCGGAGCCATGGCAGCGGGGGTAAACGAAGCGTTCGCCAATCAGTTGCGACGCATGGCGACGGCGATGAATCCGAAGCAGCGCGACTACCTGATGCTGATGTCTTCGCAGTTGCTGGGCGTGGTGGCGGCGGCAGCGGTTGATGGCGGCAATGCCGGCAGTCTTCAGGCCGGCAGTTGGGTGGCAGGCAATGCCACGCAATACAACAACCTCAGCCACAACGACATGCCGGACTTCGTGGACGACATGAACATCTGTGGTCTTGACGAGGGGTGCCAGAAAAAGCTGTGGGTCGCCAACGAGCACAAGCTCAAGAGCGAGGAGAACTTCGAGTGGGCCAAGGAAACCGGAGGCGTGGTCCGCGCCCGGGACCTGATGGGGCAGATCGCCTCCGGCTTGGCGGACCTGGAGAAACTCAACTGCCTGACGCCGACCTGTACTGAGTTCAAGGAGCTGTTGACCGAACGCGCGGTACTGAGCCTCGAAAAACTGGCGGATGTCTCCGGGCAATGGGCGCCGATGCTCAACATGATTGCCATGTTGCCTATCGGGCAACGCATCAATGGACTGCGTCCGCCAGGTGTTTCGGGGGGCGTGCTGGATTCTCCGAGGGTTCAGGCGGCGATCGAGCGCATGGTTCAAACCAAGGCTGGTCGTGTCGGAGGGGGGGAGATAAAGCCTGCAACCGGGACAGCTGCTTTGCCGGCAGGCTATCGTGAGGGGGCGTCAGCAGGTGCGGGCTTTGCTCATACAGCGGGATTACCAGAAGGATATCGGCGCGTCATCAACACCAAGACAGGCAATGTCGAGGTCCTGGCTACTGATGGCAAGCTGTACCTTGAAACTGAAGCTGGTTTGAAGCCGAAGGCCGGAGGAAATCTTGCAGGTTTGGTTGACGCTGAGAAGCGGATTGAAGGTACCGCAGGAGCTGGAACCGTTCCGAATCTTACTGAGCGAGGTACACTGGTTAACCTGCGCCCCAAGGATGTTGCTATCGCACAGCGACCGGTAAGGACACTTGTACAAGATGAGTCTGGTCGTTACTGGCTGCAGACTGAAAGCGGAAAACGGTTAACACCATCAGGTGCATACGATTTTGTGACTATGCCAGATGGAAGCGTCCGTGTTACCAGGCCAAATGCGAATCAGGACTTCTCAACCCATCTTGGTTTGAGTGGCGGAGGAGAGGTAAGGTATGCAGGTTCTATACGTTTTGGTAATAATGATGGGCCAGTTCGAGGGACAATAACCCAATGGACTAACAATTCTGGCCATTATCAGCCTCCTGCTACGTTGAGTGGGAACTCGGGTTTGCCGCAGGATTTGTTTAAGCCAAGGTAGGTGGTATTATGAATGAACAGCATAAGCAGCTGTGTCAACACCTTGCAGCACTGAGCTCAGAGCAGGCTGCTGAATGGCTAATGAGGACCTATCCGTTAGAATCCATGGAATACGGTGAGGCGCTGTTGTTGATTCCTCACCGCTCTTGGAAACGATCCGATCAAAGGCGATTGGCTAGCTACTATTTTAAGAGGATACCGTTTTCCAGTGCGAGAGGGTACGAGGTGTTTTCCTCGTTTATGTCAGTAAAGACATTTATTGAGTGTGTCAGGGACAACCTTCCAGCAAGCACTTCTGATAGGAAGTTGCTGCTCTACTATCTGACTCCTGTTCTGGATAAGGCCGCAAAAAATGAATCTGACCGACTGTTGGTAAGAGGCTTTTTGAGTGAGGTTGGCTATTGCGACTAAAAAATGAACTCAGATAAGCAAGCACCGTTTGTGTTCTTCGATAGTCATAGGGCCTACGATACAGTCGAAGCTTTCTATGTGCGTATAGAACCCGGAATAGCGTTGTCAGCCGAATTGCTGAGGGCGCTTTATTATGGACTTTGGTTTCCTGGATATTTTGGGTTTAACTGGAATGCGTTGTATGATTGTTTGACAGATCTTGAGTGGATTCCCTGTCGAAAAGTGATCATCGCTCATGAGGGGGTGCCTGCTTTACCGGAAAGTGAGTTGAGGGTCTATTTAGAAGTTTTGCGAGATGCAACTCTTAATTGGGGGGAGGGGCGCGAACATAAGCTTGAAATTTTGTTCAGGGAAGTCGATAGGGGCATGATAGAGCGATTCTTGAATTCCGGTGTTTGAGTCGCAACGGAGAAAAGGAGAAGGGGCAGGTTTGTTTGCTCTATTCTAATGTATGCTGTTGCATGATCAAGACGGCTGCGAAGTCTGGTGCTAAGAAAGTGCTGATGTAGTCGAGCGTTGGAAGCGGATGTGTCAAAAATGAGTGCAAGAAATAAAGCTGTCCTCTTTTTGGCCCGTCTTTCACCTCTTTGAGTTAAGGTGTTTATGAAGCTCCCCATGCTCTCTCACTTGCTGGGCTGTTACTTTCATCAGGACTGGCCAGAAGAATATTTCGACAGCGCTGAAGCGTTGCGCAATATGCTTGTGGGTGAACCAAGGGAAATGCATATAGCCGGCGTGCGAGAGATTGATGAGGTGCTGGGCTTCAATTTCTCTGAGGAAGCGCTTGAACATCTCGTGGTACAGGAGATAGGTTGCTTCTTTGCGCCAGATTCAGAGGGTCTGGATTATTCTGGTTGGTTGCACATGGTACGGGAGGTGCTGGCTGATGGGCACCCACAGTGCTGAGGACGGGAAGTTGGGGCGCAGCACGCCCGCTTTCACAGCGGTAATCCTGCCTTGCGAAACGGTGATGGATTAAGTCTGTCGAACCCCTTTGTTTATGGTGATGAAGATGGATGAGGCAATATTGCCTTATATGGCCCTGATCAAGGGGTGTTTGGACGGAGAATATTCGATTGAGAAATTCTCCGAATTATATTTTGAGCGTTTCAAACGCGAGCAGTCCCCTCTTTTAGAGGAGGCCTATGGCGTGCTGGATAAGCTGTTCGGCGATCTTGATGCTTTTACGAAGAGTGAGCGTTTGCTTCAGAGCGATCCAGATTACTATCTTGGCGCAGAGCAAGTTCGCGATTGCATCTGGTGTGCATATGAAGCACTGAAGGGTTGTTGATGTTCATCTCGCCGGAGGACGAAGGGGCAAGGACAGGGCCAGGTTAACACTGGAAATTGCTGCGATGGACTATGTGCGTCACCTGACCTTGGTCAGGGTGATGGACGAAGACCCGCGGATGGTCTGGGCGGCGCATTACCTCAGTGCCTTGGCCAAGGCGCTGATGGATGATGCGGAGTTGGGGATGGCGCATTAGTCCCAGGCTTTGCACATTCTCCTACAGGGCTTGGCGTGACAGATGGGCCGGTGGCACCTGGTCTACCAGCCAGACACCGTTGTCGGCTTGATAGAACACCGTTCCTGCTGCGCACATGGCCTGGGTATCGACCGTGAGCAGCACCGCCTGACCATATCGCTTGCCCACCGCCAGCGCGGTCTGCGGGTCCTCGCTCAGGTGCACATGGTGGCGGCTGCCGGGGATCAGGCCCTGGGCTTCGATGGACGCCAGGAAGCGGCTGGCGGTGCCGTGGTAGAGCAGGGCGGGTGGCGTCTTGGCGACGTGGCGCACTTCGACCTGGGCGCTGCTGTGGCCCTGGGCGGCGCGGATGCGGCGGCCATCGTCGGAGAGGGTGAAACGGCGCTTGTCATTGGTCTCGACCACTTTGCGCAGGGCGTGCAGGTCGAAGGCATGGCCTTGCCGGCCGGCGCCGTGGATCAGCGCGTCGACATCGGCCCAACCGTCGCGGTTCAGGGACAGGTCGATGGATTCGGGGGCATGGCGCAGTACGTAGCTGAGGAATTTGCTGAGGGCGTCGCGTTGTTTCTGGTTCACTGGAAAGGTCCTTTTCCATGGCTTCTGGTCGTTTGGGTCGGTACATTCTCCGGGTTCGGGGTTGAGTTCTCAAGCGTGCAGATGGCCTGTGGGAGCGAACGCCCACAGGCACGTCGCTGATGCTAGTGTCCTGTCTCGGGAATACGTTCTCTTTTGGCGAGTGGCTTGGGTGTCCGGCCAAGGCGCCGCGACGAGTCATAGCAGGGCTATGGCGAGGAGTGGCAACGCCGGCCGGGCATCCAAGTCGCCGCCAAAAGTGAACAGCTTATTTCCGAGACAGGACACTAGCCCTGACGCAAGGCGTCGAGCAGCGTCTTCATCTGGTCGCGGCCTTGGGCATCCAGCCCGAACACCCGCCGCCGTGGCTCGCCCACCGGCAGCCCGGCCATCTCCAGGCCCGCCTTGATGATCACCCTCGCCAATAAATGCGCATACAAACACTCAAACCAACACGCTTGAGCCAAAGCTGAAGTCCTTGACTTGCGCCTGTCCCCCACGCTAGCTTCCCACCCCATGAACCTATTCCCGCAGCGTCGCGCCCTCAGCATTATTACCGCCATTATCAGTTTGGCGGGCTAGCGCACACATGCACTGAACCCGCCCTGGAGGCGGGTTTCTTCTCTCTGACTCCTGGGCACTACAAAAAAACCAGGAGTCATCGATGACCAGCCTCAGCGCCACCCTGCGTACCCCGGCAACGCCCCAGCAACTGCTGTCCGAGCAAGTGCGCCGGATTCTCTCGGCCCCGGTGTACGACCTGGCCATCGAAACCCCCTTGCAAGCGGCGCCGGTCCTGTCGGTCAGCCTGGGCAACCAGGTCCTGCTCAAGCGCGAAGACCTGCAACCGACGTTCTCCTTCAAGATCCGCGGCGCCTACACCCGGCTGTCGCGCCTGACTTGCGCCCAGCGCGAACGCGGCGTCATCACCGCGTCGGCCGGCAACCACGCCCAGGGCGTGGCCCTGGCCGGCTCGCACCTGGGCATCAAGACCACCATCGTCATGCCCACCACCACTCCCTCGCTCAAGGTCGAAGGCGTGCGTTCACGGGGGGGCCATGTGGTGCTGCACGGCGAAAGCTTCCCCCACGCCCTGGCCCATGCCCTGCAACTGGCCGATCGCGACGGGGCGACCTTCGTGCCGCCGTTCGACGACCCCGACGTCATCGCCGGGCAGGGCACCGTGGCCATGGAGATCCTTCGCCAACACCCCGGCCCGCTGCATGCGATCTTCGTCCCGGTCGGCGGCGGCGGCCTGATCGCCGGCATCGCCGCCTACGTCAAGTACCTGCGCCCCGAGGTCAAGGTGATCGGCGTCGAGCCGGAGGACTCCAACTGCCTGCAGGCCGCCATGGCCGCCGGCGAGCGGGTGATCCTGCCGCAGGTCGGCACCTTCGCCGACGGCGTGGCGGTGGCGCAGATCGGCGCGCACTGCTTCGAGCTGTGCCGCCACTTCGTCGACGAGGTGGTGACGGTCAGCAGCGACGAGTTGTGCGCGGCGATCAAGGACATCTACGACGACACCCGTTCGATCACCGAGCCTTCCGGCGCCCTGGCCGTGGCCGGCATCAAGCGCTACGTGGCCCGCGAGGGCCTGCAGGGCCAGGCCTTGGTGGCCATCGACTCCGGCGCCAACGTCAACTTCGACCGCCTGCGCCATGTCGCCGAGCGCGCCGAGCTGGGCGAGCAGCGCGAGGCGATCATCGCCGTGACCATCCCCGAGCGCCCCGGCAGCTTCCGCGCCTTCTGCCTGGCCCTGGGCAAGCGCCAGATCACCGAGTTCAACTACCGCTACTACCCGGGCAAGGAGGCGCGCCTGTTCGTCGGCGTGCAGACCCACCCCCAGCACGACCCACGGGAGCAACTGCTAACCAGCCTGCACGAGCAGGGCTACCAGGTGCTCGACCTGACCGACAATGAACTGGCCAAGCTGCACGTGCGCCACACCGTCGGCGGCCACGCGGCGCCGGGCGCCAGCGAGCGGGTACTGCGCTTCGAGTTCCCCGAGCGTCCGGGGGCGCTGCTGGGCTTCCTCGAGCGCCTGGGCAAGCGCTGGAACATCAGCCTGTTCCACTACCGCAACCATGGCGCGGCACAGGCGCGGGTGTTCGCCGGGCTGGAGGTGCCGGACGACGAACTGGCCGGGTTGCCACAGGCGCTGGACGAGATGGGCTATCAGTACTGGGACGAGACGGAGAATCCGGCGTACCGGCTGTTCATGGGGTAAACATGCCGCCACTGGCGGTGCCGGCGCTCTACAGCTTCCAGCGCTGCACACACCAGCGTGGGAGCGGGCTTGCCCCGCGATGGCGTCGGCACTGCCAGCCAACCTCCCCAGGTTGGCTTACGCTATGACGCCACTGGCGTTGCCGGCGCTCTACAGCTCCCAGTGCTGCACATACCAGCGTGGGAGCGGGCTTGCCCCGCGATGGCGTCGGCGCTGCCAGCCAACCTCCCCAGGTTGGCTTACGCTCTGGCATTACCCGGCCTACAGGAAGACAAAACGCTACAGCCACACGCCAGCTGTGCAGGTTCGAACACCATGGGGATGTCGTTGAACAGCACGGTGTTGTCAGCGCTGGATACCAGCGCGAACTCACCACCGTGCAGCGGGCAGGCTGCGCGATCGCCAAGCACACACTGCGGCACACCATCGATCAGTACACCGCGGCCCTCGATCATCCTACCGCCACCGCTGTGACGGTCACCCTTGCGAATCGCGCCGTGTCGGGCCATGGCTCAAGGCTCCTCGGTTGTTTGCATGACGGCTTGGTAAAGTCCTTCCGGCATGGCTTGTGGATCGTATTTGCAGACTGCAGCCATAAAGCGCTCCAGCAACTCGTCTTTTTCAAGCCGGGTGCCTGGCGGGCAGGTGAGCTTCGCGTATGGGGTTGTCATCAGTGGGTGATCAATGAAGGGATTGCTCAGGCCCAGTGATCGTCGCAGATTGAGGATGGCGAGAATCTCTGCAGGGTAGACGGCTTCGAAGGGAGAGCCGAATTCGAAGTTACCTGAATCAAGTTCGCGGGAGTTGAGGGCGATGCGCTCGACATGGGTGTCGCAGGCTGCCATCAGGATGGGTAGCAGTTTCTCTGGATCGGGCTCGCGCCAATGGGCGACTAGTTGACCCCAGGCCGGGTCACGGGGCAGGGCATGCTTGTCGAGGTCCAGTGGTTTGCCCAGCCAGTCGCCAATGATTGCTAGACCGAAGGCGGCGTAACGTAGCGTGGTTCCTAGAGGTAGGTTATGCCCGTCCTCAATTCCATACCCACCGTTAATGCCGGCGAATACTGCCCGGTGGAATGGCTCAATAATCGCAAATTGTCCCGTCGCAAGGGCACAAAACATAATATGTGTTACGTTGTCCAGATCGTCGATCCCTGTCGAATTAGAATTCAACAGGGTTCGAATAATCATGCTGTCAGCTATCAGTATTTTACGTATTCCGGCTGCTAGTTTATTAGTTTGTTCGAGATGTGACTGATCTGGTGCGGATTGTAGGCTGGCACCTATCTCATTCTTTCCAAGTAGGAATATTTCGTCGCAGGCAACCACCAAGCGCTCGTTCTTGTTTGTATAATATTCTATGGTGTCCAAATCGGCGATAAGACCACCACCTGCCCAGATCTTGATATTGGCTAGGCTTTTCGCGAGGCGTGTGCTGGGTGACTTTCTCATAGAGGATGTTCTCCGAGTGGCTGACCAGTGCTCCGTGGACGTATGGGATGATTGCTGGGGTCAACCTAATGACGGTTTCTGTAGTGCTGCTTCGTAGAGCCCCTCTGGCATGGCTTCCGGGTTGTACTTGCAGACAGCGATCAGAAAGCGTTCCAGCAACTCATCCCTATCAAGTCGGGTGCCCGGCGGGCAGGTGAGCGCCGCATAGGGGGTTGTCATTAATGGGTGATCGATGAAGGGATTGGCCAGCTTCAGTGATCGCCGCAGGTTCAGGATGGCGAGAATCTCTGCGGGGTAGACGGCCTCGAAGGGAGAGCCGAATTCGAAGTTACCTGAATCAAGTTCGCGGGAGTTGAGGGCGATGCGCTCGACATGGGTGTCGCAGGCTGC